>URDR01000035.1 GCA_900546645.1 uncultured Bacteroides sp. | reverse complement strand
AACAAGTTCTCGGCTATGCTTGACCAGTTGGGCATCGACCAGCCGGCTTGGCAGGAACTTACCAGCCTGGACGATGTGAAAGCATTCGTTCAGAAGGTGGGTTATCCGGTATTGGTACGTCCGTCGTACGTGCTCAGTGGTGCCGCTATGAACGTGTGCTACGATCAGGAAGAGCTGGAACGCTTCTTGCAGATGGCAAGCGAAGTATCGAAAGAATATCCGGTAGTCGTTTCTCAGTTTATGCAGGAAACCAAAGAAATCGAGTTTGATGCGGTGGCACAAAACGGTGAGGTGATAGAATATGCCATTTCAGAACACGTAGAGTTTGCCGGTGTTCACTCGGGCGATGCAACTCTGGTATTCCCGGCGCAGCAGATTTACTTCTCTACCGCTCGTCAGATTAAGAAGATAAGCCGTCAGATTGCTAAAGAACTGAACATTTCCGGTCCGTTTAACATCCAGTTCCTTGCACGCAAGAACGAGGTGAAAGTAATTGAATGTAACCTTCGTGCGTCACGTAGCTTCCCGTTCGTTTCAAAAGTATTGAAACGCAATTTCATTGAAACAGCTACACGCATCATGCTCGATGCTCCTTATTCACAGCCCGATAAATCGGCATTCGATATTGACCGTATCGGTGTGAAAGCTTCTCAGTTCTCGTTTGCCCGTCTGCAGAATGCCGACCCGGTATTGGGCGTTGACATGTCATCAACCGGTGAAGTAGGCTGTTTGGGTGATGACTTCAGCGAGGCATTGTTGAATGCGTTGATTGCAACCGGTTATAAGATTCCGAAAAAATCGGTACTCTTCTCTTCAGGTGCAACTAAGTCGAAGGTTGATTTGCTCGATGCAAGTCAGTTGCTGAGCAGTAAGGGCTATGATATTTATGCCACAGCCGGTACGGCAGCCTTCTTGAACTCGCACGGCATTCCTACCACACCGGTATTCTGGCCGGATGAACGTCCGAATGCAGAGAACAATGTGATGAAGATGATTGCCGACCACAAGTTCGATTTGATTGTCAACATTCCGAAGAACCATACGAAGCGCGAGTTGACTAACGGATACCGTATCCGTCGTGGAGCGATTGATCACAATATTCCGTTGATGACCAATGCCCGTTTGGCAAAAGCATTTATTGAAGCATTCTGCAAGATGAAGCAGGAAGATATTCAGATAAAGAGCTGGCAGGAATATAAATAAGCTGATTAGTCTAAGAAAATACGCCTTGACGTTTGAATTAAAACGTCAAGGCATTTAAAAAAAACGTCAAGACGTTTGAAACAGAACGTCTTGACGTTTTTTTGATGATTTACAATGCCCCTTCAATGGTTTTCATCAGCTCTTGAAATTCTTCTTTCGAGTAGCCCGAAGAAGTATAAATCAGTTTGCCGTCTTTTCCGAACAGGTAGGCACGTGGAATGCTCTGGTCGGCAAAGAGCGAGAATACTTTGCGCTTGGGGTCGGGATAAAGAGGGAAAGAGAAATTCTTCCGCTTGTTATATTTAGTCAGGTCGGCATCCGTATGTTCGCGGCCGATTACCAGCAGCTTGAAGTCTTTGTTGGCTTTATACTTGGGATACAAAGATTTTTGAATATCAGCAAGCTCCAGCTGACACGGAGGACACCATGTGGCAAACAAACTTACCAATACCACTTTCCCTTTCAAGTCTGCCGGAGTAACCTTACCGTACACTTCCGAGTGAAGGGTAATGGCTGGCATCGGGTCACCGATTTTCACTTTCTCTGTACTTGCTTCTTGTGCTTTTACGCCCACGGCTATCAATAGCATGAGCAGCAAGCTTCCTAATTTCATCAGTTTCATACTCGTATGGTTTTTATATGTTATGCCGACAAAGATATTCGATTCTTGGTGAAATTCCATTGGGAAGTGTATCTTTGTAAAGAGATTTAACGAAAGGGGATTTAATAACTTAAAAACCTATAAACTCAAAAACCCAACAACTTATAAACTCAACAACTTACAAACTTATAAACTCAAACCAATGCTAACATTCATTTCATGTGCCAAGACTATGACCGACCGTTCGCGGGTGAACGTACCTTTTACGTCGGAGCCCCACTTTGCCGAAGAAGCCAAGCAAAACGCCATAGATATGGCTCAATATGGTGCAGACGATTTAAGTAAGGTGTTGCGGATTAATCAGAAACTGGCAGCCGAAAACTATATGCGCTATCATGATTTCCTTTCCGATGATGGAAAGCAACTTCCAGCTTTGCTTTCTTATACCGGAATGGTGTTCAAGCGCATCCATCCGGCAGATTTTACTCCCGAAGACTTCTCATATGCCCAAGACCATCTGTTGATAACCTCGTTTTTATATGGATTGCTCCGTCCGCTCGACTTGATTCGGAACTACCGGATGGAAGGCGATGTGAAGTTGTCCGAGAGGGGAGGAGTGACGATGTTTGATTACTGGAAACCCTTATTGACCGATTTCTTTATCGGGGAGATAAAACGGAACGGAGGCGTGCTGGTGAATTTGGCAAGTGGCGAAATGAAGGATTTGTTTGACTGGAAACGGGTGTGCCGGGAAGTGCGGGTCGTTACGCCGGAGTTTTATACCTGGAAAAACGGCAAGTTGGTTGTGGTGACGGTTTATGCCAAGATGTGCCGCGGAGAAATGACGCGTTTTATTCTGAGAAACCGGATAGAGTGTCCGGATGAGTTGAAGCGGTTTGAGTGGGAAGGGTTTACGTATGATGAGGCGGAAAGCGAGGGCGACCGTCTGTGCTTTCTCCTTCGCTGAGAAGTGAAAGGAATAGCTTGACTGATTCCTTTATTACTATCGGATAAAACGCTTTATTTTTGAAAGAAAAAGCTTGTTGTCATTTCGTTTTGTTATATAAGAAGATTTAATAAGTGAACTTGTCTATAAGGATTATGTTAATAATTAGTTTATTGAATATGAATGTTTGTTGCGAAGAGATTTTTATGGAATGAAATAAGTTAGTGGGAGAGTAATCGAAGATAGGTGCTTGTTGTTTTTTTGGGGGGGGGATATTGTTAAAAAAGAATAAAAGACAGGAGATATGTGGACCAACTTTTTTATAATCATAAATATAATTAGTATTTTTCGATATAGATAATAATCTAGACTTTCTTCCGTATGATTTGCTATATGCTAAATATAAGATTTAAACTAAATATGTAATTATAATTATGGACTTTAAATTTTATTCACATGGAAAAACAAGTATTTATCATTGTCGGATGCCTATTGGTTTCATTAATTTCTTGCAAGAAAGATAACGCGATTGTAACTTCTTCATGTAATAATCAATTGTCTGTAAACTCGCGCAATGTGACTCCGCATTTAACCCCATATATTGATTGGGAAGACACCTCTTTAATCGCTATAAATAAAATTGGGAATGTAACATTACCATGGTATAACGGAAGCAAGGGAGCAATTCCTGATTTTATATTAAATGATTATAAGCGAGAAGATGGCTGGGAACTTCTTTATAATTTCTGTTCTGATACTCAGGAAAATGCAGAAGGGGGGAAAAACTTTATTATATATTATAATGTAATTTTGGGTAAGTTGAGAGTCTTTTATTATAATAAAGATTTTATTACCACTGGGAATGCAACAATAGCTCAATTTAAAGCAGATAGAGCAACAAGAATTTTTAATTTTAATAAAGAATTGTATTCTCCTTCGATAGAAGAAGCTCCTAGCATTCAAGAAATAACTCGTACAAACTTAACAACTTTTGAGAATAAAGCTACCGGATTGGGTTGGAATTGTTTTGATGTATTATTGGCATATGATCCAATTAGTTCTCCAGAATATTTGCATATAGGTTTTTATGACCAAAATATAAAAACAATAACTCTGAATGGTATTCTCAATATGGAAACCAATGGGACTGTCACTACAACCAGTGTCAGTAATCCTTTAAATTGGCTTATTGAGGTAGGTGGCGAAGCTGCTGGAAATGCAGCGCAGAAAGCATGGGATAATGGAATAAGAGGGAAGAAAGACGAAAAGACAAGAGGTGTTATAGGAAGCTTGGTCAGTGGAATCGTTACCAAGGGTATAGGTAATCTTTTTGGCTCTTTTATTGCAAAATTTAATAAGGTAGATGAGAAAAAAAGTACCATAGAGCTAACCTCAGAGGGTAAGGTCGATTTCAATGGAAGCATAAATAGTGTGCAATCTGCAGCTATCCCATCATTGCAAAATATATTAATGCCTGGGGCATCTTCTAATGGTAATAATCAGGTGCTCCCCCATTATGATAAACAGTTGGGAGTATGGAATATTAAAAAACTTCCTACAGTTAAACTAGATGATGTTTTAACAGGAGAGTTTTACAATGTACCAACTCCGACTTCTCTTCCTTCTAATATTTATTGTTATGTTGCGGATTATCATAGGGGTGCTTCTTTTTCTCTACTTGATAAAGACGATATTGTTATTAATCCGGAAATATTAGAATACATAGAGAGCTATGAGGTTGCTACTTCTTTTTATGTTGTAACTAAATATAAAGGTACTGAAAACAGATACCCTAATCAGTATTTAAAAAAATGTATTTATGAGACTTCTTTGACTAATGAGTGGACTGAAAGTGTGAAAAAAACTTTATTTGAAGACATTGATACTCAATTCTGGCTTGCAGAAAACTATGCAGAGTTTCAATTTCAGGATGCAGGAAATCCACAATTTACGTTTTCATCTAATGATAAAAAATACATAACGGAACAGTTGACTAGGGAGAAATATATAAAACCCAGCTTTAATATTCCCGATAATTACCTTGCTAAAGTTAAATTAACAATAAAATTTAAAGGTATATATGAGGGTAAACAAATCGTATATTCCCAAACTGTTAAACCAAAAGTGGAAATACGTAATGTGAATCGTACAGATGCAGTAGTGGAGCCATTATTGCATAAAAGAACTGGTGACCCTAATGGGAAATGGGAAGAACGTTGGGAACATGATTATTATACAGATTAGACATTTAAATATTTGAACATATGAAAAAAATCGTTTTATCATTAGCTCTTTGCCTTCCGTTAGTGTTTGCTTCTTGTAATGACGGCGATGAAGTTCCGCAAGACTTCTTTTCGAATACCTTGTGGAAGCAGGCGTTAGATACCTCTTATTCTAAATATGAGGTTATTAAGTTTGAATCAGATGGAACATTTGAACAGTTCAAAGAAGATATGAACGGAGTGATTTATGAAATAACAAAGACTTCTGGTTACTCGTACAGGGTTGACGAAGGTAATTTTAAGGTTATTGTAACGAAAGGGAACAACAAGGAAGAATGGACATACGAGGGAGTTCCTCCCATTTACCTTCATACTCCCAAGGGGAAGTTCGTTCGACAACTTAGTGAGTGAGGTTTTAACTTTGCTCGTGTCTATCTAAATAAATTTCCTCCATCTGTAGTACAAAGCTTGACAGCTGTACATTCAGGTGGAGGAGAATTCTTTTATTTTTCCCGGACAAAGCACTGAATGTTCCTATAATAAAACTTGCATTTATCTGTGGACTTTTCAATTTAAACCAGTTGAGGCTTATTTTCCGGTTTTTACTTTATCCCATGCAGGAGGAGTAACACCTAATAAGTTCCGTACAAAGAAATCATAGCGTTTATGTTCACCGAAGTCTTCACCCATGGTGTGATGAGCTCCCGGAATCACAACCAATTCAAAGTCCTTGTTGGCTTTGATTAAAGCATTGACCACCTGCATGGTTGAGGCCGGGTCTACATTGTCATCCATTTCACCCACCACCAGCATGAGCGGACGGGTGAGCAAGTGCGCATTTTCCACATTCGAACAAGCTTTGTATGACTCGTCTATCGGATAACCCATCCATAATTCGTTCCACCAGATTTTGTCCATGCGGTTGTCATGACATCCGCAGGCAGAATAGGCAGCCTTGTAGAACTCCGGATGGAACAACACTGCGCCTGTCGATTCCTGTCCTCCGGCTGAACAGCCGAAGATACCTACGCGATCAATATCCATGTACGGATATTTCTGTGCGGCAGCCTTAATCCAAGCGATATGGTCGGGCAGTCCGGCATCTTTCAGATTCTTGTAACATACTTCTTCAAATTCTTTCGAACGGAAAGAAGTGGTCATACCGTCCACCTGTACTACGATGAAGCCCAGTTCGGCAAGCGAGGTCATCCACCAGTTATACGACGAGAAGGTCTTCGGAACATACTGGTCGCCCGGTCCGGAGTAGATGTATTCGATAACCGGATATTTCTTTGTCGGATCAAAGTTCGACGGGCGGTAGATTACGCCCCACATATCGGTTTTCCCGTCGCGTCCTTTTGCTGTGAATACTTCGGGCGCTTTCCATCCGTTGGCAGTAAGGCGAGAGATATCGGCTCTCTCCAGCGGCATGATGATTTTTCCGTCGCGTGCATCGCGGAGTACGGCCACCGGTGCCTGGTCAACTTTGGAGTATACATCCACCAAGTACTTATAGTCGGACGAATACCATGCACTGTGCATACCTTCTTCAGGCGTAAGGAAAGTCAGTCCCTTTCCGTCGAAGCCGATACGGTAATAGTGAATCAGATAGGGGTCTTCGTTCTTGTTCATGCCGTTGGCAGAGAAATAAATCTGCTGGTTGGCTTCATCTACGTATTGTACACCGCGTACGTACCATTCTCCTTTGGTAATCTGATGCGTGGGGCATCCGGTAGCCCGGTCGTACATGTACAGGTGATTGTAATTGTCACGTTCACTTGACCAGATGATGCGCTTGCCGTCGCTCATGTAATGGCGGAAGATACGTGGATAGTTGATATACTTTTCTTCTTTCTCCTCGATAAGCGGGCGTACCTTTCCGTCGGTTGTCGACATCTCCAGTACACGGTACACCTTGTGCCCCCGTTCGTTGTATTCAAATGTAATACCTTTTCCGTCTTTGTTCCACATGGGGGCTGAAAGTTCATACTGATGGCTGAACAGAGCGGTTGAGGGGATGAGGCGCTTTCCGTCTTCCACACCAAAGATGCAAGGAACTTTGAATGTCAGTTCATCTCCCGGTTTGGCATACTCTTGCTTGTGGAGCTTGGGTTGCAGCTGGTCGGCAGGAGAAGATTCAATATAATAAACATACCGTTTCTCCACCGGACGGATGCGGCAGGCTGCTACATGCTTTGAGTCGGGCGACCAATAGATGTACGACGAATAATAGTTGCTTAATGTTCCATCCTGACTTAACTGCTTTTCTTTGCCAGTTGCATTTTCTCGGACATAGATGTTGTCATTTTTAATGAAGGCAGTGTATTTGCCGTCGGGTGAGGTAACAGGATTTCCTCCTTTCTCATCATCTACTTCCATCCAGTGACGCTGTGGGCGGGGAGCTGGAACCGTTTCTTCTGCAGTCAGCTTGTTGCGGTGGATGTCGAAGCACCACAGCTTTCCGTCGAAAGCGAAGCGTAAGGTATCCATTCCGGCAGTGACGCTACAACGCTGAAGCGGAAGCTTCATCGGGTTGATGTCTCTCCCGGTTTGTTCGTAAAGGGCTTCCGAAAACTTCTTTTGATTGAAGAGGGTAGTCCGTTTTTGTTTTTCGGCATCTACTTTTACATATTCTGCTCCTTCCGGAGTATTGCGCACGTACCAAAAGTTGGCACTACCTTCAACCCAGCGTGGTGAAACATTGCTGTAAAATACGTGAGAAGCATTATACTTCTCACGCAATTCGTATGCACGGTTATAATCGTCCACAGTTCCTTGTGCCAGTACTGCACTTCCTGTGAGCAGCATGGCGGTTAATAACAGATTATTTTTCATGAGTAGGAGTTTGTTTGTCTGTCATGAAATCGGATTATTTTACTTCCCATTCAAACAAGCCGGAAGAGTTCTTGTCAGGCTGTACTACTTCCAGCTTGACAGCGGTTGTTTTTACCGGTTCAAAATCTACGATATTCGGATTGCCCTTCTTTACACCGTATTCGTTCAGATTTTGTACAGGTACCCATTTGCCGGCAGCATCTTTATAGTAGATTTTCCAAGACTTCGGAACACGGCATCCTCCCCATGGAGCATCATCATACCAGTAAACCGTAGAACTTGAAACAGTCATTTCTTCCGGGAATTCATATGAAATCCATTCGGTTGTTCCCTCTTTTGGCCACCAGTGGTAATAGGGAGCTGTGCGGTCGTTCTCGTCTTTCGGAACCAGTCCGTCGGTAATGGAACGTAAAGAGGTTACTTTATGTGATGCGTCGACTTTACTCTTAGAGGCAAGGGTGGGAATCGTAGCCGGACGGGTTGCACTTACTTCGTTAGGAAGCCATACAGCCATGTTTCCTGAACCACGGTGTGCCCATGCGTAATAAGGAATCAAGGTTAAAGTCTGATCTTTTGTGGTAAGGCGACCGCTCTCGTCATATTCCAAGGTTTGTGCCTGTGTCTTGATTTGGTTGAGACCATAGAGCAAGTCTTTTCTGCTGACCACTTCAAACTTGGGAGTACGGTTCATCAATACGCTCAATACGTCGAAGTTATTGTCCGGCCATTCTGCACAGTATACCACCGGACCTCTTTCGATGGCAATGCGTCCGCGATCGGCTTCTACCTTGCTGTTTGCCTTTACGGTACGTACATTCATGTCGAAGTGAACTTCTACCTTGTCACCCTTTTTCCATTTGCGGTCAATGGTGAAATAACCTTGCTGCAAATCGGCTTTTACTTCTTCGCCGTTTACTTTCACGTTGTATTTAGGACGTACTCCGTCTGTATAAGTATAAAGGTCGCTTGGAACCACTTGGTTTTGTACCCATCCCGGGATACGGATTTTCATGGCAAACTGTCCGGCTGAGTTGCGGTCAACCAATATGTTTACATCTCCGTTCCATGGATAAGAAGTAGTTTGTTTCAAAGTAACTTTCTTGCCGTTCACTTGCAAGGTTGCATCGTTAGCCATGAAAAGGTTTACATATACGTCTTTATCTTTTACGGCATATACATAACCCGGAAGTGAAGGGATGAAGCGACAGATATTTGAAGGACAGCAAGCACATCCAAACCAAGGCTGACGTTGGTGTTGTCCCATCGACTCTAATGGGTTCGGATAAAAGAATCCGCCTCCATCAAGTGAAACACCGGAAATCAATCCGTTATAGAGTGTGCGCTCAAGTACATCGTAATATTTAGAGTCGCCATGTAGCAAGAACAAGCGGTAGTTTACATATACATTACCGATAGCCGCACAGGTCTCACAATAAGCTGACATGTTAGGCAATTCATAGTTCTTTCCGAAAGCCTCTCCGTTGTTGGTTGCTCCGATCCCTCCGGTGATATAGAGTTTCTTGGTTACAATGTTGTCCCAAATGCGGTCAATGGCATGAATGTAAGCCGTATCTCCAGTAAGTGCGGCTACGTCTGCCATACCTGCATACATGTATGCAGCACGTACAGCATGTCCAACGGCTTCATCCTGTTCAATAACCGGCAGGTGGGCTTGGCTGTATTCATCGCGGCGTGAAGTATAGCCACGTTTGTCGAGGAAGAATTTGGCTTGGTCGAGGTATTTCTGTTCTCCGGTCACCAGGTATAGTTTGGCTAATGCCATTTCTGCTATCTGATGTCCCGGAACGCGGACAACTTGGTCAGGACCGTCACCGATTTCCCGGCAGACACAGTCGGCATAACGGATGGCAATATCAAGGAAGTTTCTTTTTCCGGTAGCTTGATAATGCGCAATGGCACCTTCAACCATGTGTCCTAAGTTATAAAACTCATGACTCAAATCTTCTACTTTTTCCCAACGTTTGCTTCCAGCCCATTCATGAGGATGTTTCGGATTCATGGTGCGCATGGTATATAAGTAACCATCTGGTTCTTGGGCGGCGGCAACAATAACCAATACACTGTCAATGTATTTCTTTAGTTGTTTATCCGGATAGGTTTGGAGTAGATAGCTGGCTCCTTCGATTGTTTTATATACATCGGTATCATCGAAAGCTAAACCTTCTACTTTATTCGACTCGCTGGGGTGTGCTGCCATTTCGAAGTTTTTATATCGTCCGGTTTCTTCGCATTTGCTGAATGCTAACGGGATGGTTACTTCACGGCTTGCTTTCAGGCGTTGTCCCCAAAAAGAATCCGTAACTTTAACAGAAGTAAAAGGTACAGGGTCAATAGGATAACCGTGTACTTGAGCCTTTTTTTGTGCTTGTGTTCCTCCGCATATCATCGAAAAGAGCATAGCAGAAATCATTAGTTTCTTCATATGTTTTGATTTTTAAGTTTATTCGTTCTTAAGTTTGTTCGTTCTTTAGGTTTGTTGACAAAGTTGTCTGAATCTTCCTGTCTTGAACATAATCGGCACGGAATTTTAAAACCTTGTCTACTTGTTGTTTTGCTACTTTGTTTTCTTGTAAGGGATGTATTCGTCCCATAACTTGAGTGAATGTAAATAGCCGCTGAATCCCCAGTTTCCTTCAGCATTACGTCCTAAAGTTACGAATTGTATTGGTTTGATCCCTATTTTAATATCTTTATTGCTGATTAACTGACCGTTTATATATACCTTTTCTATACGTCCATCGAAGGTGATATAAATGTGTTGCCATTTTCCTTCTAATGTTTTAGCTTCTTTGTATCCAACGTCTTCATACCATCCGTAGTGATTCATTATGCCACATCGGGGCTCTGTTCCGTTGACTAACATGATTTTTTCTAATTCATCATGGCTGCTGGTAAAATCGGCTATACATTCATTTTCTGCCAATTCTGGGTTTAGTACCCATGCTTCCAGTGTATAAGAAGCATTATCATGAAGCGTGGTGGGCAGAGAGAAGTTTGAGCGGAAGTATTGTTCGCCATTAAACCGGAATGCTTTTTTTCCTTGTACTTTTTCTACAATTACAGGGGCATTTTGGGCTTCAAACACACCTTCGATTCCATTATTGGGAATATACCCTATGGTATCGCCCGCTGCAAACTGATTCGCATCAAGTGAAACAACAAGTCCTTTCTTGTTTCGGTTTGCCGCTTCCACACATACCAGTTCGGTGGTAGCATCATATTGTTTCTCTATTTCTTCCAGTTCCCAGTTATAATAGCGTAGGTTGGTAAGAATAAGGCTTTCTTTGTCTGATTCGATTTTGATACATCCTTTATTCAGGAATCTATCGGCGTTTTCTGAGGTCCATTTGTTCTGTTTGTAAACCCATACAGAGGCTGTATGGGGCTGATTAGGGTTGATGACCGGAGCGTGTAGCTCAAGTGTAGTGCCCGGATGGAGGATAATGGCTTCCTGTCCGTCAATACGTTTTTGACTAACTTGTCCACTTGTCAATTGGAAATGGCCATTCAGCATACCTCCGTTATTTTCCCAAGCTGTACCACTCCAGTCACTACCAGACACTCCTACCCATAATTGGGGAGAAGCTGTTTCGTAATCTCCAAAAACTTTGATGTTCCACAGTGCACCTGCAAAACCATTTTTTTGTGTACCGGTTGTGGTGAGGCGTATGTAGCGAGCTTTTGTGTTGCCGAAATCAACCATCGGACTTCCAGCCAGATAGTTTTTACGTTTGTCAGCAAATATGGTCCATTTCTTTCCGTCTGTTGAAGTTTCTATTACATATTGGTAATAAGAAGTTCCATATTCAAATTGCGTCCAAATGGTTTTGATGGTTTCAGTCTTTTGTAGGTCAATTTCAATCCATCCCTGCCCCATGGTGCGTGGACGCCATAATGTACCGTTATTATCGTCAACCGCATATTCAGGCAAAAAGTTCTTGTCATAATATGAAGATGCTTTGACAGGCTTGCGGTAAGCCAGATTTTTTGACTGTACAGAACTTGAAGCTAATAAGCCTATACCCTTGTGTGTGCCCTCAATAGGCTGAATGCTTCTATCATCATTGAATGTAAGTTTATCAATACATAGCTGGCGATGGAATCCGCGTGTAGAATGCGGATTGTCATGGCGATGATATACGATGTAATAATCGTTACCTTCTTGTAGAATACTATGGTGACCCGGTCCGTGAACGGTTCCGTCGGACGATGTTTTAAGTATGGTTCCTTTATAGGTGTACGGACCTAATGGCTTATTGGAAGTTGCGTATTGCACATGATAAGTACTGTCATGACAAGAGTCGGATGAATACATAAAGTAATATACTCCATTTTTTTTCATGACAAAAGGTGCCTCAAAAAAGTCAGTTACCTCTGTATTTGGGATTAACCGGGTTTCGGTGAACCCTTTAAGGTCGGGAGTCATTTTCCCGGCTCCACATCCAAATCCCTTGAATATTCCCCATGTACCCCAATACAAATACACAGAACCATCATCGTCAACAAACGTTTGTCCATCGAGAGTGATGGCGTTTTTTACGAAACGATCGGGAACTAACACAGCTTCACTTTCTCCCAATACATTTTTCCATGGTCCACGCGGAGTGGTAGATATACCTTCATAGATGTTACAGGGTTGGCAGTAAAAAAGACGATAAGTCCCGTCGCTGTGCTTCATAACATCGGGAGCCCATATCCAATGGCTGTCCGGCCAGTTCATAGGCATGAGGGTCCAGTTTTCAAAGTCTTTGCTGCACCAAACCTGCGAAGGGCCAAATCCGGCGCCACTTCCGTCGGTTGTAGCATAGACATAGTATGTATCTCCAAACTTCTTTACAGTCGGGTCGGCAAAATAACCGGGAATGAAAGGATTCCCTGCTCCGGGAGTATTCCACTTTACCTCTTGAGCTTGTGTGACGAATACAGAACTGGCTAATATGATAGTATAAAATAGTTTTTTCAGCATGATGGAAGATGGTTAAGGATGTACTTCATTATGTAAGTTTAAATCGATTTCGTAAAAATATTCTTTTAGTAAGTTATACATTTGCGGGTCGTAAGCTTTCAGTTTGGTACGCCGGTTTACGGAGTTATGAACTCCATTTGCTTTTTCCACGTACTGATTACAGTTGAAGAACGACTGTACGCATTCAGCAAAATATTCTTCTTTGTTGCTGATGCAGTAGGTATCCTTCCATAGTCCGTTTTTTATGGCATTTTGTCTGCAAGCTTCCAGCCTGTTGTTAAAGTCGGGTTCAATTCCTACAATCCCTATGGTATGGATGAGATGAGCAAACTCATGTACCATGATACTTTCACCTTTATAGCGGTCTCCGGGAAGAGCTAATACATTCTCTTCTCCAAAGCTGGCTGAGAGTTCATCCTCGGGAGCTCCTCCGAAACCACGGGCACGTTTGTTCCAAAAAGCAATGTTTTCGGGAGTATTACAGATATGGGCATACTCCGGCAGGTCGCATACTTCCTCATGCTCACCCAAAATCATGACATGACATCCTCTTTTAACCATCTGTTGTTTTATGTCCGGTCGTTTTGCCAGCATCAGTGAAACCACTTCATAGGCTTTTAATAGGGCTTCATTGCGAACCTTATCAGAAGATACGATGTATAGACCATCTACAGCCAAGTATTTTTTATAGAAATCTGGGATATTTTTTCCTTCAGGAACGCCAGAGGGATGTATATCGCTTAGGAATGTGCGTTCGAGCTTAAGTGCAAATCCTCCTCCCGAGGCTAAATGAAGCTTTAATCGGGTATTCCGCGTTACGGTTATTTTTTCACACACATAATCTTCTGCCTGTTTAGATGCATTTATACCATCCTTTATCAGTGTACAGCGATAAGTTTCTCCTTCGTTAAGAAATGAGAAGTCAATAATAAGGTCTCTTTCGTCCCAATTGGTCATCCCCCCGATATACCAGTTGAGGCCTTTTTTCCGTACACTGACAATGTATTTTCCTAACTCGCCCGAAAGAATGAAGGTAGAGTCAACTTCTACCGGAATCGAGCTGATGAAATCCGTACATTCTTTTTCTGGTTCATAGTTGGTCGGTGCATCACAAAGCATGGTAAAAGGAGAGTCATGTAAGATGTATGCAGCTATCTGATGAGCCCGTGTACCCATGCTCATCGGAGTATAATACATCGGCTTGAAGTCGCGCTTGGTAGCATTGCGCATAGCTCCGGGCGTATAATCCACGTAACCAGCCATCATACGGATGTAAGGGAATGTCACATCATATTGAGGCATGTTTTTAGCAACCTCACTCCATTTCACTTCCTCCATTCCGAATACACTTTCGTAGTTAATCACGTTGGGGTAGGTGCGGTTCATACCTGTCGGTTTATAAATACCGTGGTAATCAAGAATCATTTTATATTCAGCTGCTTTTTCGGCAATGCGATAAGCCATTTCTACGGCAGTCTGATCATCACGGTCAAGGAAGTCCACTTTAAAACCTTTGATGCCCATTGCAGAATATTTCTTACATGCCTCTTCCAGCTGATCATCCAGAACATTAAAGACAGTCCATAATACAAGCTCTATTCCCTTGCTTTTACCATAAGCAACCAGTTCTTCAAGGTTAAGTTCGGGAATTACGGTTAACATGTCACCGCTCTTAGGGTCATACCATCCTTCATCAAGAACTACATATTCTAACCCCTGTTTAGAAGCAAAGTCAATATAGTATTTATAGGTTTCCATGTTGATACCCGACAGGAAGGGTACTCCTTTTAAATTCCAGTCGTTCCACCATTCCCATGCCACTTTTCCAGGCTTAATCCAGCTAAAATCACCGATACGGTTGGGCGAAGCCAACGCATAGACTAAGTTGTTTACTGGCATTTCTGTATCTTTCTCTGTAATTGCCAAAATGCGCCAAGGATATTCACGTGAACCCTGTACGTTAGCAATATAATTCTCGGTGGAAGTCACATATTTTTGTTTACGCCACGGATAGTATTTATATTCTTTGGGATATGGTGCGAACACTCCTTTTAAGCCGTTCTTCCCGAAGGGGGTAATAAACATGCCCGGATACGCTTCCAAATCAGATTCCAGTAATGTTACTTTCACACTGCCGCAATCCACCGTTGCCGGGAGAAAAGCGAGCTGTTTGGAAGCTTCCGATAGAGTTGACACCTCATAGGTGTTTTGAAAAGCCATAGCCATGGGCTCTTTCTTATTGGTAGTATAAGGCAAATAAACCGTATGGTCTGCCGTAAAGTTGAAATCGGCTGTTTCACCTGCTATTTTGATTTCTTTGTTTTTTCCGGCTGTTGTATAAAACCGGTAGGCGATACCTTCATTGTAGGCACGGAAAATAACACCGCAATCGCCTTTCAACTTCAAGTTCATTTCATTACATTCTGTGTGAAACGACTTGAAGCGATAGAAAGGTGATTCTATATCCTGCTTAACATTCTTGGACTTGCTTGCAACCACTTTGGTCTCTTTCCCAGAGATGAGTGGTTTGTTTAGTCCTACTAATCCTATTTTGCTATTGTCTAAAATCAGAGAGTTTTTATGATAAACGGAGTATGTTAATACACTATCTCCATCTGTTACTTCTACTTTTATTTGTTTATTGGGAGAGCATACGGTATAGTCTTTGCCATACATGGATGTCCCAACACACCATCCCAAAACTAATCCTATGTATATTGTCTTTTTCATATGTTTAAGTTTTTAAGACCATCAAATGATAAATTTACGAGTTTAAAAGCTCAGCTGAATCAAATTAACCGGTTACAAAGTAAAAGAAAAGACTCCTATTTTTATATCATAGGAGTCTTAAACAATACGAATATAATCCGAATTTCAATTATTTCGATATTGATAATCAGTGTTTTGGACTATTTTACTATTCTGTTGGACTATATTTGGGTCTTGACAAAGTACTGATTATATACAATTCCAAGCACAATGAGGGCTAATCCGATGTAGGTGGTAAATACAATCTGCTCTCCTAAAATCACCGCGATGAAGAACAGTGACATGAAAGGAGAAAGGTAGCACAATTGATTAATCAAGGCGGGGTTAGATGTCTTTCTCATGGCCAGTCCGAAGAAAATAAAAGGAATACCCATTTCAAATCCTCCTACGTACATACCCGATAAAACTCCTGTCAGCGTTGGCAAGTTTACTCCAACTACTGCGGTCCCAGCCAGCAGGTACATTGATCCAAAGAGGAAAGTCATAAACAAGACTACGCTGCTGTCTGTAGAGTCTTTTTGTTTATTGTTAATCATCCAGTAAGTAGCCCATAAAACAGCACTGAGTGCGGCTAACAGCAGTCCGGTGGGAGAAATGCTCATATTGCCTGCACTTCCTGTTCCGACAGAGATGAGTACGACTCCTGCCAGCGAGACAAACATTCCGATGTATTTTTTCTTGGGAATAGGCTGTCCGGCAAAGAGAGCCAGCAGAATGAGCAACACAATGGGCCACGCATAGTTGATGGGCTGAGCCACTTGAGCCGGAAGCAGTGAATAAGCACTGAATAGGCTGAGATAATAAGCCACCGGATTCAGCAGTCCCATCCCGGCAAAATAGCCCCATTGCTTGGCTGACAAGCTACATACGAGTTTCCACTTGCGCTGAAATGTAAGGAGAACAGTAAATATCACCAGTGAAGTTAAACTGGCCACCAGAAGTAGTTCGAAATAGGTAAGACTGCGTAGAGCCACTTTGAAAGCAGTGGCAACGGTTGACCAACTTAATACAGCCAGACAGGCATACACGATTGCTTTATTGTCATTTTTCATCGCAGAGCCTCCACTTCTTCAGTTGTTAATGGTATTTTCTTGCCTAAGCGTCGTGCTCCGGTTTCTGTGATTAGGTAATCTTCCTCATTGCGTAGTCCGGTAAAGTCGCGATACGTTTCCAGTTTATCGTAGTTAATGAAGTCGGCAAAACGCTTTTCGGCCTTCCAGTAGTCTATCAGTTCAGGAATGAAATAGATACCGGGTTCGATGGTCAATACAAATCCCGGTTCAAGCGGGCGAGCCAGTCGGAGTGACTTGCGTCCGAACTGCGTGCTTTTAGGCTGTCCGTTATATCCTACCCATACTTCACCCAGATTTTCCATATCGTGTACATCCAGTCCCATCATGTGACCTAAGCCGCAAGGGAAGAACATGGCATGAGCTCCGGCAGCTACCGCTTCGGCTGCATCCCCTTTCATAATTCCGAGGTCTTTGAGTCCTTCGCAAATAACCCGGCAAGAAAGTTCATATATATCTTTGAACGGAACTCCCGGTTTTAATGCGTTTACAGCAGCTAAATGCGAAGCAACCTGTATATCGTAGATTTCTTTTTGTCGGGTAGAGAATTTCTTGCCGGCACAGATGGTTGATGACATATCGCCGGCATACCCCATCGGAGTCTCAGCACCGGCATCTACCAGCAGCATATCTCCTTCTTTTACCGTGTGACCGTGATAATGGTTATGCAATGTTTGTCCGCATACGGTAGCGATGGTGGGGAATGATAAAGTACATCCATTGGCTTGAGCCACAGCTTCCAGTGCAGCCGATACTTCATGCTCTTTCATACCGATGCGTAGGCAGCGCATTGCCGCAAGGTGCATTTCCGCAGTGACATCACATGCTCGTTCAATTTCAGTAATCTCTTCATCTGTCTTGTAGTTGCGCAGATTGACCACTCCTTTAATGAAGGAGATTGAGGGTTGTTCTTCTCCAGGTTTGATGTTGAGCAGGTGAAATAACTTCAGGCGGTGTTCAGCGCGGTATGTGGGCAGGTAATGAATGGTTTGTCCTTTTGCTATCGCTTTTTCAAGATAGGCTTTCAGATCTGCTGCAGGCTGGGTGCTGTCGATGCCTACACGTTGAGCTTTTTCGTGCAGGGTAGGCTGTGTACCCATCCATACAATGTGGTCAATGCTTAGTTCGTCTCCGAAAATGATTTCTCGGTTTTCGTCAATATCAATAACGGCAGCCAGTCCGGCATACGATAAGCCGAAGAAGTAAAGGAAAGAAGAGTCTTGTCGGTAGGGATATGTGTTATCTTCATAGTTCATACCGCTTTCGTCATTTCCTAAGAAGAGTAAAATTCCGGAGCCAACGCTGTGCTTCAAGGCATTCCGGCGATTGATATAGGTTTCTTTTGAAAACATGGTTTGATTTTGAGTTTTTAAGTTTATCAATTATATAGTACGGCAAATTTAGTGAAAATATATTTTTGTCGGTTCTATTTTCACTTTGCTTGAGTTGGCTTGCGTCAGAATGTAAAGCTGGAGTCTTTTTCAGACGGCAGATTGCGGTTCGGTTCCGTTTAGTTTGATGCGGTATGGCCATTGCGCATCTTTTTGATTGCTGTCCGGACTTGGGTTCATCCAATGTTCGGCAGGTGCTCCCATCACTACAAGCCATAAGTGTGATAGTCTTTTGTCTGCCGGTAGAGTAAAACTTAATTTCCCTTTTTTATCGCGACTCATGTTACCATAAATACTTTTTCCTTCGCTGGTTACTGCCACAAATCCATAACGCCATCCTGCCTTGGAAGGGTGTACGGAAGAATATTCGGACGAAGGCTGGATAATTCCTTCGAAAGTAAGGTTGATTTTGCTTCCCGGTTCGGGGACTGTTAACGGAATTGCATTGAATCCATAGTTTTCGGGACAGTTTTCGGGAGCCACCTCGTACCAGCCGTTTCTTAAGTGATTCATTTTACAGGTATATTGGTTGGCATAGGGACGGGTGTTTTTCCATACACGTTTAAAGTCCCAATTGATGAAATGCCGGCAGGCATCGAACATTTCATCACAGAAGGCTTCCTGAGACAGCTGAGTCATACGCTTGTACGTAATGACCGGGTCTTCCCCTCTTTTTCCCTGGCGGAGCAATTCTGCAATGATGGTACGTCCGTGCTTTGTACCCCAATACTCTAATACATAAGGCGAATGATAGATGTTTTCCAGGTGGAGGAAAGCTTTATGTGATAATCGGGTAAATGCTTCCCAATGAAAGCGTTCATCGGTTTGCCAGTCGGGGTTTACTTGCCATAGCATCCATTGTGAAGCCATTTCAAAAAATCCGCATCCTCCCCAGGCTTCTCCTTCACCGTCGCAGGTAATTTGTGCCTGAAAGCTATGTCCTAATTCATGTGCTACACAGTTGAGGCGTTCGTCTTGAAGACGGTTCGGAGCCGCCCATAATCCACCGATTACTCCGTCATAGTCTCCTCCATAAGCTGTTCCTTCAAGTGAATAATTCAGCATGACCATCATGCGATAGCGGTCGCAGTTCGAACCGGGCTTAGAAAACCCCAGACTGTCGCGGAAAAAAGTATAGAAATGCTCCAGTTTCTCGGATAAGTTTTTTAAGTCTACTTTCATTTCTTTTCCTTCCAACTGAGGAGGATTGGCCAAATCGTTTCCAAATCCTTTTTGCCAGAAAATAGCTAAATTATCGGTGCAACACATCCGGTGATAACTCCATAGCGATGTGCTGTCTTGTAAATCGATTTTCTGCAAATCTTTTGGAATGTAAATTGCTTTGCCTTTAAAGTTGCTGCAAGCATTCTTGGGACAATAGCCTTGTCCCCATGCAGGCAAAGACAATAGGCAGAATAAAGAAATGAGTGGATACAGTCGTTTCATGGTATCTTGTTTTTAAGTTTATCTGAGGTGTAAAGGTAGAATGAAATGTTGACAAGAGATGGAAGAATAGTCCAAAGTTATAGTAAAAAAGTCCGAGAGGAGGGAAAAAACATATTTTCATAAAAAAACGCCTAATCGTTTTACTTGAAATGATTAGGCATTTAAAGTAAAACGATTAGGCGTTTTTCCTGAGATGATTATTTGCAGCGGAGTTACTTCTGAATGTTAGCCTCCTCCAGCTTATATCCATATTTCTTGTCGGCAGCTTTTAAAGCAAAGGCCACTAACAGAGACAAGATGGCAAGTCCGGTGAAAATACACATAGGTAGGGTATAATCATAGCTGTTTGCTCCGGTTTCGGTTGTTCCTACGATACAGAATTTGTCGAGAACGATTCCAATTAGAGTAGGAATGCCCCACAAACCGATATTCTGTATAAAGAAAATCAGGGCATAAGCCGTACCTAACTGGTGTACCGGGAAAATCTTAGCCACTGCAGGCCACATGGCAGACGGAACGAGTGAAAAGGCAATTCCCAATATAATCATCAGCACAATAGCTACCATTGAACCTGTAATGAAAGGCATGGCATAGATGCAGTGTACACAGATTAGCATTCCTGCTCCTAACATCATGATAGAAGCCGATTTGCCGCGGCGGTCAACCATACCCCCGAATACAGGTGTAAGGAAGAGGGCTCCCAAGGCAGGAAGTCCGGCAAAGAAACCCGCTACACTTTCGTCAATCTGATACTTGCTGATCATCAGTTCAGAGGCATATTTCTGGAAAGGGAATACGCAAGAATAGAACAATACGCACAGTAAGGCAATCAGCCAAAATCCCGGATTAGACAAGATGTGCTTTACATCTTTAAAGGAGAACTTGTCTTCGGGAGATTCTTCTACAGAACTTTCAATCTGTTGGTCCAGCTTTTTGTCGAGAACGGCAAATGCAAAGAAAGCAATCAGTCCGCCTACCAGACAAATCAGACCGATTAGAATAGGCATTGTGATTTCATATGCACGTGCAATAGGAATAGCTACCCCGTATGCAGCCTGTGAACCTACACGAGCCAAGGCAACTTGTACCCCCATGGCGGTTGCCATTTCTTTGCCGTGGAACCATTTTGCGATAATCTTGGTAACCGTAATTCCGGCTACCTCAGCTCCTACTCCGAAAATGGAATATCCGGTTGAGGCTACGAATACGCTTGCCTTATATCCTAATATAGTGGAAGTATCGCCTACCATTTGCGTCATGGCATAGTATTCGATACCTGTTCCTACTACCATAAGAATGGTAGCCAAACGTCCGGTAAAGCGGATTCCGAAGCGGTCAAGAATCAGTCCTCCCCAAATCAGCATCAAAAAGAAGACATTTAAAAAACTATAGGCTCCGGTGAAAAGCCCGAATTCACTACTGTTCCATCCCAGATCGGTTTCAAGCATGGTTTTTAACGGAGCGGTAACATCATTTACATAATACGCTGCCATCATGGTGAAAGCAACGATCGACAGTGCCCCCCAGCGGGTTGCCCACGAGTCATTAAGTTTTCTTTGAATTTGTTCTTTCATTCTTTTTATGTGATTAAATTTTTATCTGTTATTGAAAAAAAACGTGACAAAGATACGATTTTTTTGCCATTATGCTTTTATGATACAAAATAAGTTTTAACTTTGTAAGCAATTGTAATAAAGAGATAACTTTAAAAGAGATTGAAAACCATGAAAAACTTTAAGAGACTTGCGGTTTGTACCGTTTTGGGGGGCAGTTTGATGCTTTCTTCGTGTATAGGTTCTTTTGGACTTTGGAATAGCCTGAAAGGATGGAATCAAGGAATCGGGAATAAGTTTGTAAACGAAATCGTGTTTTTTGCATTTCATGTTATTCCTGTTTATGAAGTGGCTTACCTTGCCGATATTTTAGTGATTAACTCTATTGAGTTTTGGTCGGGCTCAAATCCGGTAGCTGAAATAGGAACTATAAAGACCGTAAAAGGAGAAAACGGGGAATACTTGGTGCGTACCAATGAAGATGGTTATACCATAACAAAGAAAGGCGAAGAAGATAAATCATTGGATTTGGTTTATAATAAAGAAAACCGTACTTGGAGTGCGGAAGCTGAAGGACAAAGTTTTGAACTGATTACCATGAATGAAGACGGAACGGTTACATTCAAACAGCAAGACGGTACTCCGATGACCGTAAATCCCGACGTGCAAGGTGTGGCAGAGGTGCGTGCCGTAAACGGAGCGTCTTTGTTTTTTGCTGCAAGATAAGTTCTTGTCTTGTTGATATATGTGGATAAGTAAATGAGGTGGGATATACCTCAATTAAAATAGAAATTCCCTGTTGCATCCGCTGTAACAGGGAATTTTTGTGGATTTATTGTCAGAAACTGATTCCGAAAACAAAGTAAGTATCTTCTGTGGCAGGGTTCCAGGTTAGTTTGGCTGAAACTGGAAGAGCATAATGAGAGGTTATTTTTATCTCTTTAGCTGCACTGATGCTTACATCTGCCACCTCAAACCCGTTGGCTCCTCCTTTGTTGGTATTATAGTAGCTGCTCGCCCATGGAGTTGCGCCAACTTCGGCTGTCCAGTCTAATCCTCCCAAGCGGAAGGGGGCAGACAGGGAGATATACGATGCGTAAGCCCGGTTGCCGTTGGCGGTCAATCCGTCATTCCCTGCAAAGTTTGTATACCAGTTGATGGCAAGGAAGTCGAAATCATAACCGATTTGTGCCTCAAAGGTATGATTGGTATTGGTTGCTCCAAAATGGAAGAAACCTGGTCCGCCGTCATACCAGTAGTCAGTAACAGAGATGCTGAATCCTTTATATTCATAGCCTAAGGTTAAATCTAATTCCTTTGCATCCTCTTTGTCAAATTCCACAGAGCCCCATGCAGTGATTGAAAACCCTTTGTATCCCAGCGATATTTCCGGCTGGATACTGATGTTTCCGGAGTCTTGTCCGCGCCAGATGTATCCACTGACAATATCCGCTCCGATGTGAGCTTCCACCTTGTCCTGGGCTTTTAAGCTGAGAGGGAAAAGCATTGCAATAAAGGCAACTGATTGTACTTTCAGAAAGTTTTTCTTCATTCTTCTTGTTCTATTATTCAAGTAGGTTCTCTTTTTTTGGAACTGCAAAATTAGCAGTTTTAAGTGAATCTGGAAAGTTCATTTGCTTTTTTGGCTTGGTTTACGGATATAGAAATGAATTTCGATGCTGTTTCTTTGAAAAGTTTCCTTTAAATTTGACATTTTTCTTGCTATTTACTAACTTTGATTGTTGAAGAATAACGTGTAAGTTAAGAACCTTTCAGACAGATGGGTGTTTTATATATAGTAAGTAACCTTAAAAAACTACGATTATGATACATGTAATGCCTGAACTTCCTTATAAGAAGGAAGAATTAGCTCCAGGAATGAGCAAGGAAACATTGGAGTTCCATTATGGAAAGCATCTTCAAACCTATGTGGATAACTTGAATAAGTTGATACCGGACACACCATTTGAGCATTGTGGTTTGGAGGAGATGATAAAAAAAGCCGATGGAGGCATCTTCAATAATGCAGCTCAGGTGTGGAATCATACTTTTTTCTTTGAGCACTTAACTCCTTCTCCGGTTGAAATTCCAGCTTGTTTGTCGGATGCGTTGGCGCGTGATTTTGGTTCGGTAGAAGAATTTAAAGCGCAATTTACGAAAGCTGCGCTCGGTCTATTTGGCTCAGGCTGGGTGTGGCTGGCTGTTGATGAAACCGGGCATTTGCAAATTGTAAGTGAGTCGAATGCAGGCAATCCGTTGCGTAAGGGGCTTCAGCCTGTTCTTACGCTCGATGTATGGGAACATGCTTATTATATTGATTACCGTAACCGGCGCGCAGCTTTTGTAGAGGCATTTTGGAGTTTAGTGGATTGGAAGAAAGTTGCCGCTCATTTGCGGTGATAAGTTAGAGGAAGATATTCTTTAAAAAAACAGTTCCTGCTGTCAATGAATGTAGCAGGAACTGTTTTTTTGCGGCATAAGGATATACCTTTTTCATTTTATTCTGTGTCCGGGTGGAGGTGTGGGCAATTAGTTGGCAGCACTGTTCGTGGCTGCTTCTTCTATTTTCCGGTTGACAAAGCGAATTTTCAGATTGGCTTCATTCTGCTCTTTTTTTATTGCTTCGATACTGGATAAAACTTGTGCCAGTCGGCTCAGTTCTGCAATCGCTTTTATGTCATTGGGCTGCATGGTTGTTTTATAATTGCGGTCACCTATAAACTCTAAGCGTATTCTTTTTTTATCCTGATTGGCTGTGATGAAAGCAATCACACCTCCGTCGGCACCTAATTTATAGTCAGCTTTTTCGATGGCTTCTCCCAAGTCGGTAGTTTCATAGCAGTCAGGAGAAATGGGCGTTTCGGCAAACAAGTCATCCACGCTTACTTTCACAGCCCGGTGATGAAGTTTTCCTCCGGCGCAGTAAATGGAAGTGATAGACATTTCGCCCCGTTCATTGACCTGTCCTCTCAAGAAAGACCGTCCAATGTTTTTTTCTACCGTCTGGGTAGGGTAGAAGTAATTTCCCACTTCTTGATAAGCCGTATCTTTTTCAAGTACAAAGTTTCCTCTGATAGAATCAAGCGAAGCCTGTTTTACAGCCATGACGCTGTCTAAGTATACCAAAGTTTTCTGCTGCTCCTGTAAGTCAACCTGCTGCATGAGTTTGATGCCGGCTTTTCTTACTTCGAAGGCTTTGGGATAAAGGGTACGGATACTGTCAATCTGTAGCTTGGTCAGACTGTAATCACCTGTTGCGAAAGAAGATTCTGCGCGTTGGAATAGTTCTTCTGCTTTTTTTTCATCGCTGTTGCAACTGAACAGTGTCATAAAGAGAGGCAGAGCGATTAACTTGTTTAGTTTCATAAATTATTTATCGGTTTGTCTTGTTGCGAAGTTAGTAAAAAAACAGAAGCAATGTTGATTTCTGCCGATTAAATCAGAAGTGAACCGGTTTTTCTTTTTTTTCAATAGAGGGGGTAGGGCTAAAAATAAAAAAAGCGTATGTTCTGTCTGAACACCCGCTGCCTTCCTAAAGAACCCCCCCATTTAAGGGTTCTTTGCATCTTGTAGATTCGAATGAGGTTTTGTTATCCTAATCTTTTTTTACCTGAAGTTCTTTTTAACCTATATCAAACCTATTCCTGAAAACTTTTACCTTTTTAATCTAATACCTTTATAAAACTAATAATAAATCTAATACCTTAATTTAATCTAATACCTTGTAATTACCTTAATCTTAATATAAGTCTAATACCTTTGTGTTTTAATTATATCTTGGTTTCACAACCACGATACAAAGGTATGCATTTCTGGTTATTTGGCAATACTTTGATATCTGTTTTTTATTAAAAAGGCTGTTTTCATGATTTATGTCAAGAATGTGTCTGTTGAGCCGCTTGAGAGGGGATGCACAGATAGAAACATGCGCTACAACATAAAAACAGCCTGTTTGAACTTGTGTTTTTGTTAACTAAAAATGCCTTCAGAGGGCTTAAATGTTAATTTCTCTCGTTTTGATAATGCGTTGATTGCTACTTCCTCTAAATTCTAAAAGCGGAGAATAAAGCTCTTGGATAAACTTCCCGTCTACCAGCACATCAATATATGCGAGAAGTTTACATCGCAGCGGATCCTTTTTCAGCTCCTCATACGTGTATCCAGTATAGCACCAGATATTCATTCCGGTTTGTTCCTTTATTTGCTTTAGTACCGGCAGAAATTCCTCCGGGTTGAAAAACGGGTCTCCTCCAGAGAAGGTGATGCCATCTAATAGCGGGTTACTATTGATTTCAGCAATAAAGCGGTTTAGAACTTCCGTGGTAAGCGGATGCCCGGCATGAGGATTCCACGACTCAGGATTATGGCAACCTTTGCAGCGGTGGCTACATCCTGCCAAGTAAATGGAATAGCGGATGCCGTCACCGTCTACAATGGTTTCCGGATACGTATATAAATAATGTAACATGTATGTCTGATGGTACGCTTAATTATGTTTTACCCGGTCATGCTCTTCAGCCCGTTTTGCCGAATTCCAGCTGTTCAGGTCGCCGGTTAAATATCCGGTAATGCGTCGCATGCGGAGAATGTTTTCGCTGCGGCATATCGGACATTTATCATAGATTACTCCTTTATATCCGCAGTTGTGGCAAGTATCTACCGGATGGTTGATAGAGCCGTATCCGATACCCTCGTCATGCATCACTTTAACAATCTTGGCAATGGAGCGTACGTTCTTCTGTGCTTCACCGTCCAGTTCTACATAGGTGATATGTCCTCCTCTTGTTAAAGCATGGAAAGGAGCTTCACATTTAATTTTTTCCATGATGCTGATAGGTTCTTTTACATCTACATGGAATGAGTTGACATAATAGTCGCGGTCGTTTACGCCTTCTATGACTCCATATTTGCGTTTGTCCATTCGGGTAAATCTTCCTGAAAGTCCTTCTGCCGGAGTTGCCAAGACCGAATAGTTCAGATGATATTTTTCTTTGTATTCATCGGCAACTTTGTTCATAACCTCTACTGCTTTATACAGTGTGTCCCATGACTTGCGGCTGTGCCCGTGGCCTTGTCCGTAAAGTGCTACCATGGCGTTGTGTCCTCCGATGAATCCAATACCCAAGGTTCCCTGTTTTAGTATGTCGCCCACTTCGTCGTTTGGATTCAGTGCTCCTCCGCCTTTCCATACATTATTTCCCATCATAAACGGGAACTGGCGTGCCAAAGCCGTGCGCTGGTACTGATAGCGGGTATAAAGCTGTTCAGCGATGAAGATTGCCATTTCTTGTACAGAATTAAGGAAGATTTCTTTAGCTTCTCGTTCGATGGCGTCCTTGTTGTTTCCTTCTGTAAGGTTTTCAGCCTTGATGCGGGCTTCAATGGCTAAGCGCGGAAGATTCATGGTGGTAAACGACAGGTTTCCTCTTCCTAACGAAGTTTTTTCTCCATTCAGATTTTCAAAGACACGGGTACGGCAACCCATGGTAGCCAACTCATAGCGGTAACGCTGAGGGTCGTTTGCATCCCATTTTTCATGTGTATTAAAGGGGGTGTCTAAAAACATGAAGTTGGGGAAAAGTGCCTTGGCTGTAGTACGGCAGGCTTGTAAGAATAAGTCGAAGTTGGGTGCTTCAAAACTGATTTTGCCCTCCATGGCATCATCGAAATGATTCATGGCAGCTTGATAGTCGGTTTCCGAATACGAAACTCCGTCTTTTATTTTAAAGATTTGAATAGGGAACACAGGCACTTCTCCTCTAGAACCTAATCCTTCAATGGTAGCTTTCAAGAGTTCTTCAATCACCATACGTCCTTCGGCAGAGGTGTCTGTTCCATAATTGATGGAACTGAAAACCACCTGATTCCCTCCCCGAGAGTGCATGGTGTTCAGGTTATGAATGAATCCTTCCATTGCCTGATGGGTTTCTTTTCGGGTCTGATTATAAGCCTTATGTAAGATGTGTGAAAGTTCCTCTTCGGTTAAGACTATTGAAAGCTGTTGTAAGGCTTCTAAAAGCTTCTTTTTAGAAATTTCGTCCGGGCGGATAGACAACAGTTCTTTTCTTGTTAAGTCAAGCAGTTGCTTGTCATCAATGTCTATCCCTTTTATTTCCAGTAAGAAAGAAAGGGTTGAGGAAACCGATTTCTGGAAGGTTTTCAGAACTCCTTTTGCCATAAAGAAGTCGAATGCCGGAATGGCTTGTCCTCCATGTTGTTCATTCTGGTTAGTCTGGAAGATAATGGTAGCCAGTGTGGCATAGCTTTGGATAGACTGAGGCGTACGGATGCTTCCGTTTTTCGTGTGGAATCCCCGTTCAAACAAGTCGTTCAAATCATATTGGATGCAAGTCGTTGTCTTGGTCGGATAATAATCCAAGTCGTGAATGTGGATATCCCCCAACTGATGTGCTTCTGCATACTTTTTGGGAAGCAAATATTTATAGGTATAATCTTTAGTTATTTCAGAAGCAAAAGTCATCATCTGTCCGGCAGGCGTATGGCTTGACATATTGGCATTACTCAGATTGACATCGTTCTTGTCAATCGCCACGATACCATCCATGATATGTTTGATTTGTGTTTTGCGTTCACGCTCCGTGTTTCTCCATTGTCGGTAGATGATATACTTTTTTGCAACCTCCGGTTGTACTTTCATTAATTCCGTTTCCACGAGGTCTTGTATTTCCTCCACCCCGATAGTCGGCTTTCCGATATGATTGATAACTTGTTGGGTGATACTTTCAATGACCTCTGTCTGATCTGTCATTCCGGTAGCTTCAAAAGCTTTGCCGATGGCATTGGCAATTTTGCTTGGCGAAAAGTCTTCCCGCTTTCCGTCACGTTTGATAATGCAGATTTCAGCTAAATTCATCATGTCTGTCGATTTGTTGTTAAGGGTAAAACATTAAAATAAGCTTTGCTTTTGGCGGCAGGTCTTCTGACTGATCTCTCCCCGGAACCACCTTCCCGCAACGGGCGTTGCAGTGGCTGTTATAACAGGTCTCGGTTCGTCAAGAATCACAGCAGCGGGTACTGTTGCCGATTTTCACGGCATTCCCTTTTGAAACGCTTTTGTTACCGTTCCGAAAAGCGTGGACAAAGATAAGTAAAGAGTTGGAAAATAAAAACGGCAAAAATATTTGGTTTTCTAAATTGGAGAATTTCATTCGAGAAAATCTTCGCTGTAAGGCTTGTGGATGGGTTAAATGGATAACTTGAATTTATAATGCCTTTTTTATTTTGGAGATTTCGAAAAGTTTTATATAGGTGGATAGGCTTTAGGAACTAGGTTGCCATTCGGATGGAGACCTAGTTCCTTGTCTGTATAGTCTAGTCATTTGAAAAGTTAAAGATGAACCGGAGTCAATCCCATTTGCTTTGCTTTCTGTAGCATATATTCAAAAGCAGCATCGTGTTCGTTGGGGATTATCCCATCCAAGATAGCGTCTTTGATAGAACTCTTTAAGCTGCCGATTTCCCGGCAGGGCTGGAGATTGAATACGTGCATGATTTCTGCTCCATCTACAGGTGGCTGGAAATTACGGATACGGTCTTTCTCTTCCAAGTCCTTCAGTTTCTGTCTTACCAGCTTGAAGTTGTCGAGGAAACGTTGCTTGCGGGCTTCGTTTTTTGAGGTAATGTCGGCTTCACAAAGCATCATTAAATCATCAATGTCGTCACCGGCCTCAAAGAGCAGGCGGCGCACAGCTGAGTCGGTAACCACATCGTCGGCAATAACAATGGGGCGCATATGCAGACTGACCAACTTTTGTACATATTTCATCTTTTCATTCATGGGAAGTTTCATTTTCCGGAAAATTTCCGGAATCATTTTTTCTCCGATGAAGTTATGGTTATGGAAAGTCCATCCCGCACGAGGTTCCCAGCGTTTGGTCCGCGGCTTTCCGATGTCATGTAATAAAGTTGCCCAGCGCAGCCATAAGTTGTTGCTTACTTTGGATATATTGTCAACTACCTCTAATGTGTGGTAGAAATTATCTTTATGTCCACGTCCGTTGCGTACTTCCACTCCTTGGAGTGCCACCAGTTCGGGGAAAATGAGTTCCAGAAGCCCACATCGGTCTAAGTCAACAAAGCCTTTTGACGGAATGGGTGACAACAGAATTTTATTCAATTCGTCGGCGATGCGTTCCCGTGAAATGATTTTAATACGATCCCGGTTTCGTTCCAGGGCTGTAAAGGTATCGTCTTCGATATAAAAATTCAGCTGAGTGGCAAATCTCACACAGCGCATCATGCGTAGCGGGTCGTCACTGAAGGTAATGTCCGGATCCAGCGGTGTCCGGATGGTTCTCTCTTTCAAGTCATCCAGTCCTCCGAAAGGATCTACCAGTTCCCCGAAACGAGCCTTGTTCAGGCAAACCGCCATGGCATTGATGGTAAAATCGCGGCGGTTCTGGTCGTCTTCCAGTGTTCCGTTTTCTACAATGGGTTTTCGGCTGTCGTGACTGTACGATTCACGGCGTGCTCCTACAAACTCCACTTCTGTGTCCCGGTATTTCACCTGCGCCGTACCGAAGTTCTTGAATACGGCTATATGGGCACCTTTCCCTAACTTTTTGCCGAAAGCCTGAGCTATTTCAATTCCGCTTCCCACCACAACGATGTCAATATCTTTAGAAGGGCGGTTTAAGAAAATGTCGCGCACGTAACCACCTACGGCATAACATTCCAAGCCGAGTTCGTCGGCTGTTTCAGAAATCAGTTCGAATATTTTGCCTTTAAAGTGTTCTTTTAGTTCCATATTATATGAATTGGTATTGGAAGTGCAAAAGTACGGAATTTCTGTGGAATAACCTCGCCTGGTTGTTACTAATAACCTCGCTTGGTCGTTACTAACGACTCCGCTTGGTCGTTACTAATAACCTTGCCCGGTCGTTACTATGACTCCGGTGATTTGTGCCTGAGAAAACGATGGTTCCGCTTGATGCTGTATCAACATAATCCCCCCCCCCCCC
>URDR01000034.1 GCA_900546645.1 uncultured Bacteroides sp. | reverse complement strand
TACCAAACAGCTTAAAAAGGTAGGCTAAATTGGGAACGTTAAACTGGACACCCTACTTAATAGCAGATAGTACTTTCTTACACAAACTAATATCATATTGTATATGCTGGCTCTGAGAACAGGTTGCATAAAAGTCTTGCAATGAAATTCTTTGATTACCTGTTAAATTATATACAGATGGATTGTAATTTATATCTCCACCAATATAAGCTGCATATGCAGTAAATTTATCATAATCAAATAATCCTATTTTCTGAAAATAAGAATCTAATATTAATACTTCATTAATATTTTCGGCATCCACATTTATTCTTATAGCCAACGCAATACCTTTCCCCAAAGCCCATTTTATATTCGCAATGATTGTATCAAATGTTCCATGATTTTCATGATGTATACGCCTAATGTCATGAACATATTTACTTCCATCAATCGTTACTTGCACACTTGCTATAGCATCATTTCCCAGCATATCTCCGTAAGAATCTAAATCATATCCATTACTTGTTGCAGAAAAACGATATCCCAATGCTTTACCCTTATCTACTATGTACTTTATTATCCGTCTATTCTCTTCCAACAAAGGTTCACCACCAAACAAATTAATGACTTTATTATGCAATTTAACATTTGGTTCAATTTCACTCATAGCAAGAAACGCCTTATCTACCATCTCTTTTGAAATAGTTGTTTTAAAATCAGTCCCTTCCCTTTGTACATTATTTTGTTCATAACAATAAGGACATTTAAAATTACATTTATAAGTTACTAGAAATGTAAAACTCTTAGTTAATACTTTACTTAAACAAGCAGATTTAAAAGCAATCTTTTGCACATAAATGCGTTCGTCTTCTTTAGTTTTAATTGTTAAATACCCTCTTGACTTTAACAACTCAAAAAAAACATCTGCGAACGGGAATGTTTCTTTATTAAATTGATTTGAAGAGAATATATAGCTTTTTAACTCAGAATCAACAATATCCATAGCCCCTGTATAGCCATGAATAAGCATATATTTTCCCTCTTCACTTTCCAGCTTGACCGGAATGATATACGATGACGCTCTTAATGTTTCCATAATATTCAATACCAGGTTTCCTTATTGTTTTCTATGATAAATATTCTCTTCGAAATGTCTTTGGTGTGGTCAATCCATCTGAATAGGGCGTTCTTAGGCACACCCCTATACTCCAAGCCGTCGTCCTCCGTGGCAATCTTTCTGCCCAAAGACACCCACTTATCCCTATCCATATAGAACAACTCGTACTCATTGCCTTTGCGGATGCCGTTGTTCTCGCTGCGGATAATAAAGCGGATGCGGGAAACCGATACCGGTTTCTCCAGTTCCAACCCTCCCCAGCTCAACGTGTCTGCCGTATGGAAAAACGTCAGGGGGTTATCGTCGAACATCGCTTCCGCACCGGAACCGGAATACGTCAGGCTAGGTTTGTACTGACCTGTCACCTTTCCCTTTAACGGCACATCCGAACCTTTGGCATAAAACTCCAAGTCTGCCATATCACCCTTGCTTTGGCCGGACAGCAAGTAACGCAGGTATTTGCATGGCTTCGTGTTTCCGCAATGCACTGTGGTATATTTGAAGGTGGGATTTTCCGTAAAGGTGTAATATGTTACCGCATCGCTGAAGTCAGGGCGGTTGGCTCCCTGTATCTTGCCGCCGATAAAGGAAGGAAGCAGCTTTATCAGCTTGGGCGCATCTTTATATACCGTACCGATGGTGCAGGTTCGGGTGGAAGCCTGAGGAGCAAGCACGTTGACATGACCCAACGTATCCAGCAGGAAGGGATGACCGGTCAGTTGCAGCTTTCCGTCGGCATAAAGTGCCGGATGGTAAACGATGTTCGGACACACGTTTTGGAAACGGACACTGTCTCCCTGCCGTCTGCCCCAGGCTACGGGAATCCATTCTTCAGGATGGTACACGCAAAGATAGGCGAACTTGCGGTCGGAATGCCTCCCCACCGGTACGGTAATGTCACGGGCTTCAATAAACGGATAGTTGCCGGTAACATCCTCCAAACAGGGATTCTTGAAAAAGTCGGGGACATCCTCAGTCCCGCGTTGCATGGCCAATGATGAAGGCTGCTTGCCGAAAGTACTTCTATACACCTTCGGCATTTCATGACGGAACCGAATCAGATGTTCATCCGGATTTTGCTCCGCACCGGAAAAATCGTGGAAGGTGCTGTCGTTGTCGTATACCACGTTAAAGGTATGCCTTCCATTTCCCCGCCCCCAGTAAGGAACCGTTTCGATACCTACCGGAATCCCTGCCGAACGCATGGCAAACACAGCCAGATTGGCATAGTCACCGCACAGACCGAACTTGATGTTCATCAGAAGACGAGAGGGAAGAGTCACCGGAAGAACCGACCTTTCAGGTATACAGATGGAATATTTCATCAGTTCGTTGTTAATGACCGTACAGGCCTGACGGGCTGTACGTATCGTGTCCGACTGCAAAAGGGGTTCGAAACGCTCCCGGTACAAGGTGCGCCACTCCTCCGGCACTTCTCCACTGACACGGTAGGGCAATATCCACTCGCAAAACTCATCGAAGGAAAGATGGCAGTTCCATGGTCGGTGCCATACGGCAAAGGCTTCATCAATATTCCGGATCAGGTAGTCGGCTGTCAGAGTCCGTGCATCCAAGGCGATAACCGGCTTCTCCTTCAAATAGCGCGCCTGTCTTTCGTATTGCCCGTAAATAAGCGGCAACTCCTCCTCGCTCTTATGCCCCGTGCGAAATACGGAATCCATGAATGCGAAATACTCCTCCACTACCCGACCGGTAGCGTATGCTTTCCAAGCCATGTTTTCGAGCAGGAACTGTGCGGCACGTAATTTCAAGGAATCCTCTTCTTCTTCATAGTGGGCAAGTACCCGGAACAATTCGCCCCGATTGCTTCCCGCCTGTGACAAGGTTTCCTCCAACTCCGAAGAGACCGAATGCATCCGGCAGGAAACCGCAAGCACACATAATAATATAGCAATGACATTTTTCATAGTCTACTTAAACTCAAGGCTCTTGTTGTGATTTTCCGACGGCAAATTTATAAATTAAATCAACAATGCATCTTCTTTTTACAAAAATTTTAAAGGCGGTTTCTTGGAAAGACAAAAAAATAAAGGTATTCTTATAGGAATGCATGACATATCCGGAAAGAAATGCCGGCATACTTATAAGAATACCTTCAATCAATCTGATTAATCTATCATTTTACTACGCCCAGTTCCTTGCCCACTTTGATAAAGGCAGCAATGGCTCTGTCCAAGTGCTCGCGTTCGTGACCGGCTGAAAGCTGCACACGAATACGTGCCTGCCCCTTCGGAACTACCGGATAATAGAAGCCGGTTACATAGATACCTTCTTCCTGCATGCGTGCAGCAAAATCCTGCGACAGCTTCGCATCGTAAAGCATCACCGCACAGATAGCACTCTGAGTAGGCTTGATGTCAAAGCCGGCAGCCAGCATCTTGTCACGGAAATAAGTTACATTGTCCATCAACTTGTCATGAAGCGCATTGCTCTCTTTCAAGATACGGAACATTTCCAAACTTGCTCCCACAATGGCAGGTGCCACTGAGTTTGAGAACAAATAAGGACGTGAACGCTGACGCAACATATCAATGATTTCCTTTTTACCGGTTGTAAATCCACCCATAGCACCGCCGAATGCTTTACCCAATGTGCCGGTAAAGATGTCAATCTTATCGTATACGTTAAACTGTTCGGCTACTCCGCGTCCGGTCGGACCTACCACACCGGCTGAGTGTGATTCATCTACCATCACCAGTGCATCGTATTTTTCTGCCAGTTCACAGATTTTATCCATGGGCGCTACGTTGCCATCCATTGAGAATACACCATCGGTTGCAATGATACGGAAACGCTGTTCCTGTGCCTCCTGCAAGCAGCGCTCCAAGTCTGCCATATCTGCATTAGCATAACGGTAGCGTTTCGCTTTACACAAACGAACTCCGTCAATGATTGAAGCATGGTTCAGTGAATCAGAAATGATGGCATCCTGATCTGTAAACAAGGGTTCAAACAATCCGCCGTTTGCATCAAAGCAGGCAGCATATAAAATGGTGTCTTCCGTATGGAAATAATCAGAAATAGCTGCTTCCAGTTGCTTGTGCAAGTCTTGCGTTCCACAGATAAAACGCACCGACGACATTCCGTAACCATGTGAGTCCATAGCCGCCTTTGCAGCTTCGATCAAACGCTTGTTATCCGACAGGCCCAAATAGTTATTTGCGCAAAAGTTTAAAACTTCTTCTCCGGCATTCACTCTAATGTCAGCACGCTGAGGAGTGGTAATGATACGTTCTTTTTTATACAATCCGGCTGCTTCTATATCAGCCAATTCCTTAGTCAGGAATTCCTTGAAATTATTATACATACTCTTTCACCGATATTAAGGTTTTTAGATACTGCAAATATGCAACTTTTTCGGGAATAAACGGAATGTTATATAAGGAATAACACTTTTTTACGCAGGGTTTCATAAAAGCTTTCGTATCTTTGCGATAAATTTTTCTAATCTTGATTATATGAAGAATATTTTAATCATCGGAGCTACCGGACAGATTGGATCAGAGCTCACCATGTTATTAAGAAAAAACTATTCCGGGAATGTCGTTGCAGGATATATACCCGGAGCCGAACCCAAAGGCGAACTGAAGGAATCGGGACCATCGGCTGTGGTCGATATCACCAACCCTCAGCAAATTGCAGACGCTGTAAATCAGTATCAGGTAGATACAATCTACAACTTGGCAGCCTTGCTTTCTGCCGTAGCCGAAAATAAGCCGCAACTGGCTTGGAAAATCGGACTGGGAGGTCTGTTTAATACTCTGGAAGTGGCACGTGAAAAAAACTGTGCTGTATTTACTCCGAGTTCTATCGGTTCATTCGGTCCCGGAACGCCGAAAGACAATACACCGCAGGATACCATTCAGCGTCCGAAAACCATGTATGGCGTAACCAAGGTTTCAGGTGAGTTGCTCAGCGATTATTACTTTACCCGCTTCGGAGTTGATACACGCTCGGTGCGCTTCCCTGGTCTGATTTCATATATCACGCCTCCGGGAGGTGGAACAACCGACTACGCAGTGGATATCTACTATTCAGCCGCAAAAGGAGAAAAGTTCACTTGCCCGATTGCCCAGAACACCTATATGGATATGATGTACATGCCGGATGCCCTCCGTGCAGCCATTGAAATTATGGAAGCAAACCCCGACAAGCTGATTCACCGGAATTCTTTCAACATTGCTTCTATGAGTTTCGAGCCTGATACGATTTACCGGAAAATCAAGGAATATGTTCCCTCTTTTGAAATGGAATATCAGGTTGACCCGCTCCGTCAGGCAATTGCTGAGTCATGGCCTAACTCGCTGGATGACACTTGCGCCCGTGAGGAATGGGGATGGAAACCTCAGTATAACCTCGATGAGATGACAAAAGACATGCTGGAAAAGCTGAAATTGCGTTTCAGCAAATAAGTAAGCGATACCAGACTGAAACTCGGTTACTTGATTAATTACATATTTGATCATAAAAAGAAATGGTCTTCTGAGTAACATCAGAAGACCATTTCTTTTTATGATATGAATGAATCTTGCTTACGCTTTTGCTTCACCTTCTTCAGGCAACTTGCTGCCCATAGTAAGGTAAGCCACCGGAGCAGCTACAAACAGTGAAGACAGGGTTCCGATAACCACACCCAGAATCATGGCAAAGGCAAAACTACGGATACTGTCACCTCCTAAGATAAAGATGCTCAACAATACAATCAAGGTACTCAATGAAGTATTGATGGTACGACAAAGTGTAGTATTCAGTGAGTCGTTAAACAACTTCGTACGGTCACGTTTCGGATACAGACCGAAGAACTCACGAACACGGTCGAAAATTACCACCTTATCGTTGATAGAATAACCGATAGCAGTCAGAATTGCACCGATAAAGGTCTGGTCGATTTCCAACGAGAACGGCATCCAGCCATAACACAACGAATAAGCTCCGATAATCAGCAAGGTATCCACTGTCAATGCTACGGTTGCACCGATACTGAAGGCAATGTTATTAAATCGGATTAAGATATAAATACCGATAGCAATCAAAGCTAAAACAACCGACCAGATAGCCGAGGTCTTAATGTCATCTGCAATGCTCGGTCCCACTTTCTGAGAACTGATAATTGAACCTCCGGCACGATTGTCGCGGTCAATAAAGATTTCCAGTGTAGTTCCTTCACCCAGCAAATTACCGTCTTTCAATGCCTGATACAAGAAAGCTTCGATTTCGGCATCAATAGTAGGAGAATCTTCTTCGATACGGTAGTTGGTAGTTACACGGATGGTCTTGCCGTCAGTACCCAAGGCAATAGCCTGTACGTTTGCATCGCCCACTTTAGGCTGAAGCAAGCTACGAACTTGTTCCGGCTGTACCACCTGTTCAAACTGAACCACGAAGTTACGTCCACCGGTAAAGTCAATACTCTGCGCCAATCCGCGAACAAAGAATGAAATCACACAGACAGCAATACAGATACCCCAAATGGTGAATGAACGTTTGGTAATACCCATAAAGTTATAATGAACATTCTGCATCAGGTTCTTAGAGATTCCTGTAGTGAAAGTCAGGTTCAACCATTTGTCTTTCTTCATGAAGTGTTCGTAAACCAGACGAGTCAAGAATACAGCCGAGAAGAATGAACACAAGATACCGATAATCAACGTAGTGGCAAAACCACGGATCGGACCGGTACCGAAGTTAAACAGAATGATACCTGTAATAATAGAAGTCAAGTTTGAGTCGAAGATAGCAGAAAATGCATTGGCATAACCTTCTGAAAGAGCCTGTTTAGCTCCCTTTCCTGCCTTCAGCTCTTCTTTTGTACGTTCGTAAATCAAAACGTTCGCATCCACAGCCATACCCAGTGACAAGACCATACCGGCAATACCCGACATCGTCAATGCAGCCTGGAATGAAGAAAGGATACCCAGGGTAAAGAAGAAGTTGATAAACAAAGCACCGTTGGCAATCATACCCGGAATCAATCCGTACATTGCACACATGTAAATCATCAAGGCAATCAAGGCAACGATAAACGAAATCACACCTTGGTTGATAGATTCCTGTCCCAAAGACGGACCTACGATATCTTCCTGAACGATACGTGCCGGAGCAGGCATCTTACCTGATTTCAATACGTTTGCCAAGTCCTTAGTCAATTCCGGAGTAAAGTTTCCGGTAATCTGAGAGTTACCGCCGGTAATTTCACCGTTTACACGAGGAGCACTGTAAACATATCCGTCCAATACGATAGCAATTTCATGACCTACGTTCTTTTTGGTCAAAGCAGCCCAACGGCGAGAACCTTCCGAGTTCATTGACATACTTACGCAAGGCTTGTTAAACTGGTCGTATTCATTGCGAGCTTCAGTAACCACGTCACCTTCCAGAGGAGCACGTCCGTTACGTTCAGTCGACTTAATGGCATACAGTTCAAACATACGTCCGCTCTTATCCAAGTCGGAAGCCTTCACACCCCACATCAACTTCAAGTCACGCGGTAAAGTGTTTTTCACTTCCGGCATAGCCAAGATACGGTTTACAGCAGCTGTATCCTGATAATCAGCATAACCCACGATTGAACCCACTCCACTCTGATTCAAAGCAAAGATAGAAGTAAACGGATAGTTCTTCTTATCGGCAGCAGCAGCTTTTGCAGCAGCATCTTCTCCTTTCAGGGCAGCAGCCAAGCTGTCTTTTGCAGAAATGGTTTTTGTTTCAACTTCCTGAGTTTCTGCATCTTGTCCTGTTGCAGCCATAGCAGTACGCACACGTGCATCAACACCTGTCAAAATCGGAAGAATATCTTTTGCTTCAAAAGTTTCCCAGAACTCCAAGTTAGCAGAACCCTGAAGCAGTTTTCTTACACGTTCCGGTTCTTTGATACCCGGCAATTCAACCATGATACGGCCCATTTTTCCTTCCAGCGTTTGGATGTTAGGCTGAGCCACACCAAAGCGGTCGATACGGGTACGCAATACATTATATGAGTTTTCAACAGCAGCTTTTACCTCTTCACGCAAAACTTTTTCAACTTCTGCGTCTGTGCTACGGGTATTCACTTTGTCTTTCAGCTGCTGTGTAGCAAACAGTTCAGCCAATTTACCTTCCGGAGCCTGTTTCTTATACTCTCTTACAAATAGAGTGACGAAATCTTCCTGGCTGGTAACTTGCTGTTTTGCAGCTTCTGCAACCGCTTTGTTAAACGCTTCATCTTGTTTATGGTCGGCCAAAGCTTTCACTACATCAGGTACTGAAACTTCCAGAATGACGTTCATACCACCTTTCAGGTCAAGACCTAACCCGATTTCCATCTCACGACATTGTTTCAGCGAATACACGCCCAACCAAACCTTTTCATTCTGCATTGAATCAAGGTAATGAGCACTACCTTTCGGGTCTTCCGCAGCCTTATTCATGTGATAACGAGTCACGAAAGAGAATGAAAGGTAAAATACACAAGCAAGGGTCAGTAATATCGCAAAAACTTTTACAAATCCTTTGTTTTGCATGTTACTTTAATTTATTTATATTTACTTTTTGATTTAATACGTTTATTCAAGGTTGCAAATATAGTTTTTTTTTCATTCACAGAGAGTAAGGTTTCTAAATATTTAGGTTTTAGAATATAAAAAAAGTCGAAAATCAAATCGCTTCACTCAATTAGGTTCACAGAATCTTTCTTTTCCGTAACGATTGCTTCCTTGAACGCCAGCACACACTTTTTCTTAATCACTTTGAGTTGCTTTCAAAAAAATACATACTCCTCTGTTTCATCTTTATACTTCCCCCTACTGCTCCTTCTTTTTTTCAAGCAAACACCATACCGGATAGTGGTCTGATACAGATATCGAACGGTCTACCTTACAGCTTAACACTTTAAACGATGGGGAGACAAACACATGGTCTATACGAAAATAAATCAAATCCCTATTATAAGAAAAACCGGGACCAAATCCAGCTTCTGCATACGCATCTTGCAAATGAGCAGAAACGATACGATGCGTATACGATACAGGAGAATCATTAAAATCGCCACAGACAACTTGATAGCGAGCTTGATCCCGCCTGATCACCTGAGCAATCGTATCGGCTTGAGCAGCACGAATTGCTACCGCATCCGACAACTTATGCAACAGCCGTTTTCCTTCTTTCTCAACTTTATTCTTCCCCGGAGAATGAATCAAATCTTGATACGTCTCTTTATCCTTCACATTGAGTTTATTCGATTCCAGATGATTACACATCACAGTCAGCGTGTCCTTCCCTGCCTTGATGCGAAGCAACATACTTCCATTATATGCACTGGAATACGGAATACGCCTGACCGTAAGAATGGGATGTTTAGACAGACAGGCAAGCCCATTTCTTCCCCCTAAAAGAATCGTTTTTATATAAGGATATGTCTTTGAGAGTTGTTTTCTTATCGAACGATTATAAACCGGAAACTCCTGCAGGCACACAATATCGGCCCCGCTTTGCTTCAGATAATCTACAATCGGGCTTTCTGCCTGATTCCTTTCCCCTTTCCCGGCAGGCATACCCATTATATTATACGTAAGAAGTTTGAGGGTCTCTCCCTGATTGTCAGGCTCTACCTTCGTAATATTAAGAGGCAGATACGTCCAGACTGCATTCCACGCTGCCACAAAAAACAAAAGGGGCAACACAACATTCATTCGCCTAACCAGCAGCCAAAAAAAGAGCATAAACAGATTAAGCGCCAGAAAAAAAGGCAAAAACAAGCCTGCGCATGCCAATGTGGGATACTTCACCGGCGACAGATAAGGACTATAGGCACAAAACAAAAGGCCTAAACCGATTATCCCATTTATCAAAATCCCCAGAAAACGCACAGAATGTCCCCAAATATTCATCGTTTGCTTGCATCAAAAAGTCGTTTCTTCTCTTCTTCCGTCAAGCTACCGTAACCCGATTTACGCAGTTTGTCCAAAATTCGATCCACCTCTTTTTCCCGTTCCTTCTTCCGGGCATTAAAGTCATAGTCTTTTTGTTTGTCACCATAGTGTACCTTCATTTTCGGTTTCCTGCGAGAAGGTTTCCATCCTCCATCTATCCAGTCGATTGCTCCGTTAATCCATTTCGTCGCATCATGTCCGCTTGCCAGTCCGGCGGCAAACCACCAGCCAGCCAAGGCTCCTCCCAAGTGAGCGATGTGCCCACCCGCATTGCCCGAAGTCATAAAGAGCAAGTCGAGAGCCACCATAAACAATGCCACATACTTCAAACGTACCGTCCCGATAAACATAAACTGAACCGGATACTCTGGTTCACGCACAGCTGTAGCCATCACGATGGCCAGTACAGAAGCTGAAGCGCCAAGTAAATAAGAGCTATAAATCGCATCTTCAAAATAAGGGAAGACATTATATGAAAGAATATACATCAGTCCGCCGCAAATTCCTCCCAGAATATAGAGTCCCCGCAAGTGCTTAGCAGAAAAGAAGCTCAGAAAAATCCGTCCGAACCAGAACAGCCACAACATATTAAAAAGAATATGCAGCAAATTCGCGTGCATAAACATATAAGTAAACAACGACCAGGGCTGACGTACCAAGACCAGCACCCATGCAGGGAGCTCCAGGTAATTGACCCAGGGAGTAGGCGGTACATTAAAAAGGGTAAGTACAATGCCCACCAATGAAATCAGCAAGAACACACCGGCATTGATATACACCAGTTTCGTAACAATATCGCCTCGCTGAAAATTTGCCTTCAAATCAGCTATAAATTTGTCCACCGCCATTTTTCTTTCTCCAATAAATTATCATAAAAAAGCCGAACAACATTCCACCTAAGTGAGCAAAGTGAGCCACATTTCCCCCTCCGGCAACACCCAGGAAGAACTCCAGTACCGCATAACCGATTACAAAATACTTCGCCTTGATTGGCATCGGGATGGGGAATACAAGCATTTCACTGTTAGGGAAAAGCATACCGAATGCCAGCAGAATGCCAAAGACGGCTCCTGATGCTCCAACCGTATTCCAGCTGTTGATAAACGTCTCCACTGCAACGATTCCCATACCCGTATCTACTGCCTGATAATTTGAAATCACAGTTTCATACTCAACATACTGCACCAGTTCCTGCATCAGTCCGGCACCGATACCGCAGACCAGATAATAAGTAAGAAAACGCTTCGGTCCCCACACCTGTTCCAGCACGCGTCCGAACATCCATACCGCAAACATATTAAAGAAGATATGCTGAAAATCGGCATGCATAAACATATACGAAATCAGCTGCCCCAGATTAAAGTCAGAAGCAAGAAAGAAATGAAGCCCCAGCAGATGATTCAAATCCACTCCATAACGCTGTGCCACAACCATACCGAAGAAGCACAGCACATTAATAATCAACAAGTTTTTTGTTACAGTGGGTAAACTATTCATAGTTCAGTTTTTAATCGTTATCTATAAAGTTCAGTTCAAGTCGCCGGCAAAGGTACAAAACATTAAACCTTTTCTCATTTTCATTTAAGTATAATTAGACTTTCAGGTCCCATATTAAACAGCAGGTCGGCAATACTCAAATTCGAAATAAAACCCAACTTCTGGTCGAACACCTGATAATACGTTTTCGGCACAAAGCCGGGGTCTTCCACTTCATACGAGCGCTTAGGATGGATTTTTTCACGGAAGTCATCCTGATTCTCCGGACATGCCACATAATCAGAAGTAAGCCGCAAGTCGGGCTGCAAGTCAATCTGCTCACACATCCATTGACACAATTCCAGATTCAAATCGAACAGGAACTCATACTTCCGCTCAAAGAAACGATGAAACTCATCGGCATAGTAATCAAAAAACGGACTATGCTTATAAGCTGCCACAAACGCATTCCAATGCACATGTCTCCAGTTGCCATGATCCGAAATACGGATATCCTTCATCAGGCACTTATCCGAATCCGTCTTTTCAGTCGGAATGGTCAGCGCCTGCACACCACCAGCCGAAGCAATGACACACCGGTTACGGTAAGTCTGTTTCATATAATGGTCATACTGCTCTATATAGACCGTGTCATAAGCAGCCAGTTTTGTATAATATTCCACCGGAGCCAGATAAGCCGACCCCAGAACCACAGTTTTTTCCATTTGAAATCGTTTTTTAAAGTTACGAGCTATCAAATAACAAGGCAACTCAACTTTAGCACGTAGAATCTCGCCACTTGAAACCTCGTCAACTTGTCAACTAAAAAAATCATTGTACTCTTTGCAGGAAACGCCCCTTCCGGGAAGTAAACCAGATAAGACATGCCTTACCTATGATATAATCTTCCGGTACAAACCCAAAGAGGCGGGAATCACAAAGATTCACCGGATCATTTGAACTTACCCAATAATAATCTTTGGTAAAAGCATATTCCGACACCGGCACCCCCTCCACCCATAACGTATCACGGCAAACTTCAGCCTGCCGGTGTTCATGCGCCCGGATAGTGTTACACAGCAATGCCACATTCCAAGGATACACCTTTACCGGCATCCCCTTTCGGGGAACAACAAAAGGATAGACTTCCTGCGGCTGTTTAGATGTAAGCGGGGTCAGCACCACCTTTCCCCCCAGCTTCTGCACCATAAGATAATACTCATAATGACTGAAACTGCGGATATAACTGCCATCCGACAAGTAGCTCACCAGCTTATTCTCTTCAGCGATTCCTATAGACTGAAGCGCCTCCCAAACCAAGTCCTCGGCAGCCGAAGGATACGCATAAAGTTCTTTGCTGTCTGGGCTCAGCACCTCTCCCCCAATCTCAGTCAGTTCACGGTTCAGCATGAGCGTATCCCCTGCCACCCCGGTACAGCGGCTGATAAACAACTCCCGTCGTTCCATCCACTCCGATTCCCTCCTTGGATCAGGGTTATTAAAAAGAAAGATATCCCCTTTTTCCACCGGTTTCTTTCCCAGCCGGTGATAACCCCACAAGGAAGGAAAAGGCACACGCAGACCATAACTCCACTTATTCACCAAGATACCCTCTCCCTGATACAGACTGTTTTCCATACCCGAAGAAGGAATTATACAAGAGGTGACAAGGAGCATTTTAACCAGCAGTGCTACGGCAGCAGCCGTAAATACTGCCTTCAGCCAAAGTGTCCAACGCATGCGCTTCACCAGTCATTTATCCTTTTTCATTCTTCATTTTTCATTCTTCACTTTATATTATCCACCCAGCGGAAAATGCGGTTCCAACGGATTTTTCCATTTACCCATCCTCTGTCTTCATCTAACGAGAGCCAGATAAAAATCGGTTTTCCCACAATATGGTCTTCCGGAACAAATCCCCAGAAACGAGAGTCTGCCGAATTATGGCGGTTATCCCCCATCATCCAGTAATAATCCATCTTAAATGTATAAGAAGCCGCTTCCTTTCCGTTGATATAAATTTTTCCGTTCTTCACCTCCAGCGTATTTCCCTCATAAATCCGGATCGGGCGCTCATAAACCGGAAGGTTATCCAAGTTCAGCTCCACAGTTTCCCCTTTCTTCGGAATCCATACCGGGCCGTAATTATCCGTGGTCCATCCGGTATATTTATTAAGCGGATACAATCCTCCGGCATCCTCACCCGGCACATACGAAATCCACTCCACAATATCTTTCCGTGCCAGCAACGCCTCTTTCGCTCCGGCAGTAAGCGGCATTTGGATGACTCCCTCCGGCGAAGGAGCACCAGCCAAATCATCCACACTGATATTAAATTCATCCAGCAAGTCTTCCGAGATTCCGATATACGCCTGCAAATCCTCCATCGAGCGTCCAGGCTGTAACGTATAACCCGTACCCTGTGCGTTCACTGCAAACAGCATTGACCACATATCGGCACGACATTGCTTGAACTTCACGTTATAACGATACTGCACACAGTCGGGCTCCTTGTTAGGTTGTCCGTCCAGATACACGATACGGTCTTTAATCTGTAAAGTCTGTCCGGGAAGTCCCACACAGCGTTTCACATAGTTCTCTCTTCGGTCTACCGGTCGCGACAAGATTTCTCCGAACTCATTCGGATGATCCTTCACATACTGCAATCCGGTCTGATAATAAAAATCATACACCTGACGCTGTTGCTCCAGAGTCAACTTCGAAAGATCAATGGGCTTTGCCAGACTCTGTCCGATAGGATAAGCCAACTGATACAATCCCTCAGCCTGTGCCTTCGCAGCCACACTGTCGCCTGCCGGAAAGTTAAACACCACAATATCATTCAGCTTCACTTCACCCAGCCCTTTTACACGCTTATACTCCCAGTGCGGAAAATCAAGATACGATTTACAGTTCAAGACAGGCAAAGTATGCTGCGTAAGCGGCATGTGAAGCGGAGTCTGCGGGATACGCGCTCCATAACTCATCTTACTTACAAACAGATAGTCGCCTACCAGCAATGATTTTTCCAGCGAAGACGAAGGAATCACATAATTCTGGAAAAAGTACAGATTCACAAAATACACTGCCACCAGCGCATAGACGATTGCATCTACCCAGCTCATGATGCCATACAGCGTTTTATTCTCAATCTTCTTCCACCAAGTCCAAGGAATCTTCTTCGTGATATACACGTCAAAGATAAAAGGCACGACCAGCAGTCCCAGCCAACTTTTCAGCCAAATAATAAATAGCAGATAAAGCGTCAGCACCACAGCCAACTTTATCCATTGTATACGAGAAGCCTGTATCATAAATCAAAAAGGAAATAAATCATTCATACCTAAGAAACCCGTATGCGCAGCCGTATATTCAGCAGCCAGCACAGCTCCCAGCGCAAAGCCTTTCCGGTTTTTTGCATCATGAGTAATCACGATCGAGTCAGCTTCCGATTCATACGTAATGGTATGAATTCCCGGCACCTCTCCACGGCGGATGGCACTTACCGGCAGTTCATCGGGCGCACAGTCAGCAGTTCCGCTCACCGAGCCGTCGGGCGCAGTAAGCGTACCCATCACCCATTTATTCTTCCGTTCCAAGTTCTCCAGAATGCCTTCAGCCAACGTAATCGCCGTACCACTCGGAGCATCCAGTTTGTGCACATGATGCGTTTCCACCATCGACACCTCATAATTCGGAAAGCGGTTCATAATCCGGGCAAGATACTTGTTTACAGCCGAGAAGATAGCTACTCCCAAACTGAAGTTCGATGACCAGAACAGCGTTTTTCCTTCCTCTTCACACAGGCGGCGCATCTCATCTCCATGCTCACCCATCCAGCCGGTACTGCCCGAAACCACTTTCACTCCATTCCGGAAAGCCTCCATACAGTTACCGTAAGCCACCGAAGGAGCCGTAAACTCAATCGCCACATCTGCCGAGCGGAACGCATCCGACTCAAAGTCCTTCCGGTTATTTATATCAATTATACAAACAATTTCATGACCACGGGAAAGCGCAATCTGCTCTATTTCCTTCCCCATTTTTCCATATCCGATTAATGCTATTTTCATAATTCTCTACTAATTTTACTCGCAAAGATAACGTTTTTCGCTATAAATCATTACTTTTGAAGGACATTTACAGCTCATTAACATGGAACATCTTTTGCATTATGTGTGGAAGCACAAGCTTTTCCCGTTGAAACCGCTGTTTACCACCAGCGGACAGATGCTTGAAATCATCGACCCCGGGCTGCCCAACCCCGATGCCGGAGCTGATTTTTTCAATGCCAAAATCAAGCTCGACGGAGTGACATGGGTAGGAAATGTAGAAATACACGAACGGACTTCCGACTGGAAGCGTCACCACCATGACCACGACACCGCCTATGACTCCGTAATTCTCCACGTAGCCTCACTCATTGACGCCGATATTTTCCGCACCAACGGAGAATCCATACCTCAATTCGAACTGCACTGCCCGCCACAAGTCATCGAAAACTACCGCGACCTTCTCCTCACCTCGCACTATCCTCCCTGCTACCGCCTGATACCTCAGCTCCCCAAGCTCATGATACACAGCTTCCTTTCCACCCTGCAAACCGAGCGGTTTGAGCAGAAAACCCGTCAAATCGAGCGGCGGCTGAAAGCCGATGGCAACGATTGGGAACATACCTTCTTCATCACCCTTGCCCGCAACTTCGGATTCGGAGTCAACAGCGACGCCTTTGAGCTTTGGGCACAGTCCATTCCCCTACAGGCAGTCAACAAGCACCGCGACAACCTGCTGCAAGTCGAAGCCTTCTTTTTCGGTCAGGCAGGATTGCTCCACGAACTGCCCACCGATGATTACACCCAAAGCCTCGTCCGTGAATACCGGTTTCTTTCCCATAAATTTCAGCTGACCCCCTCCTCCAACTGCCGATGGCGACTTCTCCGCATGCGTCCGGGCAACTTTCCTCACGTCCGCATAGCCCAGCTTGCCTGTCTATACCACCGGTCCCAAGGTCTGTTCTCCCGCCTGATGGAACGAACCACCCTTCAAGCACTCCGCCAAGAGTTCAAAGGAGGAACATCCGCTTATTGGGAAACCCACTACGTATTCGGCGAACCTTCAACCTCTTCCCCGAAAACCTTAAGCACCACCTCCATTGACCTGCTGATTATCAATACCGTCATCCCATTTCTTTATGCTTATGGAAAATACAAGGGCGATGAACGGCTGTATCAGCGAGCCGATGCCCTGCTCGAAAATCTCAAACCCGAAAGCAACTACATCATCCGCCAGTGGAAGGAGTGTGGATTAACTGCCGCCCATGCAGGCGACAGCCAGGCACTGATTCAGCTCAAGAAGAACTATTGCGACCCGAAGAAATGCCTATACTGCCGCATCGGATACGAATATTTCAAAAAAGAGCCTCTCTCACCGCCCTCAGATAAGCATCCAGACGCGAACATTTAAGCAGCTGCTTCCGGGCTTTCTTGTCCATGTCCGGCAGCAGATACTCCCACATTGTTTTCATCTTATGCAACAACTGTGCCTCTCCACCCTCCATGGTTTGCTCATACGCAGCAAGCAGCTGGTCGTGCATCTCAGCCACCTTCCGGTAAAGCACCTCCTGCTGCCATGGCTTTCCATCACGGAAAGCAGCCGCCAGCGAAGGGTTTGCCAGCAATCCCCTGCCTATCATCAAGCCCGACAGACGCGGAAAGCGGGTCATCACCTGCTGCATCTCCTCTACTGAATACAAGTCGCCGTTATAAACCAAGGGCACCTCACAAGCTTCATAAAACAAAGCAAACGACTCCAGGTCCACCGTCCCCTTATACTGTTGCTTACCTATCCTGGGATGCAACGTAATCTGCTTCACCACCGAACCGTTCAGCAGCGGCAAAACCGCCCTCCACTCCTCCGGTTCCTGCCACCCCAGACGCATCTTCACCGAAAACATCCCATCCGGATAAGCCCGTAAAGCCTCAAGCAACGCCTCCACCCGTTCCGGATACGGAAGCAAGCCCGACCCCATCTTCCGGTTCACAACCGGCGGAAACGGACACCCCATGTTCAAGTCCATCTCCCGATACCCCTGAGCCATCAGAAAATCAACCAGCACCGCCAGCTCTTCCGAAGTAGAGGCGATGACCTGCGGAACCAGATGCGCCACCCTGTTCCGCTCACAAGAAACCTCCTTCCGGTCTTTGTTCCGTATCTCCCCCTTCTCCAACCGCACAAAAGGCGTATAATAAGCATCCACTCCTCCGAATACCCCTTCATGAGCGTTCCGCCATGCCGCCTCGGTAAAGCCCTGTAAAGGCGCTGCATAAATCTTCATGTCTCGAATCATATTTATTTTCTTATCTAAAATACACATTAATAACCACCTGCTTCAGATTTATTTCCTGCAAGCAATTCCTCTCCAGCTGATAAGCAAACGCAAACTTACAAACTTATAAGCGGAAAACCACCAACTTACAAACGAAAACCGTATCTTTGTAAACACACTAAACCAACCGAAAAATAATGGGAAAATATATTTATGAACTGACCATGAAGGTACGCGATTACGAATGCGACCTCCAAGGTATTGTAAACAACGCCAATTACCAGCACTACATTGAGCACACCCGTCACGAGTTTCTCAGCTCGGCAGGCATCAGCTTTGCCCGCCTCCATGAACAAGGCATCGACCCTGTCGTGGCACGCTTAAACATGGCCTTCAAGACACCGCTCCGCAGCGGCGATGAGTTTATATCCAAGCTTTACCTCAAGAAAGAAGGCATCAAATACACCTTCTACCAAGACATCTTCCGTCTGCCCGACCTGAAGCCAGTCATCAAAGCAACCGTTGAAACAGTATGCCTCATCAACGGCCGTCTGGGCGAAAGCAGTTTGCTGAACGAAACATTTTCACCTTACCTGAATGAATGAAGAAACCCTTTACACGAATGAATGAAGAAACCCTTTACACCCTTGCACTGACCCGAATCCCCGGCTTGGGCCTCATCGGAGCGCATCGCCTGCTTGAAGCAGCCGGAAGTGCTTCTGCCATCTTCCTTCATACCAAGGAACTGATAGAAAGCATGCCCGACTTTCCCAAGCGGCTGACTCATGCCTTTGACTGTCCGGACATTCTGCGCCTCTGCGAAGCCGAGCTACAGTTTGCCGAGAAAAACAAAATCCGTCCGCTGCCCCCTGCCGACGCCGACTACCCTTCCCGGTTGCGCGAATGCGATGATGCCCCTCTCATCCTGTTCTACCGAGGCAATGCCAACCTCAACAGCCTGCATTTCATCAGTCTGGTAGGCACACGCCATGCCACTGAGTACGGCAAAGGGCTTTGCCTCCGTTTCATGGAAGAACTGAAAGAGCTGCTCCCCGATGCAGTCATCGTAAGCGGACTGGCCTACGGCATCGACATCCATGCCCACCGGGCTGCACTCCAGTGCGGTTTTGAAACCATCGGTGTACTGGCTCACGGCTTAGACCGTATCTATCCGAGCGTACACCGCCAGACAGCAGCCCAGATGATTCACCAAGGCGGACTGCTGACCGAATTTCCCAGCGGTACCAATCCCGACCGACAAAACTTCGTCAAGCGCAACCGCATCGTAGCCGGAATCAGCGATGCCACCCTCGTCATCGAGTCGGCAGCCAAAGGCGGTTCACTCATCACAGCCGAAATCGCAGAAAGCTATAACCGCGACTGCTTCGCCTTCCCGGGACGCATCGGTGATACGTATTCAGAGGGATGTAATAACCTAATTAAAAACAACCGTGCCATGCTACTGCAAAGTGCCGAAGAACTGGTCAAAGCCATGAACTGGGATGCCTCGCATACCACCCCGCATACCGTCCAACGTCAACTCTTCCCCGACTTTACTCCGGAAGAAGAGCAAGTAGTCGGTCTGCTCAACAAACACCCCGAAGGCCTGCAGATAAACCTTCTGGTAGTGCAAAGCAATATCCCTATCAATCGCATGACAGGCATTCTCTTTGAACTGGAGATGAAAGGAGTCATCCGTGCCCTGGCAGGCGGAGTTTATTGCCTAATATGATTATTCTACCTATTTTTACCCCATTTTTTGCCCTCACTTCTTCTCTGCATTCCCTATTATCTACCCCTACTCTTTTCCTTTTACCCCCTACTACCTCTATGATTCACTTTTTATCCTTACACCACGTCGGGAGAAAACTTAAATATGGAAAAGTCACTCAACTTTGACCCTGCTTATCTTTAAACAAACTCTCCTGCCAACCGTTCTTTAATCCGTGCATAGGGCGCATCTTTCAGGATAACCTTCTTTTTCCCGTCGAGCAGATAAAGGCTGGGCATGGCTTTCAAATCATACAGCGCATGGTCTTTCACCATCTGACGGTCGGTTGCCACCATCCATCCTTCGGGCATGTCAGGCAAAGCCTTGCGCCAAGCCTCCTCATTGCCTTCCGTATAGACAGCCAGTACACTGACTTTTCCCTTCGCCACTGCTTCGGCAAGGAAAGGATCACTCGTCATTTCGGTCAAGGTTTCGTAACAGCTCGAACACTCCGGGTCATAGAACACCAGCAAGAGGCAGTTCCCTTTTACCGGAGTCTGCTGTAGACCACGCTGCGTTCCGTCGGCAAACCGGTAAGTAAAGGCTGTAGCTTGCGTTCCGGGATTATTCCGTCCCAGCAGTTCCAGTTTAAAGCGATACCTGCTTTTCCGGGCTTCATCCAAGGCAGGACTTTCAACCAGCGGACGGAGAAAAAGGGCATACAGCGATTCGTTGTAATAAGGCGAGTTCGGATTATAAAGATACGCATCTACCATCTCGGTCATGACCTTGCTTGCATGCACATCGGTGAGCATCCGGGTGCAGAGGTGAGCCATGCTTTCTTCAGCAAGCGCATGCGAGGTGTTTTCCTCTGCCAGCAGGGCAACGTAGTTCACGAATCCCTGTTCGGTCAGGTCACGGCAGTTCACCAGAGCCGTGTCGCTGAAGTTAAAGTCATCCCAGTAATGCTTCAGCAGATACGCTTTCCGGTCGCTTGGGTCGGTCAGCATCGACGGGATTTCAGGGAAAGGAAACTGCAATTCACCAACCGGACGCTGCACATCCGCTTGCTCTTTCAGTTCCTTGCCAGCCGACTGCTTTCCGTTGCCCTGACAAGCCGTTCCAAGCAGTGTCAGGCATAAACAGCCGCTTATAATTAGCGTTTTGTTCAAAACCATATCATAAAGCTTCGATTGTTTCCAAGGACAAGCCGGTTACCCGTGAGATAATTTCGGGAGATACACCTTGCTCTTTCAGCTTCAAGGCATTTTCCCTGTTCATTTCCGCACGCCCTTTTTCCAAACCTTTTTCCATGCCTTCAGCCATACCTTTTTCCAAACCTTGGCGGTATCCTTTGGTCAAAGCAAAATCCAGCGTGACGAGGTTGTCACGGTAAACCTTGATACTCTCATCATATTTGATGCGCTCCTCCTTGCTCAAGGAAGCTATGTCCACTATCTGTTCCAGTTTCTCGAAAACAGCCTTCCGGGCTTTGAAAGGCATTCTTTGTAATGTCTCCATATTTTTCAGCACGTAAATCCAACGTTCAAAATCATTCTCACACTCCTCCTCGCTTTTATGAAAGAAAGGAAGCTGGAGGTAGATAAAGCGCAGCTTGTCGCTGAACTGCTCATGCGTATCGCGGTCGGCAAGTACCACGTCTGTACGCAACTTGTCCATACCTCCATCCAGACGGAAGTTCAGGAAAAACACTCCGTAAACTGCTTTCAGGTCGAACTTCCATGCAGAACCACGTTCTCCTTGGCGAGCCACAGCCTGCGAGAGATAATAAAGAGCCCGTTCACGGAAATAAGTCTGCTCCCAGTTTTGCATCTCCACAATAAACTGCTCGCCGCTTTCCGTGGTGCAGTAGATGTCATAAATCACGCCCCGGTCATGACGGAACTCTGGAAGCAGTTCCTTGTCGAGGAATTGGATGTCGGTAATCTGTTTCTCTCCGGCAAGTAAGCCGTTAAGGAAATCGATAAGCAGATCCTTATGTACGGGCTGTCCGAAAATCAGCTTAAAGCCTACATCAGTGAAAGGATTGATAAAGCGTCCCATAAACTTTCAGTTTTAGTGTACTGACAAAGATAGTGATTTGCGCTGAACAAACCAATTCCGTTGCAGAGAGATTCTGATAATCAAAGCCAATAGGTTCAGGCAGTGGTCACCATAAACGAACAATGGGAACTTCTTCATAACCGCGGCAATCGGCTTGCCTCACATACAACAGCAAGGGTGAAAGCCGTGTCAAAACCGCTTTCACCCTTGGTTCCTTTTATGCGTTCTGTTTCGGTTATTTCTATTTCAGTTCTACGGTAACCAATTTTCCGTCACCTCCACCTTGCGCAATCAATTCTCCAACCGTCATTTCGCCACGATAGCTTCTGCCTCCCTCCTGATAGAGGAAATACAATATCGTTTCGAGCTGATTACCTACAAACGACCTCATGACCGTTTGCCCGTTTCCTCCCGAAATCGGGGTCAGGTCGCCAATGAAGTCCTGATAGAAGGCATCCTCATATACCTTGACGATTCGGTTGTCGGGAACCACTCCGGCGGGAATCTTAAACCTCACATTGACCCACGGGTTGGTGTAGTTGATAATGACCGGAACATAGTTTTCGGAAAAGAGCTCGATACGTCCGCCAGCCAGGTATTCGCGCGTCTGGAAACGGATAACCTGTTTGCCAGTTGCTTTGGGCTGGTATTCATACCCGCACACAGCCCCTTCACTGTTTTTCTTCTCGATACACGTGCCGGACGATGAAACCGGATCGGTCAGATAGCGGGTGTAAACCGTTACCTTGTCCGTAGTTGTCATATTAAACTCCAGATCCACAGCCTCTCCTTTTCCGAAGGGAACGATAAATTTCGTATCGGTAGCGGTAGTGACATTCGTTCCTGCAAACTTCACATTTGTGAAAGAATATGGACTCCCGTTTGTAAAGCTTACCGGATCAGACTCCTCAAAATACGTTCCTTCTACCGATATTTGAGTCGCACTCTGCGAGGTATTGGTCTTGAAGTAACTATACATGGTACGATTCTGGCGGTAGGAGTTGTAATCCACTTCCACCTGATATACATAGTTCTTGGCATCCACCACATCCACCGGGAAACGGTTCATTGACGCATCCGGGTAAAGGGTATTGTTTGTCATGTCGATACGCAAGGTCAGGGGGAAGATAGCTGTAGGAAGTCCCATGGGGAGCTCCGTCATCAACACGAAACTCTGATGCTGCGATGCGGCAACCAACCGCTGGCAATCGACCGAAACAAAGCGGTACGGTTCATGCACACGCACCACGATGCGTCGTGTCAGTCCGCTTTTCGTAGCAACGGTAATCTCTTGGCTCTGCATTACTTCCGGAAGCGGAGTCTGAGGTGTCAAGGTGATGGTTCCGTTCGATTTATCCACCGCTATGTTGCTAAAGGCAGAAGATTCTTCGTAATGCACTTGCACATCCTCTGTATTGGTGCGGTCGGTTTCTCCCTCCATATACTTGAATTTCAAGACTAGCGGGTCTGTTTTTACTATCAGCGTATCAATGGTGCTTACCTCCAACGTATGCTTTCCGTCGGTAATCTTTTTCACCTTGCTCACCTGAACCGAAGCGGCGAGGTTATTCGATGCGGCTGCCTGTACGGCATCGCTGGCATCGGTATATCCGTCTGCCTTTATCGCATTGACTGTAACATCGTAGGCAAAATTACGGAAAAGGTTATACGTAGTAGTTTTATAAGTCTTATTATCAAACTGAATCAAATCCAGTTTATAATAGTAAGACTTATTATCCGTTAAGTTTTTAGCTTTCAGAACCAAGGCGGTAGGAATGTCGCTGTTATCCTGATTGCGCTCGTACACATAGAAAGACTCTGTAGGTTTCTTCCATGCCGTTTCAGCAGGCAATTCATTGGCTGCAATCTCTCCCTTGGTTGTACCCCGATAATCGGGATGATCCTTCACAAAGTTTCCGTAAGGGTCATTATCGGTTACACTCACGAAGTTGGCAAACGAACCGTCATACGGGTTAAACGGAGCCAGCAAACCTTCGGTGGGACAGTTATATACCGTATAGCTTTCTATCTGGTAGTTACCCACCATTGAAGTTTTCAGCGTAACCTTGGCAAAGTTACGTATCAGTTCCACCGGCTTATCCAATGTGATTCCTTTATCCGAGATATGGTCCACCAAAACCTTTCCCCAATAAGCGGCACGATTCTCGCTGGTAGTCATAGTTCCCAAGATGGTACTTTCCGTATCAGTAGAAACATAGGTAGGCCAACTTTTACCTTCCATATCATAATCCGCATTAGCCACAAAGTGCAAGTGGCACGAACGGTTTGACACCGGCAACTTCACCTTAAACGTACCCGTACCTGCATCAGGTTGTGTCACCACCGTAGCCTTTGCATTTGCCAAGAAGAAACCCTTTTCATTGAAGACCAGCACATGCAAGTGTTCCACTTCCGGAGTTTCTCCCAAAACCGCACGCGTAGCAGTCACCGGTTCGGGCAGTGAGAACGAGAAAAGACTTTCGCCTTTCTCTAAAGCCGGAGTATGGGTTCCCCAATCCTCTTCCTGGCAAGCCGTGAACAGCAGGAGGAAAAGCGAGGTTATAAAGAGCATTATCTTTTTCATACGCAAATAAGTTTTTTTCAGTTTTCAGTTAGTTAGTTATTTGGACGTATCGGCTCGGTATCGCCCCAAGTGAAGACATTCGGATTGGCTAACTTTTCATCGCCCCAGTACCATACATCGTAGACGCAGCGGACAGAACGATTACCATTATTACTTCCTGCGGTTCCACCAAACTTTCCTTCTGTGCCTTCATCACCTCCAATATAATAACGTTTGGAAGAGGCATAATAATCACCACCGAATAGTTTAGGTATATAGCCCATATTTGACAAGCTGACAATGAATTCAATCTCACCCTCAGTAGGAATACGCCAACGTCCTGCCGGATATCCGTTTTCCTGATAAGAAGCGCAACGTTTCTGAGCTTGCACATAATTAATTGAACCAGTGGTTACTACTCCCCATGAAGAAGCAATCTTGAATACAGGAGCAATCATTCGGTCGTATTCTCTTTCAGTTCCAGTTTCACCTCTTGTCTTCAAATAGCTTTGCAAACCTTTTTGCGATGTGGTTCCATATTTTTCCAAACTACTGAGCTTGGTAGGAGTAGGGTTTCTTGGGTCACCAATAATATACTTAGACTCATCTCCTGCATCCAATTGGGTTACATGGATGGTATACTGATTTTTGTTATTATTGGTTGAACTACTGCCTGGATTATTTGCATTACCTAAAGAATAGCCTCTGTCATCATCCACATTCTTATCTCCATTCTTTCCATACACAAAGCGGTTGGTGCGTCCTTCACTATTATATTCACCGGTAATATAAATCGGCGGATATTGGGTAATGAACAGGTCTTGCTCCAATCCCTCTTTATTGGTTACTTTAATAGTGTAAGTCCAGGGTACGTAGACGGTTGAAGCAAGTTCGTGCTGGAATACCAAGGTCTGACCATAGGGCTGTATTGAGGTGGCATTTTCGCCAAAGAAAGACTCCCATTCTGCCAATTCATCCTTGTATTTTGCATAATCTTGATTGAATTTATCCTCGTCAAATTCATAATGACCAAAAGGCCAAATTCCTACATACTTCTGATATTTATCATCGTCACGATTCGGTGCTACCGGTTTATTCTGCTCTGTTATTTCAGACTGACCGATATCTTCTCTTGAATAATCCGGATAAGTAATCTTCACCACCTTTGCCGTTACATCGCTGCTGCTGGTCACTCCGATGTCGGCACGGCTTTCGTTATTCATTTCCACATAGTTGGTTTCCAGCTCCAAGTAATTATACTTGTTGACATCAGCCGAGATATCAACCGACTTCCAGTCGGAGATTTCATACTTCAAATCCACATCCGGAGTCACCTGACCGGGGTCGATGCTTCCCAACACACCCACATTCATCTTGATTTTATAGAGGGTATTGCTTTTCAGCGAACGATACTCTTTGCCGTCAGAGCCAGATATGATTTCATTCGTAACCGGTACGCGGTAATAGTAGTTGGTAGACAGCTGCACACCGTTTTTCGTACATGTCCATGGAATACGGAAAGTGAGATACGTCTGCTTCTCACTTTGCACCAGCTGCGAGGTTTCCGTATAGGCAAGCCAGGTATGCGGGTAAGAATAAAACGGGATATGCACATAAGCTGCAGCTGCACCGGGAGCCGTTACGCTTTTATACTTGCGCGGGTCGGTTGTGGTAAAAGTCTTTTCCTTTTCCTCGGGAGTCAATCGGTCGTTATACTCCTCGCGAGTGAGTTCGGTACCATCGGGGTGCACATAGTTTGTTACATGGTGCAAAGCTACATCCATGCGGTCTACCTCGGCAGTATAGGTCACACCGTCTATCTCGATAGGAGACTTAATGGTAGGCAGAAGTACGATTTTAGCTGCCAGTCTGCTCAAGGTAACCGTTCCACCCTGCGCGCCGCTAGCCACCATCACCTTTTCGGTTAGCCCTTGCATTACAAAAGCATCCTCCGGCTTGTCGGCTGAAGAAAGTTGTGTATACATCAGCTTTTTCTTCATCTGGTTTAAGGTAAACTTACCCGTTACAGGCTCCTGATGAACGGGCACATTGGCCAGCACAAAAATAAAATACTCGCCCGGCTTGAAAGTATCATCGAGAGGCACATTCAGCGTATTGCTGTTATTGGTCGGAATATTCCGCTTCATGTATGAGCAAGTGGCCGTTTCTGTATCCGTAAAAAAGAATACACTGACTGCAGCTATACGGTTTTCATTATAGGCATCCTCACCCGCCTCGGTGGTATCCCCCGACGCACGGAGCTGCAAGGTAAAGCTCCGGCCGTTTACCTCCTCACCGCTGCCATACACCTCGAGCTCCTCGCTACATGAAGCCAGCATGCAGGCAAAAAAAGCCATGATATAAATCATCCAGTTTCTGTTTTTCATAACTACTGTCCTCCTGCGCGTTTAAGTATAAAATTATTCAAATCTGCCGTTCCCTTCGAGTCGGTCAGGTCGAGCTCATATTGAGCAGCTGATCCCACTACTGCGTAAACATGCAGTTTGGTGGTGGCTGCCGGATCGGTAGCATTGGGAGCTACCTTCACCTTCAAGATCTGTTCGATAGGTTGACCATTGTTAAAGATGGTTGTTCCCTCTTCGGTTACCAACTCAAAATTAGTATTGTCGTCGAGTTCGGCTATCCAGCGAGTCACCCCGTTGGGAGCCTGAATCACAAACTTAAGCTCAGCCTCTTTATCAGGAGACAGCTCAACGGTATTCTCTTGCCGGCCTGCAATGGTTCCCGGCACCCATCCGTGTGAGCTGTACGACAACTGGTCGATATAGTTAACCTCATGCTCTTTCAGTGTCCAAGGCGCCACCTCGCAACGCAACTCCCATCCTGTAGGGTTGGCGTTGGCGTCGATTTTCAGAATCTGGTTGCGCTCAATGGAGGCAATCGGCTTGGTATCTTTGTCATAAATCTGGGCAGGGTCGTAGTTGGTGCTTCCTTTCATGCCCACCGTATAGGTACCGTGCGATGATTCAAAGAGATAATAGGTAAACGTATGTGTACCATTAGTCGTAATCGTCTGCCTTTTGTTAAAGTTTTTTGCCTGATTCAGCACCGTACCGCCCTGACCTTTCATCAGATAGCCGGCTACGGGGAAGAATGGTCCGAAGTTGATTTCATTGATGCTTAAGTTGCCCCCGGTTTTATTTTTTACCGTCAAGTCGATGCGAGCCAAGGCACGGGTAACGGAGATGGAAACCGAGGTTTCATTGACGATGTCGGCTTGTGGAATGCGTAGATACCCTTCCATCGGAATACCGTTTTCAGCCACCTTAGGTTCATAGAGCTGAGCTTGGTTATAAATCGCATTATTGAAAGTGCTTCCCACCTGAAAACTCTCTGCATAATTAAGTTTTACTCCTTTTTCATTGACAATGGCATAGAGCTGGGTATCCATCGCTTTTACTCCCAAAATGCGGAAAGTCTGCGTCAGGCTGTTATCGTTGTATTCACGGAGCCAGTTTCCTGCCACCTTGCCCTCTTGCACCATAATCAGGCGCAAGGTCTTGATACCTTCATGTTCTTTTACCTCCTCGTTTCCGGTATCTACCTGCCCACGTGAAGCTATATTGACCGTAATGTTTGCACTTTCAGCCCTGCTCTCCATCGGTGTATCCTTCGAGCAAGCCCCTGCCAACATCACGAGAAGCGTGAGCAGCGTCAAACTTGTGTATTTCTTCATGTATCTCATATAGCGTATGGTTTGTTTGAGTTGTTGAGTTTATGAGTTGTTGAGTTTATGAGTTGTTAAGTTTTGAATTTCTCATTCTTCACTCCTCATTTCTTAGTTCCATTCCGGTTTACCGCCGACGATGACCCATTCGGGGAGCTTGATTTCCACATTGGTTCCATAGAACTGGATGGCAATGGGGAGGGTTGCCTCCTGCTTGGTCAGGTCAATCTCGTCCTTGTTGGCATTGACATAGTTATAGATGCTGCCGTCTACCAGACGTTCGCCCGTGCGCTTGTCAATCAGCACCAGCCGGTGTTCGCAGCATTCCTTGTCGAAGTGTCCGGCATGGTCGTTCATGCGGAACAGACAGAGGTCGTCGGTGCGGTAGCAGTTGCGTTCCTTATCGTAAATCAGAGCCGGGTAGCAGGTACCCTTCTCCTCCATATTAACATCTCCGTTGAAGTCGGTCTGGGCGTTCGATTCCTCGATGCGCAACTCATAAGGGATTTCCCCTCCCTCACCCAAAGCGTCCGGGGCGGGAAGTCCGTTAATTTCAATATCCACATTGATGTGTGCGCTCAAAAGGGTTACCGTATCGCGGTAGACCGTAAAGTTTTCACCTCCGGGCATGGTGAAGTCCAGCTGTCCCAGATAGTTATGGTCATGGCCGTCTACCTTACCTTCGCCTGAACCCCAGGCAGGATGCTGGATAAAAATCTTGTTGAAATCGGTTTCGCTCGTCAGGTTTTCCACCTCCGTGCGGTTAAAGGCGTTGCCTACGGCTACCACCCTGTATTTCTCTCCCGGTGTAAGGCGGAAGGATGGAATGGCGGCATAGTGCTTGAGTTCGTCCTCGCTGTAGTGGCCTACGCCCATGATGTGACCGCCCCCGTCGAAAACATACAGGTCCACCTTCGTTATGTAGTCGTTAAGGACGTTCGTCTTGCCGTCGGCAAGGTACTGGAAGTAGATAATCACGTTGTCGCAATCATCGTAGTCTTCCTTGATGCAACTGCTGGGGAGGACGAGGACTGCCAGCAGCAGGACGAGGGTATGTAAGTATCTGGTCATAATGGATTGGTTTTGTTTGCTGTATCTAAAGAGGTTAAGGGCTGTGCCGCACTGCGGCGGCACAGGTCCTTTTTAAAGAGGGTTATTAGAGGATTAGTTCCATTCTACGGTTCCTTCTACTACAGTCCATTCTTTAACTGTAATATTTGCAATGATATGTACATCTTCAGCACCTGTAATTGTTGTACCGATAGCTTCATCAGGAATTTCAAGGCTCTTTACCTGATAGATGTAACCAGCAGGGAATTTAGTGATGTTACCATCTTGTCCTACACCAAAGGCTGTTTTATAAGTATTCTGAACTTCTGTGTCTGAAACTTGTGACAAGTCCAACTTGTAGTTCTTAACGGTAGCATAACCTTTACCTTGTTCATTAGTCCAAATCATATTGCTACCATCTTTAACAGCAATGTTGCTGAAGCAAACGGTCAGAATCGGCAATTTAGTTTCTACCGGAAGGATGTTATAGCCATAGCAGTTTGCTGATTCTGTAGGCCAAGTTGCACCTTCTGCCATAAAGTCTTCACCATTGTCACCGATTTTGCTGTGTGCAGGAGTATTTTCCTGAGCAGATGTCCAATCTGTAACGTTTGATGACCCAGGCATATTCAAGAACAAACCGTCGATGTTGATAGTTTTAAACATACATTCTTTTTGAGCTGTATGGATGTGTTTGATACCACCAAATTCCAGACGAGCAACAGTATGTTCAGGAGTTAAGCTTACAGTATATTCCTTGATACCATCACCATCAGTATCTTTTCCACCTGTGAACTGATTTGCTGCTGCAGAAGCATACAAAGGTTCTGCCAAACCTTTATTTACGATTTCACTTAATTCCCATCCGCTTGATTTTTCGGTATTGATAAATACTTCCATCTTTGACGGATTACGAACACCTTCAAACTGGTGTTTATTTACAGCATCCAATAATGCAGCACGATCTTGGTAATCAGTTGCCTGGAATGTTTTGGTATCACCACCAGTCTGTGCAGTCAGCACCAATTTCACTGATTCCAATTTCACTTCAGTAGTTCCCCATGCATCAGCTGCGATATTACGACTCATAGCCGGGTCTTGAATTTTTACAGCAACCACTGCATCACCTTCAATTGCATTGTTCGTTACATCTTCATTAGAGCATGCAAACAATCCCAAGCCTGCAAATGCTACAAATAAACTCTTCGAAAATCTCATAGTTTTAAGTTTTAAAAATTGGTAATTAGGGTGTCCAGTTCTACGTTCCTAAAAACGTAGTACAAAACGCCCTCGTTATTATTAATACAATG
>URDR01000033.1 GCA_900546645.1 uncultured Bacteroides sp. | reverse complement strand
ATAGTAGAGCGTCTTTTTAATAAAATGTGATTACATACTTGAATTAACATATCTTTCCAAGTGTTTACCGTGTATCGAACTCCATATAGTATATATGCTTGCAGTTTTTTACCAGTAAATTCAAAATCATCATCTTCTAATGATGCAGATTCTGCCTCTTGCTTAGTAGGCTTGAATGTGGTTGACGGCATCGGCCATAATTTCATAAAAACCCCCAATAGTTCCTTTTTTCTTTCTTTCAGTTCATCCTCTGTCCATTTATCACAAGATTTGACATAATTGTTTAATCTGAAAGCACTTTCTTTAAACCCTTTCTCCATATCTCTCTTTTCAAGGAATGTAAGGTTACTGTATTGTGAGTTATAGGCTGTTAGTGTAAGGTTAGCCATAGTGTGAAGATATGTCTGGTGTATGCGTTCCCATTCTGGGCCTAAATCTTTTTTCCATTGATCCGAAAGCGTCTGAGGCATTATGTGCTCAATGGAAATTTTCTTCTCTGAAAGTCCTTTTACAACATCATGACGTTCGTTATTATCCCTGTTTTCCAAACGTTCCAATATGAACATTCGTGCATTTGCCGGAATCTTGTACACTTGACGTGTGGCAAAGTCCGTTTTAACATCCTCGTCACTGGGGAAAATAGACGAACGCCCCTTTTTGAGTAGGATATATGTCAAGACGTCAATATAAGCAGGTTTGTTATCACTTACCACTTTATATTTTTGGTTTAATACGTCTCTATGTAAAGTGGCAAAAACTTTGTTTAAGGCATTTGACGGAAGGTTACATATTATGCGGCGTGCCCAATAGGATTCAATTACATCTATGACCTTGCAAATTTCACTTTCAGGCAAATCGTTTTTTGAAGCATAATTAAAAAAAGCCATAAAGAAAGGATATGCAATTGTTGAATCAAGTGTTCGTAATTGACTTAGCTTTTGATTCAATTTATCGGTTCCGGCTTTTGCATTAGCTATTTGACTATATATTTTGGCATAATGGTGCATATCCTCAAGCAAATCAGCCCTTGCCATATTGTTCCCTTCAGCATACTCCTTGAATATAAAGTAAATTTTATCTATGCGACCTATTTTACCTTGCTTCATAGTGAGATAATCGCGCACAAATGAAGAAGGATCGTACTTTGTAAATACTTCTATAGGATTCCAAAAACGGTTATAGAGATTATCTTGTTCTGTTGGAGATAGAGACATTAATAAGTAATTACGTATCTTATCAGCTTCACTTAGATCAAGTCCTGTTGAGTTGAGACTTTCAAAAATCAATTGAGGATCGTCATCTGCATCTAGACGAATATTTATGACTTCCAATTTCTTAATTGTTTCAAATAACTCGTCAATTGTAAGTCCGGAACGTATGACCCTATCATAGAAAAAGTCATAATTTCGCGTAACATTAGATTCTTTAATATATTGTTCTCTTGATTTATATAGCAAAGCATCGAATGCTTCCATATCCTTTTTGATTGGTTTGAGTTTTACCTTGCGTTCGTCTTCTTGATACTCATCCACAAGGTATCGCTTGAATATTTTTTCAACCAATTTGGAATCTGTTGCCTCTATCAATCCTTCTTTTTTTACATTGACTATAGCAATCAGCAACAACGAAACGGTGGTAATACGTTGTTGCCCATCAATGATATACCTGTCTTCGGTGCCAGGTTGAATACTTGATACAATGCTTCCAAAAAAATGGCTTTTTCTGTTACTCTCGTGTAGATTTAGCAAATCATTAAATAGTTGTTCGCAGTTTTCTTCCTTCCAATCATAATTTCTTTGATATAGAGGTATTATGAATCTTTTATCTGAGCCATCAAAGAATTTGATTAATGGTTGAGCATCACCTTTCATAACAAGTTATTTATGTTGTTTATAACTATTCGTTGTAATATCAAAAAACAGATTTAATGTAGTTTATCAATTCCATATTGTTGCAATTGGGAATTTCTAAACTTTTTCCTCCTTTAAATCCATGTTGCAATAAATCAGGTTCTGTCAATCGAGAACGATTTGATTCTGCAAGTAATTCCAATTTATAAGTTTTATCATCAGGAGCCTTTTCTATCCAAAACTCTTTATCCTCACGTTTGCTGTTCTCTGCTGTTACAATCATTTTGAAACGGACATAACGTTCATCGGACATAAACAGATATACTATATCGCCTATGGCGAAACGAGCTCTCCCCATTCTCCAAGAAATAAACCCTAAGGTATTTATAGCATCAGCATGCCTACATCTTTTCTTATTGGCGAAAGCAATCCAGGTACGGTTACACTTATTCATAGTCTTATTATTTTGCGAAGTACTCAGTCTTCAACCAATAGGCATAAATCGGGTCCTGAAACGAGATTTCACCAGCCTTATTATCCAATATATCATTCTTGATAAGGGCAGCCTTTGAACGGGATATTGAGGTTGTTGAAGAGATTTGATAGCGATACATCACTTCAGTCGAACTAATAGCCTTTTCTCCAGCTATAAGAGCCTTGAGGTAGTTCAGTTGCTGTGTGGTCAGTGTTTCGGTAATTGTTACAAACAAAAGACTTAACTGTTCCACTAATGTTGTGTGTGCCTCACGCACGATCTCAACGGTACATACATCTTTTGTTCTGAGCCATGATAGTTGTGCCAACTGCTGTGCATAATATGGATGGTTATCTACGAGCTTTGCAATCAAATGGCTTGCTTCATCGTCTATATTTTTGCCGGTATCAGCGAAACGACTCTTGAAAAATTCTACAAGGCAAGACGCCTCAATCTTATTAAGAAACATCAGGTTGCCGAACTTGTAGAATGGTTTGGATGAGTCGGTAAACACTTCCATCATCATGTGGCGCTTGCTGCCATAAAGGCAATAGGCTACATTTTGGTGCAGCTGCCAATGTGAACGCAACTTCTTCTGGAAATAGTCTGGGTCAGTAAATTCCGCGATATTTTGGAACTCATCTACGCAAATCACAATCTTCATCCCTTTCTTCCTGGCAATCTTTTCGGCAAGATCGAGCACTTCATCGGGGTTGCGTTTTACCTCCTCCCAATCAAAGTCGATTGAGACCTCATTGGTGGGGTCTGTACCGATTGAAATCTTGGGAACAAGATGCGAAAAGAAACTTTTCGCACTCTCGATTGCCTCCTCCCATTTTGTAGAAGTGGCGGCAATGACCTTTTGGGCGAGAAGTGAATAGAAATGCTCCTCGCTACGTATATTGAAAAGGTCGATATGACAGACTCGGAGGTTACTGTCCTGCGCCATTGATAACTTTGCTGCCTTATTTACAAGCGAACTTTTACCCCAACGGCGAGGAGAGATAATAATCGTGTTGATTAACGACATAAAATTCTGAACCAGGTCGGCTGTTTCTTTCTCGCGGTCAGTAAAATTCTTCTCGGTAGCAATCTTTCCAAATATAAACGGAGTTTCCATAACGCTCTACTTTGATTTACGTCACAAATATAATACATAAAATGTAGCTACAAAAACTGTTACAGCAAAAATTGTACATACAATTATTGTAGTATTCTGCTGATTGGTGTTGTCTATACATAAATATCAGGATAAAAGTCATACAATCAGAATGAGTTTCGCTTTCTTTATTAGAAACAATATATTGTTTGTTACAGGTAATGTACGAACTCTACGAATAATATAATAGTATTTAATGTTTCAACGACCAATGCTGTAGTTAGGCAGATTGAAGCAAGAGTAAATTCGAAAATTAATTTCTATAACAAAAGTACAATGGGTACCAAGTTGCCAAAAAAATGGCGCAGAAATGCAAATTGTGGCTGAGCAAATCAGACTAGTACGATTGCGTAGGAACCTTAGTGTCGCACAGATTGTCGAACGTGCCAGTTGTTCGCCTCCTTACGGTTTTACGTATCGAGAAAGGGACGCCGACAGTAGCAATAGGCATTTATCTTAGGGTGCTTTATGCGCTTCAGCTGGATGACGATCTTCTTCTGCTTGCAAAAGAAGATGCAATGGGAAAGGCCTTGCAGGATTTGAGTCTCAAGAAACGGGAAAGAGCATCCCCAAAAGAATAAGGTATAAAAAATAGGCAGAAAAGGTAGGAATTTGGTCAAAAGGGATATACGGCTTGTTGTGTTGACAAAATACCGGTTTGATGTGAGTGTAAAGATTATACAGTTTAGAACACATACAGGTGTTCGTTTTTCAGCTACCCGATCTATTCATAAAGGGAATTGTAATCGAAGGGGGGAGTTGCTGATTTTATTGGAATAGCATCAAACTGACGCTGGTATTGTTGACCATTTTATTTTTTTTGCTTGCTGAAACGCAAATTATATTCGATTAAAATTGTAACTTTGCCGACACTTTGTAAAGAGAATACGTTGCATGATATCAATTGAAGGACTGAAGGTTGAATTTGGAGCTACACCTCTTTTTGAGGATGTATCGTTTGTTATAAATAAGAAAGACCGCATTGCGCTGGTGGGGAAAAATGGTGCTGGAAAATCAACTATGTTGAAAATTCTTGCCGGATTACAGTCGCCGACTGAAGGATTCGTTGCTGTTCAGCGCGGAGTAACTATAGGCTATTTGCCTCAGGTGATGATACTCAGTGATGAGCGTACCGTAATGGCTGAAGCTGAGATGGCATTCGAACATATTTTTGAATTGCAAGACCGCCTGGCAAAGATGAATCAGGAACTTGCTGACCGGACTGATTATGATTCAGATGAATACCATGCCTTGATTGAGCGCTTTACTCATGATAATGAACGCTACTTGATGATGGGTGGAACCAATTATAAGGCTGAAATCGAACGAACCTTGACCGGGCTGGGCTTCAGCAGAAGTGATTTTGACCGTCCTACTTCAGGGTTTAGCGGAGGCTGGCGTATGCGTATTGAGCTGGCAAAACTATTGTTGCGACGTCCGGATGTGCTGTTGCTTGATGAGCCAACCAATCATTTGGACATTGAAAGTATCCAGTGGCTGGAAAACTTTCTGAAAGTAAGTTCCGGAGCAGTGGTACTGGTAAGCCATGACCGTGCTTTTATTAATAATGTAACGAATCGTACGATTGAAATATCCTGTGGACGTATTTATGATTACAAAGTAGCTTATGATGACTTTGTTGTTCTTCGAAAAGAACGTCGGGAGCAGCAACTGCGTGCCTATGAGAATCAGCAGAAGGAAATAAAAGATACCGAAGACTTTATTGAACGCTTCCGATATAAGGCTACGAAAGCTGTGCAGGTACAGAGCCGTATCAAACAGTTGGAAAAAATAGTTCCAATTGTAATTGATGAGGAAGATAACTCTACTTTGCGCTTGAAATTTCCGCCTGCCCTTCGTTCGGGAAACTATCCGGTTATATGTGAGAACGTGAAGAAAGCTTATGGCAGCCATGTGGTTTTCCACGATGTAACACTGACCATCAACCGAGGTGAGAAGGTGGCTTTTGTGGGAAAGAACGGAGAAGGTAAGTCTACTTTGGTAAAATGTATCATGGATGAAATTCCTTATGAAGGAAAGCTGACCATCGGTCATAATGTGCAGATTGGTTATTTTGCTCAAAATCAGGCACAGCTTTTGGATGAAAATCAAACTGTTTTTGATACCATCGACCGGGTGGCACAAGGGGATATACGATTGAAGATACGTGATATCTTGGGAGCCTTTATGTTTGGAGGAGAAGCTTCCGATAAAAAGGTAAAGGTGTTGTCGGGAGGCGAGCGGAGCCGTTTGGCGATGATTAAACTTTTGCTGGAACCAGTGAACTTTCTGATTCTTGATGAGCCGACCAATCACTTGGATATGCGCTCAAAAGATGTGCTGAAAGAGGCCATTCGTGATTTCGACGGTACCGTAATTGTGGTATCTCATGACCGGGAGTTCTTGGATGGATTGGTTACCAAGGTATATGAATTTGGCGGAGGTGTGGTAAAAGAACATCTGGGAGGTATTTATGATTTCTTGCAGAAAAAGAAAATGGAAAGTTTGAATGAATTGCAGCTTTCTCAGTCGCCAGCTTCTGCTTCAGAAAAAAAAGATACTCCCTCAGAAGCCAGTGAGAATAAGCTTTCTTATGAAGCTCAAAAAGAGTTGAGCAAAAAAATACGTAAGTTGGAAAAGCAGGTAGCCGAATGCGAAGCAACCATTGAAAAACTGGAAGCACAGATTGCAGGAGTAGAAGAGCGAATGGCTACTCCGGAAGGAGCTTCTGATATGAGTTTATATGCAGAACATCAGCAACTGAAAAAACAGCTGTCGGAAGCCGAAGATGCATGGGAAAGCGTTTCGCTGGAACTGGAAGCCATGACTTCCTGATTTTAGCATAGAGAGGAGTGCCCTGTAGCAAGATACAGAACAATGCAACTTCATAGCCGAGAGGTTAAAAGAAGGAGGCTTATGTGCTTCAACTTGAAAACACGAGCATAATCCTTGTCGAATCGGTAACAGTTAAATAGTCTGCGAGCTTAAAAAACTCAAGACTAAATAAGTCAAAAAAACAGAAACTCAAAACTAAATAACTTGAAAACTCAAGGACTTAAAAACTTAAAACATAGAATCAAATGAAGAAAAAAAACTATTTGGTTTTTGCCGCAATGACATTCGCTGCATTGACCGCTTGTACCAGTCAGAAGGGAGCAAAAGAAACTTCCGGCATTGACCTTGCCAATATGGATACAACTGTTTCGGCAGGTCAGGACTTTTTCCGTTATGCTTGTGGAGGATGGAACGACGCACATCCGTTGACTGCCGAATACTCTCGCTTCGGCACCTTTGAACTGTTATATGAAAACAGCCAGAAGCAATTACGCGAACTGATTGAGGGATTGGCTGCCAAGCAAAGCGAAGCAGGTACACCGGGACAGAAAATCGGTGATTTGTATAACCTTGCCATGGACAGTGTGACATTAAACAAACAAGGCGTTGAACCGATAAAGCCTACTTTAGATAGAATTGCAGCCTTGAAAGATAAAAGTCAGATTATCCCGACTGTTACCGAACTGCTCTACAATGGAATCGGCACTTACTTTTCCAGCTATGTGTATGCCGATCCGAAAAACAGTTCACTGAATATCTTCCAGATGCGACAAGGAGGTATCAACTTAGGAGAGCGTGAATATTACCTTGACAATGACAGTGTAACTGCTAATATCCGGGAACAGTATAAACTTTATATATCCAAACTCTTTGTTCTTGCCGGATATACTGAGGCTGAAGCAGCTCAGAAAACAGCTGATGTGATGAAGATTGAAACAGCTATTGCAAAAGCGTCTTTCTCGGCTGTGCAGCTCCGCAATCCGGAAGCAAATTACCATAAAATGTCGTACGACGAATTAAAGAAAACAATTTCTGGAATCGATTGGGATGCTTATTTGAAAGGCTTGAATATTGAAGCTCCTGCTGAGCTGAATGTAGAACAGATTGAGCCGATTAAAGAAGTGGCTAATCTGATTCAGACTTTGCCGCTTTCTGCTCATATCGCTTATATGCAATATAATGTGATTGATGCGGCAGCTTCTTATTTGAGCGACGACTTTGTAGCTGCACGCTTTGACTTCTACGGCAAGGTGCTGTCTGGTCGTGGTGAAAACAAACCTCGCTGGAAGCGTGCCGTTGGCAGCGTAGATGGTATGCTGGGTGAACTGGTGGGTCAGATGTATGTGGAAAAATATTTCCCGGCAGCTGCCAAAGAACGTATGGTGAAACTGGTGAAGAACTTGCAGGTTGCACTGGGTGAACGCATTGATGTACAAGAATGGATGAGCGACAGTACTAAAGTTGTAGCTCACGAAAAGCTGGATGCTTTCCATGTAAAGGTGGGTTATCCGGACAAATGGAAAGATTACTCAGACCTTCATGTAGAAAAAGATTCTTATTGGGCTAATGTTTGCAGAGTGGCAGCATGGAACTTGAAAGATATGTACAGCCGCCTGGGTAAACCGGTCGACTCAGAAGAATGGCTGATGACACCGCAGACTGTAAACGCTTATTATAATCCTTCAACCAATGAAATCTGCTTCCCGGCAGCTATTCTGCAGCCTCCTTTCTTTAATATGGAAGCCGATGATGCAGCTAACTATGGAGCAATCGGTGTGGTTATTGGTCATGAAATGACTCATGGATTCGATGATCAGGGACGTCAGTTTGACAAAAATGGAAACCTGAAAGACTGGTGGGCTGCAGGCGATGCCGACCGCTTTAAGGCGCGTGCGCAGGTGATGGTAGATTTCTTCAATAAAATAGAAGTGCTTCCGGGCTTGTTTGCGAATGGAGAACTGACTTTGGGTGAAAATCTTGCCGACCACGGAGGTTTGAAAGTAGCTTTCCTTGCTTTCCAGAATGCAACGAAAGATGCTCCGCTGGGAGTGGTAGATGGATTTACTCCTGAACAGCGTTTCTTCCTTGCTTATGCTACTTTGTGGGCTGGAAATATCCGTGATGAGCAAATTCGTCTTTATACCAAATCAGACCCTCATTCATTGGGAAGATGGCGTGTAAACGGAGCTTTGCCTCACATTCAGGCTTGGTATGATGCATTTGGCATTACACCCGATGATTCAATGTATATTGCACCAGAGAAACGGGTCAACGTGTGGTAAGGTGTATGAAATAGAATCCTGCTTCACGGTCGGATAAACGTAAATCCGTGCCTGTAGAAACTTGTCTGTCGCACTGTGATTTCTGTAAATCGCAGTGCGACCTGTATAAACCACGATGTGAATTGTACAAACCACAGTGTGACCTGTACAAATCACATCGTGGTTTTGAGTTTCTGTCAGCTCAATTTTTAGTAAAACCTCAGTATAAGTCTGGGTTTATGTAGCGAGGTCCTTTCTTTTCATTAATCTCTTTGCATAAACTAAGTTTTTTCTATTATTTGCTCTGTATAAGCTTGTATTCTTAATGTGCAGAGTAAAGATTAACGATAAAAACAGTAAAAATATATAAATAAGTTCGTATCTTTGTTGCCGAATTTATAATAAGAAAAGGTATGAGTTATAATTTACTGAAAGGAAAAAGAGGTATCATCTTCGGTGCTTTGAATGAACAGTCTATTGCTTGGAAAGTAGCAGAAAAGGCTGTTGAAGAAGGTGCTGTCATTACTTTGTCGAATACTCCTGTTGCAGTGCGTATGGGTGAAGTTTCAGCATTGGCTGAAAAACTGAACTGTGAAGTAATTCCGGCAGACGCAACGAATGTTGAAGACTTGGAAAATGTATTCAAACGTTCAATGGAAGTATTGGGAGGTAAGATAGACTTCGTTTTACATTCAATCGGTATGTCGCCTAACGTTCGTAAAAAACGCACCTACGATGACCTTGATTATGATATGCTGAATAAAACACTGGATATTTCGGCAGTATCATTCCACAAGATGATTCAGGCTGCTAAAAAGTTGGATGCCATCAATGAATACGGTTCTATCTTGGCATTGAGCTACGTGGCTGCACAGCGTACATTCTATGGTTATAACGATATGGCAGATGCCAAGGCTCTGTTGGAATCAATTGCCCGCAGCTTCGGTTACATTTACGGTCGTGAGCATCATGTACGTATCAATACCATTTCACAGTCACCTACAATGACTACAGCTGGATCGGGCGTGAAAGGTATGGATAAATTATTCGACTTTGCCAACCGTATGTCTCCGTTGGGCAATGCTTCGGCTGATGAATGTGCAGATTACTGTATTGTGATGTTCTCCGATCTTACCCGTAAAGTTACTATGCAGAACTTGTTCCACGACGGTGGTTTCTCAAGCGTAGGTATGAGTCTCCGTGCGATGGCTACTTATGAAAAAGGATTAGACGAATATAAAGACGAAAACGGTCATATTATCTACGGATAATATAAATTTTCCGTATGCAGCGGTTTATATTCATTATAATAAGTTTGATCGTCTTTTCTGCCTGTCTTCATGATGGGCAGAAAGACGGTTTTTCTGTTTATAAAGGTGTAAAAGTACTCCGTTATGACCGCTTGCAATATGAATCGGTGGCTTTAAACAGTGTGTTGGCACTTCAGAAAATGACAACAGAAAGTCCGCGTGCTACCAAGCTTCTGATAGAGGATGTACTGGCGCTTGGTTCGGTAAGTGAACCGAATATCTACGAGCGTTTATGTGCGTATTATACCGACTCGATTCTGTTGAAAATCATGGAAGATGCGGAAGTCATGTTTAAAGATATGACACCGATAGAAAAAGAACTTTCCGATGGATTGGGCGTGTTAAAGGAAGAAATTCCCTCTCTGGTGATTCCCTGTATTTATTCTCAGTTTTCAGCCTTGAATCAATCGGCTGTGGTGGGAGACAGTCTGTTGGCTTTCAGCCTGGATAAGTATATGGGAGCCGATTATCCCATTTACAAGCGCTATTACTATGACTACCAGCGTCGCTATATGACTCCGGAGCGTATTGTACCAGACTGCCTTACTTTTTATCTGTGTGCGCAGTATCCCTTTTTATGGGAAGAAGGACATCGTACTTTATTTGATATTATGCTCTATCGGGGTAAGATGGCATGGGCAGTAGAATACATTTTAAAGGGGGATGTTTCTGGACGTAAATCATTGGGATATACGAAAGAAGAAATACGCTGGTGCAAGAAGAATGAAGCGCAGATGTGGGGAAGGATGGCTGATCAGCATTTGCTTGAAAGTACAGATCCGATGCTGATTCGTGCTTATACCCGTCCTGACCCTTGCATGGTGGTAAATGGAGAAAAGATTCCGTCTCTGATAGGTGTATGGCTGGGGATGAGGCTGATTGACAAATACATGAATGACCATAAAGAAGTAACGTTGAAAGAACTGCTTGAGCGTACCGATTTCAGCGGGTTGTTAGAAGATATAAAAGGTTGATATGATAGAGAAAGCTTTATACTTATTGCCCGTAACTTTGGGCGACACATCGGTTGGAAAAGTTTTGCCGGCTTATAATAAAGAGATTATTGTTGAAATCAAACACTTTATTGTAGAAGATGTGCGTTCGGCACGCCGATTTCTGAAGAAAGTTGAGTCACAGATTAATATAGATGAACTGACTTTTTATCCATTAAACAAACATACCTCTCCTGAAGCAATATCCGGCTACTTGAAACCGTTGATGGAGGGACTTCCGATGGGAGTCATTTCAGAAGCGGGCTGTCCTGCCGTGGCAGATCCGGGAGCAGATGTAGTGGCCATAGCGCAGCGGAAAGGTCTTAAAGTGGTTCCGTTGGTTGGTCCTTCTTCTATTATTTTGTCGGTAATGGGGTCTGGATTTAACGGACAGAGTTTTGCTTTTCATGGTTATCTGCCTATAGAACCGGGTGAACGCACGAAGCGTCTGAAAGAACTGGAAGCCCGTATTTATACCGAACATCAGACCCAACTTTTCATTGAAACTCCTTATCGGAACAACAAGATGATGGAGGAAATTCTGAAGACCTGCCGTCCGCAGACCAAACTTTGTATTGCTGCCAACATTACGTGTGAGGGAGAGTATATCCGTACCAAGACGGTTAAAGAGTGGAAAGGAAACTTGCCCGATTTGAACAAGATTCCTTGCATCTTCCTCTTGTATAAATAAGGGAATGGTTCATTGAACCGGATGTTTGTTTTATTTAGCTCGTAGTCTATCTAAGACTCTGTTTTTTCCTTACTGTCATTCGTTGTCTGATTAAAGAATCAGCTGGAAATCATAAATGTCCAGCCATTGACCGAATTTTTTCCCGACCTCATAAAAGCGCGACACCTGTGTAAAACCAAACGATTCATGAAGACGTACGCTGGGGGCATTAGGGAAAGTAATACAGGCTATCAGTACATGTAAACCATGGTTTCGGCATGCGTCAATAAGAGCAGTGAGCAGCTTCTTCCCATACCCTTTATTTGTATAAGCCGGATGCAGGTAAATTGTGACTTCTGCGGTATGCTCATAGGCCTTTTTCTCTTTCCAGCCATGGGCATAGCAATAGCCGATTAATTTTCCGTCTTCTTCCATTACCAGATAAGGGTAATCAGAATGAATTGCTTCCATCCGTCTGCTCATTTCTTCTTCTGTGACCAGTTCAGTCTCGAATGTAATGCATGTGTTTTTTATGTAATAGTTGTAAATAGCGGTAATATCTGCTATGTCTGTAGGAATAACCTTACGTATCATGATTTTATTCTGTTTGATCGGATTCGTATTCTTTCCACATTTCTGCAGCCATTTGCAGAGAATCAGATTCTTTAATCAATGTGGAACTATAGTCTTTGGGGTTTTTCTTTATTTCTTCGAATGTAACAAATTTCCCTCCAGTACAACAGTTGAGCTGTTCCCGGTTTAAAGGCAAAATGTAGAGTCGGGTTTGCTGTATGTAGCCACACTCCTGTATCATTCTGTAGTGAAGCAAAAAGCGTAGACGTATCTTCCGTCTGGTTTTCAAGTAGCTTCGTGTAATCTTATTTGCTTCTACCTCTGATTTGCGTACAGCTCCTTCAAATAATTCCTCTATGGGTATATCCCAAAAAAAGTCATTGGGGCTTTTTCCTTTGCGGGGAATCAGGTAGATTTCCCCATGAAAAATGGGGGCGATGCGTAACAGGTTATATCTGAAAGGAGTTTCCTTGATGGCAACATGTATGCCGATGATGTTGAAAATAAGGCAGAACAGATAAATTGAAAAAGGAGGTACATAAATCAGCATAAACTGATACTCGGGAGAGATACTGCTGAATTCATATTTCATGGCTCCTATGATGAGCAAATGAATGGAAGATAAAAGAACGATGATTTTAGTTTCTAAAGTATATGAAAGGCAGGTGTTGAGGTGTAACTTGCGCAGAAAGTTCTGATAAATTTCAGGAGCTGTAACATGAAGAAAGGCAAAGATGAGCAACATAAACTCAAGAGTGGGGGTAATGGTCTGCTCAGGAAGGAATCTGTATCCAGTCAATAGCCGTAAAAGAAGACAGATTCCGATAGAAATACTTCCTTGCAGAAGAAAGAAGTTAAGCTCTTTTATCCGGAAAATGGCATAAAACAAAGCAATTATACTGATGAAGAGTCCAAAGCCTAATATCACGGTTGCCGGGAAAAAGTGTAATCCGGCAAGCGTGATAATGGTTGGCAGTAACCCGAAGGATACAATCGTTTCTTTATATTTTAGTATAAGTTTCATTGCATAAAAGATGCACTTAAAACAACAAATAACTTTGTGGAAAGTTCATTACAATAAATGTTTTTCTGCATGATAAGAAGAACGTACTAACGGTCCGCTTTCTACGGTCAGAAACCCTTTTTTTTCACCGGTTTCTTTGTAGCGTAGAAACTGTTCGGGGGTGACGTATTCATAAACCGGATAATGGCGGTGGCTGGGTTGCAGATATTGTCCGATGGTTAGAATCTGACATCCGTTTGCAAGCAGGTCGTCCATGGTTTCTTCCACCTCCTGGGCTGTTTCTCCCAGTCCTACCATGATGCCCGATTTTGCTTTGATTCCGCTTTCTGCTATCTGGCGGATAACGGCGAGACTGGTGTCATAGCGCGCTACGCTTCGTACCAGCGGGCTGATTCGTCGCACGGTTTCCATATTATGTGATAGGATGTCGGGATGCGTATCGGTAACTAATTTCACCAATTCGCTTCTTCCCTGAAAGTCGGGTATCAGTGCCTCCAGTGTTGTGTTTGGGTTCAGTTGCTTTATTGTCTTGATGGTTTCTGCCCAGTGCCCGGCTCCCAAGTCAGGCAAATCGTCCCGGTCGACCGAGGTAATGACGGCATGATTCAGTTTCATCAACTGTACAGATTCAGCCACTCTCAAAGGTTCTTTTGGGTCAAGTGGCAGCGGTTTTCCGGTTTGTGTATTACAGAATTTGCAGGCACGGGTACATACGGCTCCTCCAATCATGAAAGTAGCCGTTCCTCTTCCCCAGCATTCACCGAGGTTGGGACAGCGTCCGCTGCTGCATATCGTATGTAATTTGTGGTGGTCAACAATGCGTTTGGTTTCGGTGTAACGCGCGTTGGTTCCAATCGAAATTTTCAGCCAGTCCGGCTTTTTAACGTGTTCCATAGTAATTGATATTAAAACTCTGTCGGTGAGCAGGCATACACCCGGCTCACCGACAGAGTTAGTTTATTAAAGGTTATTCATGAAAAAGTTTGCCACACGGGTCATCAAATGATTTCGGGTATTTCCTCCGAAGATACTGTGGTTCCGGTTGGTATAAATCTGCATGTCAAACTGCTTGTTTGCTTGTACCAATGCTTCGCTGTATTCGGTACAATTCTGATAATGCACATTGTCATCGGCAGTACCATGAATCAAGAGCAGGCTTCCTTGCAGCTGGTCAGCTCGTTTAATCGCTGAACCGGCATCATATCCTTCTCCGTTTTCTTTGGGAGTACGCATGAAGCGTTCGGTATAAACCGAGTCATAAAAGCGCCAGTCGGAGGGAGCAGCGATAGCTACTCCGGCTTTAAATGCGCCTGAGCCTTCACTCATAGACATCAAAGTGGTATATCCGCCGAAACTCCATCCCCAAATACCGATACGGCTTCCGTTTATATAAGGTAATGTTCCCAGATATTTAGCTGTTTCTACCTGGTCTTTAGCCTCTTTAACACCGAGGAAAAGGTAAGTACATTTTTCAAAAGCAGCTCCACGTCCGCCGGTTCCGCGTCCGTCTACACATACCATGATGTAACCTTTATCACACATATAGGCTTCAAACAGACCTCCGTCGCCAAAACTTCCCACTCCCCATCGGTCGAGAACCTGCTGCGAGCCGGGACCGCTATACTGGTGCATGATAACCGGATATTTTTTGTTCGGGTCAAAGTTGGCAGGTTTCATCATCCATCCGTTCAGTTCCACCCCGTCGGTAGTGGAGAACGAGAAAAATTCTTTCACAGGCATATTCAGCCGGGCAGTTTGTTGCTTCAGCTCGTTGTTATCAAGCAGGGTAACCAGTTCCTTTCCCTTGTTGTTATTCAGGGTAATCAGGGTAGGAGTGTGCAAGTTCGAGAATGTATTGATATAATAGGCAAAGTTCTTGCTGAACAAGGCATTGTTTGTTCCCACTCGGGTAGATAGTTTGGTTTTCTTTCCTTTGGCATCTATTTTATAGACAGCTGAGCGAAGCGGACTTTCTTCATTGCTGGTATAATAGAAAACATTGTTTTTTTCATCCCATCCCAAGAAATCTTTTACTTCGAATTCTCCTTTAGTAATCTGTTTGACCAGATTTCCCCCAATGGTGTACAGATACAGGTGATTATATCCGTCTTTTTCGCTCATCATGACGATGTTTTGCGGATAAAAAGCGATGTTTGAATAAGCTTGCTCCTTAATATATTGTTCGGCTTCATCGCGTATGGCCACTTTACAGAGGGCACTGCGAGGGTTAGCCATATACAGGTCGAAACGGTTTTGGTGACGGTTCAGTGTCATGATGGCAAGTTTTTCCGGGTCGGAAGTAAATTGGATGCGGGGAATGTAATCATCTGCCTCGATTTCCAAATTCATTTTACGTGTAACATGACTCTTGATGTCGTAAGTATGTACACTTACTTTTGAGTTGACCACCCCTGCTTTAGGATACTTATATTGATAACTTCCCGGATAAGTTGCATATTCATCCTTTGCAGGAAACATTCCTTTATATTCATCGAACGAGAACATCGGAACCTGACTTTCGTCGAAACGGATATAAGCAATCATTTTACTGTCGGCACTGAAGTCGAATGCTCGGTTGAAACCAAATTCTTCTTCGTAAACCCAGTCGGGAATGCCATTTAATATTTTATTGTATTCACCATCTTTGGTTACCTGTGATTCACTGTTCCCGAAGAGCAGTTTTACCAGATGGATATTATTGTTGCGCACGAAAGCAATTTGATGGCTGTCGGGCGAGAACAAGGGTACTTGCTGCGGTCCATTCTTTGATAAAGGCTCTAAGGTGCGGTTTCGTACGTTATAGATATAATATACTGCAGTAAACGACCGGCGGTAAATCGCTTTCGTTTCGGTTTGAATTAAGATGAGGCTTTCATCGGGCGACATGATGTAATCATCGAATGATTTGAGCTTGCAGTCGCGTGCGGTAGTTACATCAAAAATAGTTCCGGCTTCTTCTCCGGTTTTAAACGAGTATTTCACGATGCGCTTGTGGTCGCTGCTGATCTGGGTATAATGTTCCCCGTCCAGCATAGGTTTCAGTCCTCGGATGGTTTGAGCGCGATAAGTTCCTTTGGCTACATCTTGTAAGGTTACTTTTTGTGCCGATAAGCCTAAAAAGCAGGCAAACAGGCAAAGTAAGGTAATTAGTCTTTTCATCATTATGTAGTTTTTATCAATTATTTTAAAATCTTCAAGTGATTTACCGACTGAAATGGAGCCGGTATTTGGGTCTGCTTAATCATTTTGTTAAACAGGCTCTAAAGATAAGCAGATTTATGATAATAAAAGTATTCCTTCTGTATTTATTTCACGGACTGTGTCGGAATCGTTTCGGTAGAAGGGTGTAAAAAAGCATCATCCGGTAAAAGATGATGCTTTTTTATATGCTTGTTGATCAGTATTCCTGCTCAAGATGCATTGGTTGAAGTATCTTGCTTTTTCTTTCCGAACAGTTTCCGGAAAAAGCGGGTAAGGAAATTTCCTTTTTTTGCTTTGGGTTGCAAACAGTCAGGTTTTGTGAAATGTGGCTCTGATGTTTTCAGCTGTAAAGAGTCGGCAGCCGTAAAAGCGGGTTGAGGGAGCCGGGTTGTTCTGCTAAGAAAATGAAGGTTAGCAGGCTGTAAAGACAGATTGTTTTCTTTTTTCTGAACAGTAGGCTGTAGGGTGCTGTCAACAGGAACAGTGGCCTTGGGCTTTTTGAATGCAATAGGAACAGAATACTTACACCGTACAGGGATGCCGTTTTCTTTTCCGGCAATCCAATGCGGCATGGTCTGAATCATATTTAAGGCAGCCGTATCAAGTTCGGCATTCAAGCTCCTTACGATGGCAGGAGAGCTGATACTTCCGTTTTTTTCGACTACGAACTGAATCATGACAGTCCCTTCTATGCCGGTCTCTTTGGCGAGTTGCGAGGGTTGAAGTTTATGTTTTACATAATTAAAAAAAGATTTCATTCCTCCTTGGAATTCGGGCATTTGGTTTACGCTGGAATAAATACGTTCTGCCCCTTTTTTGTTCAGTGATATAGATAACGGTTCTTCTGGATGTATCAGAAAAGGGTGTATGTCCATATAGCGGTTCTCCATTCCTTCTGCACGGATTACGATGAGATGACTGTAATCGGCTTCAATAGAGAATTTACCGTCCGTATCACTTAAGGATTTGCGCGGAGTGCCTTGTATTTGAACTTCGGCTCCGCAAAGTGGTTTCTTTCCATGGGTTAAGATTCCATGTATAGTTACCAGACGTCCTTCCTGTTTAAACAGTACAAGATCATCCGGACAGTCAATTCGGAAAATGGTATCGGTTGCATGTTCATCGAGCTGGAACGATTTGACCGGTTTCGTTTTGTCATGCAGAAAATAAAGGTTGGCTGTGCGGATATAGCTAGGGTTTATTTCATGTTTGAAGTTAATATTTCCCTGTTCATCAATAGGATATTCACTGCTGTATCCGCTTATTTTCAGAAAAATGTTTTTCTGTGGGGTTCCTGCTGTATTGAGTATGGTGATGTTAAAGGTCTTTGTTTTATTGTCCGCCCATGCTTTTTGAGGCATTATGAAATACAGGAAAAATGTAATCAGGATTAGCGTAAAATTAATCGGTTTCATATCTCAATTGGTAAATTGATGCAAAGCTACAAGTATTCCCTTGTATTTTGAAACCTAGAAGTGTTAATAATCCTCAATCAGCTTTTGTCATCTGTTTTAGTCGTGCCAGTGCATGCCGGCGGCTTAGCATAATCTGATATCGGTATACCAAGCAGGTTGTGACAAAATAAATACATGCCTGAAGCCATAAGGCAGCGTATTCGGTTTTCACATCATAGAGCGTGGCTCCCATGGTATTGATGCGTACAAATCCGTTGATTCCAAATGTAGACGGAAACAGCCATGAGAAAATCTCCCAAAATAGAGGAATGGATGCTCCGGGCCAGGATATGCCGGAAATGAAAAGTAGGGGCACCGAAGTGAATACATAAATCATCATACATGATTCACGGTGGTGGATGAATATAGAGCAGGTCATGGCAAAGAAAATACATGCCAGTAAGTAGGGTAAGACGAACGCCAATAATGTCATCGGTTGGGCTATTTGTACTAAACTGAACATTTTAGGTACCAGACAGAGTATGTACGCTGAGACTAAGACATAGATAAGCAGATAAGCGGCTGACTTACCCAATACGATGCGAAGAGTTCCCTGGTATTGGCGTTTCAGTGGAATTAAATCACGAAACAGGTTCTTCTCGCGAGCTGTTCCTGCTGAAAGTCCGATGCCTAACAGCAAGGTTTGCTGAATTATCAGAATCAATACAGCAGGAATCAAGAAGCTGGCAAAACCGTCTTGCGGATTGAAGAGTGAAACATCTTCATAGGTAATGGGAGCCGTGCTGACCTCATCTTGCCGCTGGGTGGTATTGGCCATTCGTTGGATTTTGATTTGTTTGTTTACGCTCAGTGACGCGTTGGTACTTGCTACTAACAGTGATTTGTAATATAGCATTCCGCTCATGTCACAATATAGACTGACGGTGGTTTGCTTGCCTGTAGCAATATCTTTGCTGAATGTTGCCGGAATATAGATGATGCCGTATACTTTATTTTCTTTCAGTAAAAGTTTGGCTTCCTCCATGTCGGCGCAGTACGACTGGATATGTACGCCGGCATTGGCATCAACCAATCGTAAATAATTTCGGCTTAAGGTGGAGTTGCTGGCATCGACTACTGCAGCAGGAACTTCACGTACCACCTCATTGGTATAGATGAATGCGTAGAGCAGTGGGTATGCTAATGGGACGAGTAGAAAGAAGATGAGGACGCCTTGGTCTTTGAATACAGCTTTCAACTCGTGGGCGCAAATATGGAATAAACCTGAAAATCCTTGATAGACAGTGTTTCGAAAAGGGCTTTCTTTCATAATTCTTATTTCTTTAGGGAATATAGACATAATGCAGAATGGCTGTTCTTAAATTCTTCAGAACCAGAAAGGGCAGAAGCATGAAAACCAGTAGGGCTGCCAGTGAATGCCAGGCATATACAAGCGGGTATCCGTTAAGGGCAAGATTTACATAGAGCAAGAAATAATGGCGTAACGGAAATAAATTAGAAAGTGCTTGGAGAACGGGGTGCATCGCCATAACCGGAAAGGTAAATCCGGAAATGGAGAAGGAAACCACTCCCCATAGAGAAGCTGTGCTTAATGCCAGACGGAGATTTCCGAATAAGCCAAAAAGGAAAACCCCGAAAGCCTGTGAAGCCAACACCAAAAGTAAACCGGCCAGAAGCATGGGAATGATGCCGCTATGACAGGGGTAATGCAGATAGCCGTAAAGATATACGTTATAAAATACTGCAATAACGAAGAAGATTACTGTTTGCGGAAATAACTTTCCGCTTAGTGCGGTTGCAATGGAATTGTTTGCCAGCTTCATCAGTTCTTGAGAAGTGCCTTCCTTTAATTCAGTTCCTATCGTGTATACGGTTATCATGAAAATGAGTAGCATTAAAATACCCGGGAAAAGGGTATTACACAAGTAAACCGAATAGTTGAGCCACGGGTTGTTCAGTGCATGCGTGCTGATAACAATGGGTTGAAGAAAAGCCATTGCCTGCTTTTCTGTAGCTCCTTTCGCATACAGACTTGCGCGTCCGATGGCTCCTGAAGCCAGTTCTGACATCGTACGCTGGTCTTTATACAGCAATGATCCGGCTATCAGATATGAGTAGTTGATGTAAAAAGAAACTTTGGGTTGTCTGCTTGCCAAGGCTTCTTCAGTGGTTCCTTTCGGAATATAATAAAAAGAATAAATTTCGCCACGCTGCATTGCTTGACGTGCTTCACTTACACTACTGTAATGTGCCACGATTTCTGTTTGCTGAAAGGCATCCAGATTGCGGACAATGTTACGGGTGGTTGCCGTATTGTCTAAATCGACTACCCCTGCGGGCAGATTGGTGGGTAGCCCCTTGCTCATCAGTGTGGTAAAGAACACGAAGCAAAGTATAGGGGCTATGATCATGCAAAAAAGATAAATCGGTTTGGTGGCAATACGGGTGGTTTCCCGCAAGGCTATTTTAAAAAAACGTTTATGAACAGGTACAAGCATAGTGTGTGATAAGAGTTATTTCTCGATAATGGCCGACATGCCCGGTCGAAGGTTTTCTACGATTTGAATGGGACGTGCTTTTACTTCAAATGTTTTTAAGTCGAACTGACCGGTGGTCTTGGTAGCTTTCCATGCTGCATAGGTACCGAGGTCTTTCATGTAAGTAACTTTAAACTCAACATCTTTTTCGAGAGCCGGTATATATGCTTTGATTTTTTCGCCTACAGTGAAATCTTTCAGGAAGTCTTCGCGTACATTAAAGGTTACCCACATGTCGGTCAGCTGGGCTACATTCATAATAGGTGCACCGGTTCCCACCAGTTCGCCTACTTTGGGAAAGATTTCAGTGACCTCACCGTTGGCACTGGCTATCAAAAAAGTTTCGGCTATATAAGATGAAACCTCGGCTACTGCACCTTTAGCCCGTTCTACTTGTGCCGCAGCCATCGCTTTGTCTTCACGCTGCGCTCCATTTTGAGCCATGGTATACTGAGCATGGGCAGCGCGTTCGGTAGCCTTCATTGCATCATATTGTGCTTGAGCTTCATCTCGTTTTTGGGCGGTCATGACCCCAGCTTCATAGAGGCGGTTGACGCGGTTGTATGATTTCTCCGCAATATCGAGTCCTGCTTTTGCTTTTTGCCACATTTCGAATGCCGCCTGCAGCTGTTCGCTGCGTGTTCCCCGTAGGGCTTTCTCATTCATGGCTTGTGCAGCCTCTTCGGCTGCTCTTGCCTGAGAGAGTTTTGCCATTACGTCAGGCGCTTCGAGAATGGCAAGTGTATCACCGGCTTTTACTTTATCGCCTTCGGTCACGAAGAATTTCAGTATTCTTCCGGGTACTTTACTTGATACACGGTATTCGGTTGCTTCTGCTTGTCCTTGTATGATTTCCGGACCTTTTCTTAATGTGAATAGTCCGATGATGCTGACACCGGCAGTTACTCCTAAAAGGGTGAGAAACGCCAGTAAAATATTGTTTCGTTGAGTCTTTTCTGCCATAGTTTTTGTTTATTTTAAAGTTCCCATTGATTTGTTCAAATATAATTCACTCATTTTTACATCGATTTGCGCATCTATCTTGTTTGATTGTGCTGAAAGCCAAGCTGTTTGTGCCTCTAAAACATTGCTGGTAGGGATAACTCCTTCTTTAAATCCCAGCGTGGCATAGCGTAGGTTTTCATCGGCTTTATCCATGCTGTTTTGTGCCATAACCAATCTTTTGCTTGCTTCGTTTACTTTGTAAGAGCTTTGAGTAACTTGTAGCTCTATTTTTTCTTTTACGTCTTCCAGCCGGTAACGGGCTATGTTCGCTTCTGCTTTTGCAGCTTTTACTTTATATATCCCTTCTCCCCAGTGAAAAACGGGTATTTTTACTACTATACCGGCTGCCCACATTCCGCGGAATTTGTTTTCAAATCCGTTAACAAGTGAGGGGTTGGTGACCATATAGTTTATGGTAAGTCCTACTGAGGGAAGAAATTCCGACCGGACTACGTTGACCTTTTGCCGGTAAATTTGGCTGGCTAATTCGAGGCTTTTTAATTCTTCCCGGTTTGCTAATGCCGTTTGAACATTACTTTCTATATAGGTATCGGGTAGGGTTAGATTCTCCATATCTTCATCTGCCAGTTTGATCTGTGTATTTAAAGGAATGCCACACAGCTGGCATAATACCATTTTAGAAAGACTTAGTCCGTTTTCTACTTGAGTCAGTGTCATTTCAGCTTCATTGACTTTTACCTTAACGCTTAGCCCGTCTGCTTTAGTGGCTACTCCTTCTGCTACCATTTGTTCCACATCCGAATCAAGTTTCCGAACCAGTTTGAGAAATCCTTCTGCTAATTTCTTCTTGTTGGCCAGTGAAATCACCTGCCAGTAAGCTTGATCTGTATTCAGTATCAAGTCTTGCATACCTGTAGCATGCTGCGATTCAGCCAGGCGTTCGGCATATTTGGTGATTTTATTGTAGGCTATTATTTTTCCACCCATAAATAGAGGTTGGGTTAAGGTAGCTGCACCCAGCGTCATATTACGTGTATCAGTTCGCAAGCCGTCTACTAATGTTTGACCGATGCCATTGAGCCCACTGGTAAGCCCGGGCATTAAAGCCATGAGGGGCTTTTCAAGGGAAGCAGCTAGTCCGGGATTGAGAGCTGCAAGTTGTTTGAACTGCTGCTGAAGTTGAGCTCCGGTAGAACTTCCTATATTTCCGATACTTTGTTTCTGATCATCACTGAGTAGAGAAATCTCCTTTTGCGTGCGCATGTACGTACCCATGAGGTCTATCTTGGGGAGATAGTTGGTAAAAGCCGCCTTTTGCTGATAGTGAGCGGCATTGATTTTTTCTTTTGCAATGCGCAACTCTTTGTTATTGGCAAGAGCAAGTGTGCGGCAACTGTCTAGAGACAATATCCGTTGAGCATATCCGTTGCAGATAAGCCCTGTCAATAAAATTACACTTAGTATCTTCTTCATTTTTATCCTTGTTGCTTTGGTTGTTTATGCAACATTGCAAATGTATGATATTATAACAAATGAACAAAGGATTTTGTTGAAAAGATTGTCAATGCAACTTTAATAAAATTTAAAAGCTAATGCTGAATCATGCTTGAGTTAGCACGTAAGTAAATATCCTCTTATTTATAGAACTTGTTCCATTTAGGTTTGGAGTCAGTAGAAGTATAGGTTATGTTAAGCACTTTTTCTTTGCTTGAAGTTCTTGAAAAAGAGTTGGTTTTTACGTTTTCTTCAGTTGCCGGGAAGCTACCGTTTTGTATGTGATACAATACGGGTTGCAGGAGTCGGTCGTCGGCTGTTCCAAATTCACCTAAGGCGTTAATGGTATTTTCTTCTATTTCAAAATCAGGTATTAATCCATGAGTAAAATAGTCAGAATTATTTTCACAGTTGCTTAATTGAGTTGTAGTCAGCCATAATTCAACCTGCGGCATTACCTCGCTGGTAAATAGTTGTTGTGCTACGTTTTTCCCGAAAGTTGCACTTCCTACTTGGAAAAGCCGTTCTTTCATATAAGGTTTTAAGCAATTGATGACGATTTCGGAAGCAGAGGCAGTGCTTGCTGATGTAATGATATATAAATTACGATAAGAAGCAGAATTTCCTCCCGGCAAAAGGCTCTTGTCGAAGGGCAAAACTTCCGTTTTATTTATCTTATCGTTATAAGTCATTTTTAAAAACACCTGTCCCATGGCTTCTTGAGGTGCCAGACATGTGCTTAATACTTGCGATGTATTCACAAATCCTCCTGGATTATAGCGAAGGTCAAGTATAATATCTTCAAACCCTTGATGTTTTGTTAAAGCCGTTTGGAGTGTAAGAATATCTTCTTGTCCGAATTCATTATAGAGCAGATATAATGCTTTATGTCCATTTCCGGTATGGATTACTTTCTCTTCCAGCAGGTTCTGAATCTCTATGTAAGCAGGAGTCAGCGTGACAGAACGTAAAGTGTCAAGCTCTGCCTGTACGAGTGATTCGTTATCTTCGTTTTCATTGTTTTCTTGAGGAGGAATATATTTCCCCAGCATAAATTCGTGCGTTTGAGTAGGCTGCAGGATTTGTTCGATATAGTTCGCACTTGAAACCTTGGCACTATCTACTGCAATAATCCAGTCCCCCCGTTTTATTCCAGCTTGATTGGCGGGAGAGTTAGGCTGGACATAAAGCACACGCATTACAGGAATACCTTGCTGGGGAGTATTGGCATAATCCACTTCCAGTCCGAAGCACGGATATTCACTTTGCGTGCGCGAAGGAGCAATGGAGTCGGCATGTGAGAAGGTTACTCCGTTTTTTTTGTCGCGCGATGAAGCGGCTGCCTTGACAAAGTCGGCAGGTTTCATGAAAAAGTCTAACTGATCCTCGGCAGGCAAGTCTTCATAAAACAGATAGTTTTCCTGCATGGTTTCATAAATCCATGTTTTGCTGGCGATGAGGGCATAATATTCTCCAGAGCGGTCTTCACCGCATGATGATAAGCCTCCCGTCAGTCCAAGGCAGCAAATAGAGGTATAGATAAACTTTTTGTTCATGTTTGCTTGTTTTATTTCATGCTAAATGAACCTTCACCAATCATATTTCCATCGGCAAACAGGTTGATACGGTATTTTCCCGGAGCAAGGAATTCCTCTACATCCCAATAAACCGTAACGGTTTGTTCTTCTCCTGTATATTCAATATATTTCTTGATTGAATAGCTGATGTTTCTGTCTTCATAAGCAAATGTATTGCTTGCGCTTTTGCTCAAAATTTCATTGTCGGGCTTTGCAATGCGTACATAAAGCGTTTTATTTCCGGTGGTTGCCGTGATATTTTTTACAATGGTGAATGAGATGGCAATCTTCTTCACGTTTTTTACTTTATTGGTAGCTTTTCCCCGTTTGTTGAGGGTTGTAGCATGGATATTGGTAGCATCTAACTGAGCAGCCAATGAGACCTTTTCATTAAGTGATTTCTTTTCTTTAGAAAGGTTGCTGATTTGTACGGTTGCAGCCGAATATTTGTTTTTTACAGCTTTATTTTCTTCTTTCAAGGCAGCATTTACCCGGTTGAGTGAGTCAATCTGAATGACATAGCTTCGCAAAACAGCACGAACGGTTTTCAGTTCTTTTTTCAAGCGCATGATTTCGGCAGCATTGGTGTTTTTCACTTGTCTTAATTCTTCCAGTAAACGTTGGGTTTTCAGCTTTTCGCTTTCTAATTTCTCACGGAGTGAATCATTATTGATTTGTACTTGAAGTTCATCATATTGAGTGGCAAACGTACTATATTCGTTTTCCATTTCTTCTTTTTCTACGGCGAACAGTTCGGTCATTTCTTTGTTTTTATGCATTTCATTGAATGCAAAGAAAGAAGTTCCTAAAGTAATGATTATCAGTGCGACGATTGCTAAAATGTATGATTTGTTCTTTTCCATGGTTTTTGCATTTGCTGCAAAAATACAATATTTTATTGAAGATAAGATGACTTTCTCTATTAAAAATGGTTGCAATTCCGGGCGTTTGATTATTTATTCCGTTCGGATGTGACAAAGACTGCAGGTATATCCTTTCCTTTTTGCCATGAAGAAAACTCTACGTCGGGATAAAGTTCGTTGCCTTTATCCGATATCCAGTTATTTAAAACTCCGGGAAGCTTATAGGCCGTAGATTCTGCATAGCTTTTTACATTTTCTGTGATGATAGTAGGAGACTGGTCATGGGCAGTCATTCCTTTGGGGTAATAACAATACAGGATTTGTGGTGTACCCTTTTTCGTATTTAAAATTTGAGCTAATGCATATACGTTTTTTTGGTATTTTTCGTATACATAGCTGTTACATAAGATGGCATTGTCATAAAGTTGATAGCTGATGCATCCCGCTTTACCTTTACTAGGCTTTGGATAGGTGCAAGTGGCTACATAACAGTTTGCTATAGTGCCAGAGGATGAATGAACCAATCCTCCTACAGAGGTAGCTTTTGAAGCATTCAGATGTTGCGTACTGCTGTTAACAATCAATCCGGTATTTACACCACATAACGCTCCTATTTCCTGTTTCGGGCTGATTGTTTCGATTGTGCATGAATCGGAATGGCAATTGTTGATTGTTCCTCCGTTATATCCGCATAGCAGCCCGTCGTAATTACTTGTTTTGTCGGAAATATTGTAAGTGATGTCTTTTATGAGCAGGTTTCTGAGTTCGCCTGACGAACCTATGGCTCCGAAAATTCCTAAGTGTCCTATGATTTTCTTTTTAAGGCTGATTCCGCTTAGTGTATGATAATTCCCTTCGAATACATCCTTGAAATACTTATCCTCATCGATGGAATATCCTATCGGGAGGAGTTGGCTTGATTCTTCTTCTGTAAAGTGAATATCATTTTTCAGGCGATAAACCATTTTCCCGTCGGATGGAAATCCAAACTCATCCAGTTTTCTGTTTTTATAAGCTTCTCCATTGATGAGATGTGAAAAGGCAATAAAATCTTCAGCAGTTCTGATTCCGGCTGTTCCGTCATCGTATAAGATGTTACAATTATAGTGTGTACCGCGTTTGAAGACGGTTTCCGGAAGTTGGGTTGCATATATCTTCCCATCTGCACATTCAATTTCAATAGTGATAGATGCAGCTTCAGATGGAGGAACAATGAAAGTGTAAGTAGCGTCCGGTTTTTGTTTGAAGTGAAGTGTGGGAGCCTTTTCTCCTAAGACAATATTGGCAGTGTATGGTTCGATGGCGGACACGCTGACCGAAGGAGTAAAGCGCAGTTCTTCCGTTTGATTGTTTAGCTCTAGAGGAATATGGAAACTGATTTGAGAGAAAAGGTGAGAAAAGTTCAGTTTGATTTGATTGGTGGGCGAGATATTCTGCTTTTGATAAAGCCAGTCGGTCAGTGTTCCGTCATTTTGATAGATATCAGAAGATAGAATCGGGTAATAGGTGGTAATTGAAGCGGTATTTTCCCCCGGAATCCATGTATCATCAAGGTTACCGTTCCATGTGTTTCCATCGAATGTCAGCGTTAGGTTATTTGCTTTAATACCTCCTTGGCTAAAAAAAGAAATTTGGCTTCCAGTTTCCAATATCTGTGATGAATTTAATCGGCTGTTTTTTTCCGGGGGGAGAAGCTGAAAGTTTTTCTGTTGGTTTCCTGTTATGATGAAGGTAGGAGTTTCCACAGGAGCATTATCTTCAGAAATACATGCAGGACAGAATTGCAGGAGAATACATGTGGTGTAGATAAGACTAAGATACTGTTTCATTTCGGATGGTTTTACTATTATATATTATTCAAGTTTCGCAAAGGCTCAATTCGTCACTGTGTTATCTTGTAACCTTGAAAGTGAACCTGCGACTCTATACGATATATCAGCATGCTGAACTGTTTTGAGGAAAAAACGTGTTTTTTTGTTTGTGTGTACCATTAAGAAATGGTTTTATGGAGTAAAAAAACGCTGCCGGACCTTCACAGGTGGGGCAGCGTTGACTACAATACAAAATACAAATACAACTAAACGAGAATATCTAAATAGGTTTCTTTCTATACAATACCTTGCGCCATCATGGCATGAGCTACTTTCATGAAACCGGCAATGTTAGCGCCTTTCACATAATTAATGTAGCCATCAGCTTCTGTGCCATATTTCACGCATTGTTCGTGAATGTTATGCATGATTTGATGCAGTTTTTCGTCGACTTCCTGAGCCGACCAGCTTAAATGCATGGCATTCTGACTCATTTCAAGACCAGAAGTGGCAACTCCTCCGGCATTAACAGCTTTGCCCGGTGCATAAGTGATTTTGTGTTCTATGAATGCATCGATAGCTTCCGGTGTGCAACCCATGTTGGAGATTTCTCCCACACAGGTAACCTGGTTCTTGATTAAATTAGCTGCATCTTCTCCGTTTAATTCATTTTGAGTGGCGCATGGCAATGCGATATCCGCTTTTACTTCCCAAGGCCGTTTTCCTGCTACGAAGGTTGCTTCAGGGAATTTTTCTGCGTAAGGTGCAACGATGTCATTGCCCGAAGCACGCAGTTCAAGCATATAGTCAATCTTTTCTCCGCTAATTCCATTCGGGTCATAGATGTATCCGTCTGGACCGGAAATGGTTATAACTTTAGCTCCTAATTGAGTTGCTTTGGTTGCTGCTCCCCATGCTACATTGCCAAAGCCTGAAATGGCCACTGTTTTTCCTTTGATATCAATTCCTTTTTTGTCTAACATGTGTTTAACAAAATACAGACCACCGAAGCCGGTAGCTTCCGGACGGATGAGTGAGCCTCCGAATTCCAGACCTTTTCCGGTAAATGTGCCGGTAAACTCACGGGTCAGTTTCTTATACATGCCAAACATATATCCCACTTCACGTCCGCCTACACCGATATCACCAGCCGGAACATCCATGTCTGGTCCTAAGTGACGCCATAACTCCAGCATAAAGGCTTGGCAGAAGCGCATGATTTCGCTTTGGCTTTTTCCGCGTGGAGAGAAGTCAGATCCTCCCTTTCCGCCACCCATAGGCAAGGTGGTCAATGCGTTTTTGAAGGTTTGTTCAAATCCCAGGAATTTCAGGATGGATAGATTCACCGATGCGTGGAAACGGATACCTCCCTTATACGGGCCAATGGCGTTATTGAACTGTACGCGATAGCCCAGGTTGGTTTGTACTTCGCCTTTATCATCAACCCATGTAACACGGAATGTAAAAATACGGTCGGGTTCAACCAGGCGTTCTATGATTTTAGCTTTTTCAAATTCTGGGTGTTGGTTATATACGTTTTCAATAGAAAGCAGTACTTCTTTAACGGCTTGCAAATACTCAGATTCACCCGGATGCTTTACCTCCAAGGATGACATAATTTGACTAATGTTCATAGTTTTGTACTTTATAAGGTCTGACAAAATGAAAACTTTATGTACTTGCAAAGTTAGTTATTTAGGTGAAAATTCCAAATGTTTCTGTAAAATTTTTGAAGAATGGTTGACAAGGGTAAGGAATGCCGAGAAACATCTTGTAACCGGCGGCAAGCACCGAAGTATTTGTTGCCGGAGATGAAAGCTTGTTTTAAGAGAATGTTTAGCTGTTTTTAGCTGTGAAAATAAATCTGAAGCTTTGATTATTCACGGGAAATTGCGAATTTTGTTAGTAAATCAAAATTTGATACCATGTTCAGTAAGTTAAAGTTAAATCAGCTTTATTTTAAAGATACGCAATTTGTTGACTTGATGATGAAGCGTATTTTTAATGTGCTTCTCGTTGCGAACCCGTATGATGCCTTCATGCTGGAAGACGATGGGCGTATAGATGAGAAAATATTCAATGAATATATGAGTCTCAGCTTGCGTTATCCTCCCCGGTTTACGCAGGTGTCAAGTCCGGAAGAGGCTTGGCGTAAGCTGGATGAAACGATGTTTGATCTGGTGATTTGTATGCCGGGTTCGGATAATAGTGAAACGTTTGATATTGCCCGTGAAGTAAAAGAGAAATATCCTCATCTGCCGCTTGTGGTGCTTACACCTTTTTCGCATGGTATTCGGCAGCGGATGGAACATGAAGATTTAAGTATCTTTGAGTATGTGTTCTGCTGGTTGGGCAATACCGATTTGTTACTGTCTATTATCAAGCTGATAGAAGATAAAATGAATCTGGAGCATGACATTAAAGAGGTAGGCGTACAGATGATTCTGTTAGTGGAAGACTCTATCCGTTTTTATTCATCAGTGTTGCCTAATCTGTACAAGTTTGTACTCCGTCAGAGTCAGGAGTTTGCTACTGAAGCTCTAAATGAGCATCAGCGCACCTTGCGTATGCGTGGGCGTCCGAAGATTGTACTGACCCGGTCGTATGAAGAGGCGATGGAACTTTATGAGAAATACCGCCAAAATATACTGGGAATCATTTCGGATGCGCGTTTCCCGCATGAGGGGGTTACCGACCCGCTGGCTGGTATCAAATTACTGAAAGAAGTTCGTGCGCGCGATCCTTTCATGCCATTGATTCTTCAGTCGGCAGAAGAAGCCAACCGCTGTTATGCCGATGAACTGGATGCTTTGTTTATCGATAAGAACTCAAAGAAGATGAACATTGACTTGCGGGAGGCGGTCTCTGATAACTTTGGATTCGGCGATTTTATTTTCCGAAATCCGAAGACCCAGGAAGAAGTGGCGCGGGTGCATAATTTGAAAGAACTTCAAAATGTGTTGTTTTCCATTCCTGCAGAGTCTTTCTTTTATCATATCACGCGTAACCATATCTCTCGTTGGCTTTATTCGCGTGCCATGTTTCCCTTGGCAGAGTTTGTTCGTCAGATTACTTGGGATTCGTTGCAAGACCTGGATGCACACCGTCAGATTATTTTTGAAGCCATCGTAAAATACCGTAAGCGTAAGAATCAGGGAGTGGTAGCTATATTCCAGCGTGACCGTTTTGACCGTTATTCAAATTTTGCCCGTATAGGCGACGGCTCGTTGGGCGGTAAAGGGCGTGGATTGGCTTTTATTGACAATATGGTAAAGCGTCATATTGAGTTCAGCGAGTTTGAAAATGCATCGGTAGTAATTCCCAAGACGGTGGTGCTTTGCACGGACATCTTTGATGAGTTTATGGATACCAATCATCTTTATCAGATAGCCTTGAGCGATGCTGATGATGATGCCATTTTGCGGGCTTTTTTGAGAGCAAAGCTTCCCGACCATCTGGTAGAAGATTTCTTTGCCTTTTTCGAAGTTGTAAAAGCTCCCATTGCCATCCGTTCGTCCAGCTTGTTGGAAGATTCCCATTATCAGCCGTTTGCCGGAATTTATTCCACTTATATGATTCCCTATCTGGAAGACAAATACGAAATGCTCCGCATGTTGAGCGATGCGATTAAAGGGGTATATGCTTCGGTTTATTATAAGGACAGCAAGGCTTATATGCAAGCCACAAGCAACGTGATTGACCAGGAAAAGATGGCTGTGATTTTGCAGGAAGTGGTGGGTACCCAATATGGCGACCGTTATTATCCTGCTATTTCGGGAGTGGCACGTTCCATCAATTATTATCCCATTAATGATGAATTGGCAGAAGAAGGTACAGTCAGTCTTGCCTTGGGCCTCGGTAAATAC
>URDR01000032.1 GCA_900546645.1 uncultured Bacteroides sp. | reverse complement strand
TACCAAACAGCTTAAAAAGGTAGGCTAAATTGGGAACGTTAAACTGGACACCCTATCAAATAGTATAAACAACACGGCAATCAAGCCGATAATCTTCAAATCTTTCATCGTATTCTATCTTTTAAAATTATAAAACCTCTTTCTTCGCAATATACCATACGCAGGCTATGGTAACAGCAAATCCTATAACGGCAAGCGTAACCGCTCCGGTCTCTCCCAACAGTCCTACCATCGTGGTATCGGCCTCGTTTCTGGTAAAATGGAAAAGTACAACCGAAAAACTATTGTTGACAAAGTGCATCACAATGCCCGGCAACAGGCTACCTGTGCGGTAATACATCCATCCCAACACTAAGCCGGTGATGAAAGCGAAAGGTATCTGCACCGGATTTCCGTGAATAGCCCCGAATATCAGCGAAGCTACAACAATACCCCACCAAGGATTTGTCCATTTCTTCATCAAGTATCCTTGAATGGCACCGCGAAAGAGAATTTCTTCGAATACCGGAGCCAACAGCGCAATGGCGAAGATACCCCACGGATTGCCAAGCATGACCTCGAAAAGTTCTTTCATCGTATCGGGAACCTCCAATGCTTCCAGCATATAATTGCTCCAACATCCCATAGCCAAGATAAGCACTACGGAAACCGTCATCACCGATACGGAGACAGGAGAAAGGGTCGTATGGTTAAGCTCACAATATCTGCCCCAAACCAAATGAAGTCCATAGGCTATGTTTGCCAAAATAAGCACATAAATGCTCAGTTCAGTAGCAGCACCGCTTTCTGTCGGGAATTGAAAGCCGTTGAATGCCATCCAGATACCTGTAACAACGGCGGTAACGCCTAGATTATAGGCGAAATAATAAAGCAGAAGTTTGATAACACGTAACATAATGTTCAGAGTTTAAAGGTTAATAGTATTTCAATATTTATTTATCGTTTTTCGATATGCAAAGATAAATACATCTTTTTAACATGCAAAGAAAAAAGGAAAATATTTATTGTTATTCGATAATATTTATTCCTTTTATGCTGCATCACATAAAAGCCATCTTAAAATCAGACCTTGCCATAAGTGAATTGACCGGATGGGTTGTTATATAAAAAGACTTGAGCAACGAACCTGCCTATAAGGCAACAAGGCAATACGCTCTCCAGACAGCTCGACCCCAAAAACACGTATGCTTGCAGTCACTAATTTGTATAACCCTTTATTATTATATCATGGTAAAACAACTCTTATTATCTCTCGCTCTTGTAATTTTCATTGTGAGCGGCTCATCAGCCCAAACCCTGCATTCGCCCGACGGAAACTTGACACTCCATTTCCGGATGACCGACGGGAAAACTCCCGTATATACCCTATTATATAAAGGCAAAACCATTGTCAGAGAAAGCAGGATGGGCTTTTCCATCCGTCCCTCATTTGAGTTCGACCGTAACTTCAAGCTGGTTTCAACACAAACTTCGGAAACCGATACCACTTGGCAACCTGTCTTAGGGCAATACAGCAAGATACGCGATCATCACAAAGAAATGCTTGTCAAGCTAAAACAGGAAAAGACCGGATGGGAGCTGAACATCCGTTTCCGCTTGTTTGATGACGGACTGGGATTCCGCTATGAGTTCCCCGTACAGAAAGATTTGCGGAATTTCACCTTAAACGAGGAATGTACCGAATTCCGGCTGACCGGAAATCATAAAGCTTTCTGGCTTCCGGGTGATTACGACACCAATGAATATCCTACAACGGTTTCACTTCTTTCGGAAGTTGAAAGCCTTATTGATAGCGTACGCAAGGAACCGCTTGCCGCCAAGTCATTTACACCGAATCTGGCAGTACAAACTCCGCTTATGCTGAAATCGGAAGATGGATTATATATCAACATTCACGAGGCTGCCTTGGTAAACTATCCGGCTATGCAACTAAATCTGAATGATAAAACATTCATGCTCAGTGCACATCTAACTCCTGACAAAAACGGAACCAAAGGATATATACAGACCGGAAGTGTAACTCCGTGGAGAACTATTATCGTAAGCGATGATGCACGCGACATCTTGGCCTCGAATCTGATTCTTAACTTAAACGAGCCCTGCAAACTGGAAGATACGTCATGGATTCATCCGGTTAAGTATGTAGGCGTATGGTGGGAATACTTCACCGGACAAGGTTCTACCTGGGCCTATACCAACAATCAGGACATCGTAATTGGAAAGACAGACTATACACAAGAAAAACCCAACGGGACGCACGGAGCAAATACGGCTCATGTGAAAGAATATATTGACTTTGCTGCCCGCCACGGTTTTGATGCGGTTTTAGTGGAAGGTTGGAATGAAGGATGGGAGGCAAACTTTGCTTATATCAAAGAACATATCTACAGTTTCACCAAACCTTATCCAGACTTTGACGTAAAAGAACTGCAACGCTATGCTGCCGAAAAAGGAGTGAAAATTATCATGCACCACGAAACCACTTCATCGGTTGCCGACTACGAGCGTCAGATGGAAGATGCCTTCCGCTTTATGGCAGAGAATGGATACGATGCAGTAAAGACCGGATACGTGGGTCCTATTATTCCACGAAGCGAACATCATGACGGTCAATGGATGGTAAACCATTACTTACGCGTAGTGGAAACAGCAGCTCGCTATAAAGCCATGGTCAACTCACATGAAGCTGTACGCCCCACCGGATTATGCCGTACGTATCCTAACTGGATTGCTCAAGAATCAGCTCGTGGAACCGAGTTTGAATCGTTCAACGGAAATACACCCGAACACGCAACCATCTTACCTTTCACCCGACTGATGGGAGGACCGATGGATTATACCCCAGGAATTTTTGAGGGAGACTTGTCAGTATATGGCAGTAATCCGGCTAAATTGAGTTCCACCTTGGTCAAGCAACTGGCTTTATATGTTACCATGTACAGCCCGCTTCAGATGGCAGCCGACTTATACCAGAATTACGAGAAATATCCTGACGCATTCCAATTTATCAAAGATGTGTCAGCCGACTGGGATGACACCTATATTCTGGAAGCAGAACCGGGCGATTACCTCACCATAGCTCGTAAAGCGAAAGGAAAGCAGGAATGGTATATCGGAGGAATCACCGATGAAAACGCACGCGAAGCCGTGATTGACCTAAGTTTCCTCCCTGCCGGAAAGAAATATCTGGCTACGATATACGCTGACGGGAAAAAGGCAGACTGGCGCACCAATCCGAAAGACTATGCCATTTCAACCCGAAAGGTTTCAAGCAAAACGACTCTGAAACAAAGACTTGCCCCCAGTGGAGGAGTGGCTATCAGCATAAAAGAAATAAAATAAACGCTTTATAAGTTTCGGTCTTCAGCAGAAAAGTCTGTTTTCCAAACAGCCGGTCAAGCAACGGGGAAGCAAGGTTCTTAATCCATTTTCAAGACCTTACTTCCCCGTTAACTCATATATTTACTGATCCTCCATCAAGCTACTTGGTGTAATATTAAAATGCTTGGTAAAGCAGCGGGTAAAATATTTCGGATCATTAAAGCCCACCTCATAAGCAATCTCGGAAATATTCATTTCCCGACTGACCTTATTCTTCAACAAAAGTTCACGAGCCAGATTCAACCGGTAATTACGCATGAACTGTCCTGCCGACTGCCCGGTAAGCGATTGCATTTTTTTATTCAGCAAGCTTTTACTTATTCCCATAGCTTCAATAAAATCACCGACCTCAAAATCTGATTTCTTATAATTTTCTTTCACCACTTTCATTGCCTTATCAAGGAACTTTTTATCGCCTGATTCTTCCTCAATATTCAATGATTCAGTATTCATGTCAATCGAGAACTTCTGTTGGAAGCGTTTACGGTTTTCCAGAATGTTAGAGATACGAGCCAGAAGCAAGTTCTCATCAAAAGGCTTCAGCAGATATGCATCTACGCCCACTTTATAACTTTCCAAACGAGATTCATCGGATGTTTTCGCGGTAAGCATCAGGAAAGGAATATGCGAAATGGAGAAATCATTCTTCACTGCACGCAGGAACTCCACTCCGTCCATCACTGGCATCATTAAGTCGCTGATAATAAAGTCTACATCATAGTTCTTTAGAACCTGAAGCGCCTCCTCTCCCTGTGAAGCTTCAAGTACATTATAATATTCACTTAAAATCGAACGAATATAATCGCGCATATCCTTATTGTCTTCCACAACAAGCATGGTCATTTTATTGTTCTTCATCAAGTCAGTACTCAGTTCTTCATTTTCTTCCGGTATGGTTTCACCCACCTCTGCAGAACGTTCAACAGGAAGCAGGATACGGAATGAAGACCCTTTTTTCGGATTATTCTTCGCATAAATATCTCCACCCAGCGAACAAATCAACTTCTTACAGAGATATAATCCGATACCTGTTCCACTTTGCCCGCTTACAGACTCAAGTGTTTGATTATCCGACTGATAAAAACGATTGAATATACGGTCAATGTCCTCCTCTGGGATTCCTTTTCCCGTATCACGAACTCCAATAAACAGTTTCTCTTCCTGAGTTTCCGTATATAAGGTACTTACATAAACCAAAACCGCCCCACCCTTGGGAGTAAACTTCAATGAATTGCTCACCAAATTAGTCAAGACTTTTCTCATTACATCCTCAGCAAACATCAATTCCGGCTTCGGCAAATGGAGAAAAAGACGGAAAGTGATGCCTCTTCCTTCTGCATAATCAGCAAAAGGAAGCATCAGTTCTTGCATAAACGACAAGAGGTTTCCCTGATTCATGACTATTTTCATTCGCCCTTCCTCTACCTTGCGAAAATCCATTAACTGATTAACCAGCGAAAGAAGATATTTGGAGTTACGCTCGACCAAATGCAACTGTTCGATAACCTGCGGATTGTAGCTTAATTTCAACGCACGCTCAATAGGACCTATAATTAAAGTCAGCGGTGTGCGGAACTCATGCGTAATGTTAGTAAAGAAACTCAGCTTATCCACCGTCAGCTCTTCAACCTTACGAGACATTTCCAAAATCTTGTTTTTCTGGCTGGTAATCTTTTCATTCTGATTTTTCAACAATTCATTTTGCAGTGAAAGTTCCTGCGTCTGATTAGAAAGCAGTTTCTTTTGCTCCTCTAATTCATGCGTACGCTCTTCCACCATCTGATGCAAAAGCTCTTTCTGCTGTTTGAGTACACGGAACCGCCAGAGCAAAATACGGTAAACCGTAAAGGTAACGATACACAACACAAGTAAAATAAACCAAGCAGTCTTATAGAAATAAGGCTGTACCACTATACTCAATTCATCATTCTGCACTGTCCAGTTTTTGCCATCCGGAGTATAATGCAGTTGAAATATATATTTACCCGGACGAAGGTTCGTATAAGTAACCGAATGCTGACTCATCGGAGCCACTGTCCATTTATCATCAAATCCCTTTAAACGATAAGAGTAACGTGCCAAAGCAGAAGGGTTATAATCTAAAGCAGCAAAATCAATAGAAAGAGATTTATCACGCTCATGCATTACCAACTTCTTGTCATCCGCTTCAAGTATTTTGCCGAAACTATGCAGGCGCGTATATACCAACGGAAAAGAAGACACAATTTCAGCACGTGGCAACAAACGTATTTCAGCCAATCCGGCTGTACCTCCGGCATACAATACCCCAGAACGAGAACCTCCGGTAGCATTCCAATAAAACTGATTTCCTGCCAAGCCATCATGCGTCGTATAATTCTGAAAGTTCTCTTCTTTAACGAAGAAACAAGACAACCCATTGCTTGTTGTTATCCATAGATGACCTTCATTATCTTCCCAAATACCACGTACACTGTTATTGACCAGCCCGTTCTCTACCCGATAGGGTTTAAAAGAGCAGGACTTCCCATCATCTATAATCTGATAGAATCCATTACCATTGGTTCCTACCCAAAGTTCGCCATTCTTTCCTTCATATACAGAAGTTACACGCTCAACCAACTTATCAGAAACATCATCAAACTTATGACTATATAATGTATATTCAAAATTACCTCCGTCATGACTATGTAAATCCACTCGATACAGACCAGCCGAAGTTCCCATCCACAGGATACCATTCTTAGTAATACACCCGCCCAAAGAACCTACAATCTGCTCCTTCCGTTTTCCCTTAAACGGATCAAGCACCTCACCTGTCACCGGATTATAAGTCAATATTTCCTTGCTGGAACCAATCCATAACAGATTATTCACCGTATCATACAGTAATACCCCGATAAAAGACTGCTCAAGACCCGGAGTATCAGGAGTAGGAATGTGATGAAACTTCCTGTCGGTTAAATTTTTTCGGTTCACCCAGCCAAATCCGCCTCCCCAGGTTCCCACATAAATTCGGTCTTTAGCATCTGAAGCCAATGCACTGATGGAGTTATGGCTTAAATAAGCAGGCGCAGCGGTGGTATAATGTTCAAAACCCTTCTTCCCTACTCTGCGCAAGTTTAATCCCCCCTCAACGGTTCCTACCCAAAGCATTCCATCTTCATCTTCAAGTATCGAATTTACCAAATTGCGCGAAAGACTTGCAGGTTCTTGCAGAGAATGAACATTATTTTGTATTTGCAGGCGAGAAAGAAGCATCTTGCTCAATCCACCTACTTCAGTTCCTACCCATACCATATTCTCATCAGCCAACAAGCAATTAATAAAATCACAATTCAAGCCTATCGGCTGGAAAGCACTTTCATCTAGTTGCTGGATACGGGTAAAGTCATCGGTCACCGCATTATACAGATTCAGCCCTTTCAGCGTTGCAATTACCAGTGTGCCGTCGGGAGTCAATGCAATGTCTGTAATATAATTCTGTGTCAACGTATTAGCCTTCGACTCTTCACTTTGGTAATGTTTTACTACATCTGAATTAATATTATACCGATACAGTCCGTGATTCGTACCAATCCACAAATCATTCTGCCAGTAAAACGCACACAGCATCACCCCATTTGGATTCATCTGCAAATTCTCTGAAGTCGGCTGTGGCTGTTGGGGAACAGTAGAAGACTCTTTGATACGGCACAAGCGACCTAAATAATCAAACCAGATATATCCGTCAACTTCACAAAAAGCCAAACTCCGGTTATACAGATACAAATCACATATTTTCACAATCTTCTCCACTTCGCCATTCTCTGTAAACGAAAGTTTATATAAACTATCGTCTGCCCCCAACCAAATATTTCCTGTTGAAGAACAATAAACAAAAGTGGAAGACTTCACATTAAACGAAGCAAACTTATCCCCCATTTCTTGTGGGTTAACCAAGCGTAAATGTTCAACGTCCATCACGTCAAGTCCCCGCTCACCCACCATCCATATTCTTCCAAACCGGTCTTCACAAAACTTCAACACAAAGTTATTCTTCAACCTCACCCCCTTAGAAGAAGCATTAAACGTGAGAAACTCATATCCATCGTATCGGGTCACCCCATCCCCACCGGTAGAAATCCATAAAAAGCCACGGCTGTCCTTCATCAAATCTTCTACATAATTCTGCGGAAGACCATTCTCCATGGTCAGATGAGTAAAAAGATAACGCCCCTCGCCCGACTGCATATATGCATACAAGTTCGGACTGACCCACATAAAATAAAGCACCAGTAAAAGGCAACGAATATTCATAACCAAATTTTTTATGCAACAAATATAGAGTATTCACCCCATCAGAACAAATTCAATTCTTGTAAAATAGCCGTTAGTAGCTAAATGTCCACCAAAGAAGATTAATTGTCCACCTCATACTGATAAATCTCTCTTATTTTTGCAACTAAAATAAGCCATTCATACCGGTTTATAGAAGAGGTTAGTTAATTGTATTACTACATCAGGCAGGCTCCATAGCCTTGCCTAATGTATAATACCAAAATCAATCTGAGTATAATTTTAAAAAAAATATCATGAAAAACATTCTTTCTCAACTGAAAACTATCTTATCTTGTCTGGTTCTGACAATCGGAGCAACCGCAATGTCTGCTGCTCAAAAAGATACCACCTTCGTAGCCAAAGGCAATCCTATAGTAAACTATAAATACTTGGGCGACCCCGCCGCTCTGGTTCACAACGGTACAGTCTATATTTACGCCGGACATGATGAATGCCCCGCTCCCGAACAGTATTATCTGATGAATGAATGGTGTATCCTTTCTACAAAAGACATGAAGACTTTTACCGAACACGCCTATACATTTAAAGCAAAAGAGTTTAAATGGGCAAAAGGAGAAGCATGGGCAAGTCAGGTAATTGAACGCAACGGCAAATTCTATTGGTATGTCACCGTAGAGCATGCCACTATTCCCGGCAAATCAATCGGAGTGGCAGTCGCTGATTCTCCGGTAGGACCCTTCAAGGACGCACGAGGCTCTGCTTTAATCACAAATAACATGACGACCCAATATACTTCCATCGGATGGGATGATATTGACCCTACTGTATTTATTGACGATGACGGACAAGCTTATCTGTTCTGGGGAAATACACAATGTTATTATGCCAAGCTAAAAAAGAATATGATTGAATTAGACGGTCCGATTATGCCTATCTCACTTCCACGCTTCACCGAAGCACCCTGGATACATAAACATGGTGACTGGTATTATTTGTCGTTTGCATCTGAATTTCCCGAAAAAATATGCTATGCCATGAGTAAAAGCATCAATGGTCCTTGGGAATACAAAGGTATATTAAACGAAATAGCCGGAAACTCGAATACAAACCATCAGTCAATCATAGACTTTAAAGGAAAATCATACTTCATCTATCACAACGGAAGTATCAATCCTCACGGATGCGGTTTCCGACGTGCCATCTGCATTGATTACTTACATTATAATCAAGACGGAACAATGAAACGCATGCAAATGACAACGGAAGGAGTCGTTAAATAAATATTTTTATTATTTTTGTCACATATTAAATTAAAAAATAGAACCATGAACAAACACTTAGCATTTCTTTCAGCGTTGGCATTATCTGCAGGTATGAACCTGAATGCCCAGGACGCAAACAACATGGTCATTCAAGCCAATAAAATAGGGGCTGAAATCAAACCGACCATGTACGGACATTTTTTTGAAGACATCAACTATGGTGCCGACGGAGGTTTATACGCAGAACTGATCAAAAACCGCTCATTCGATTTCCCACAAAACTTCATGGGATGGGATATTTTCGGAAACGTAACTTTAAAAAACGACGGTCCGTTTGAACGTAATCCGCACTATGTAAGCCTTGGCGATCCGGGACATGCACACAAGCGCACCGGCATTGAAAACAAGGGTTTCTTCGGAATCGGTATTAAAGCCAATGAAAAATACCGTTTCAGCGTGTGGGCACGTGGCGAAAACCAGAAAATCAATGTAGAATTGATTAACAATGCCACCATGGGCGAATCGCAGGTAATTACCTCACAGGAAATTGCCATCAACTCAAAAGAATGGAAGAAATATGAAATCATCCTTACTCCGGGAGAAACACAAGCGAAAGCTCACTTGCGTATCTTCCTGGCTTCTCCGGGAAACGTTGATTTGGAACATGTTTCTCTGTTCCCGGTAGATACTTGGAAAGGACGTGAAAACGGCTTGCGAAAAGACCTGGTACAAGCTTTGGTTGACACCAAACCGGGTGTATTCCGTTTCCCAGGCGGATGTATCGTAGAAGGTACTGACTTGGCCACTCGCTATAACTGGAAAAACTCTGTTGGTCCGGTAGAAAACCGTCCTATCAACGAAAACCGTTGGCATTACACCTTCCCTCACCGCTTCTTCCCTGACTATTTCCAGACTTACGGTATGGGATTCTATGAACTCTTCCTCTTGGCTGAAGACATGGGAGCAGAACCTCTGCCAGTATTGAGCTGCGGATTGTCATGCCAGTTCCAGAACAGTGACCCGAAAGCACATGTATGTGTAAATGATTTGGAATCTTATATCCAAGACGCACTCGACCTGATTGAATTTGCCAATGGAGGCACTGATACCAAATGGGGAAAGCTTCGTGCTGAAATGGGTCATCCCGCTCCGTTTAACATGAAGTTTATCGGTATAGGAAACGAACAATGGGGTCCTGAATATCCGGAGCATCTCAAACCGTTTGTTGAAGCAATCCGCAAGGCATATCCTGACATGAAAATCATCGGTTCGTCTGGTCCGAACTCTGAAGGACACGACTTTGAATATCTGTGGCCGGAAATGAAGAAACTGAAAGTAGACCTTGTAGATGAACACTTCTATCGCCCGGAAGACTGGTTCTTGAAATCTGGTAACCGTTATGACAATTATGACCGCAAAGGTCCGAAGGTCTTTGCCGGTGAATATGCTTGTCATGGAGCAGGTAAAAAATGGAATCACTTCCACGCTTCATTGCTTGAAGCTGCCTTCTTGACCGGAGTAGAACGTAATGCTGATGTAGTTGACATGGCTACTTATGCACCGCTGTTGGCTCACGTAGAAGGATGGCAGTGGCGTCCAGACTTAATTTGGTTTGACAACCTCCGCTCGGTTCGCTCTTGCAGCTGGCATGTGCAGGCTTTATATGGTCATAACAAGGGAACAAACGTAGTTCCGTTGACAATGAACAAAAAAGCCGTAAGCGGTCAGGAAGGTCAGAATGGTCTGTTCGCAAGTGCAGCATGGGATGAACCTACCCAGACTTATATCGTGAAGATTGCCAATACTTCCGACAAAGCTCAGAAAGTAAACTTGGAATTCAAAGGACTGAAGAAATCAGTTAAATTAGGCGAAGGAAAATGCATCACCCTTCATTCAGATAATCTGGAAGCAGAAAATACATTGGATAACCCGAACTTGGTTACTCCGAAAGAATCTTCTGTTCACATCGAAGGAAACATCTTGAATACTGAAGTAGGAGCTATGACTTTTGCTATCTATAAATTCAAGAAGATGTAAATCCGCCTTATAACTACCAAACAGAACAGGCTGCCTCAGTTTTGAGACAGCCCGTTCTTTTATTTTCTTCTCCCAGTCCGTTCTGTTTTGTTAACATATTATAAGGAAAGTGTTTCCAAATCAGAAACAAACCGTAAGATTATTAATAGATGTTATAAAACAGCTTTTTCACGCCTAAATCCTTGCAGGTTTCAGAAAAGTCCGTACCTTTGCACTGTGTTTTTCATAGTATTAGATTTAAGGTTAACAAAGGTTGGAGTACAGCGGTACTCCTTTTTTTGCCCGTAAATAAACAGCCGTTTTCAGTTTACTCAATACTTCGGTAAATTTTTACCGAAAAATTAAAAGTTAAACAACAGATTCCAGCTGGAGTTTTGCTTTAGAGATGGAAAGCAGCATGCAGGAATCACCAACTGTCAGTCAACCGACTTCAGGAAGTTGGATTTTCACTTCAATGCGTCGCTTGCAGCTATCAACTTGGCCAAAGCGGCGTGTAAGAGACTCGGAATAACCTATTCCATATCCTCCTGCAAGTCCTTCATACACAATGCTTATATGCTTGAACGATTTATTTGCGTGTTTGGGATTAGCCCAGACCCGCAAGTTATTGACAAACTTTTCAAAGAACTCATTTTATTTACTGCTAGAGCCGCTTAGGCTTGGCTATTTTTTAACGAACTATTGTCTTTTTCTTTATTATAAAACTTGAAAAGTTTTTATTGACGCCCATATCTTGATGTATCTACTCCTGTATTTTCAGGTAATTCTTTATTCTTTCCAAGATTGATTGTTAGGCGGAGCATGGCTGTACGTGTGTTATAACCATTCAGAATACTTTCTTGTCCATTCGTTATAACTTTAAACTCTCTTGGAGTTGCTTTTCTTAATATATTATCAAGACTTATGGCAACAGACAAGCGATTTGTGGGATTCCAACGTACATCTGCATCAAGAGCAAAGGTATCTGATAAACGATATATTCCCTGAATAGCTGGTGCCTGATAACGGAAATTTGCTTCCACAAAAAGATTACCCCATTTTTTACCTAATGGTATCTTATATGTGTTATTTAAAGAAGTAGCCCATACCCATTTTTCATTATTAAATGAAGAACCATAAAAATCACCTATTTTGTCCTGCATTCGCAATACATGAAGAGCTATACGTCCGTTATAGTTCCCAAAACTCATCGGATGCATGATACTTAGATTATTAAATAAGGAAAAATCATAATTTTCATAACGGTAGACGGTTTTTCCTGTACCTGCATCTTGATGAGGTATGTTGGCAAAATAGTCCGGAGTATAAGTACACCCCAAAATAAAAAACCATTTTTGGTGTAAAATGAACATCAACGAAGCATCATAAATACGACTAGGTTTTAATTCAGGATTTCCTGTTTCAATGGTGCGTTCATCAATGACGGTTGTTTCTGGACTGATAGCCCAAAATGATGGGTATTGCTTTTGGCTGATAAGCTGAAACTGAAGAAAATTACTATGTCCAACTGGTAATCCAAGTGTAGCGGTTGGAAATAAAGCAAATTCATTCCAAAGAATTGTATGTTCATCTGTAAGTATGTTATTTCTAGTAGACTTAATATATTCTCCACGGATTCCAAGCATAACATTCAGACGTTTAAATGCAGTAAAATTGCCTTGTACATATATAGCTTCCAAATTTTCCGTTTGGCAATCATAAGTCATTTGCTCTACGCCTGTTATCTTCATATTTGAACGATTATATTGATGTGTAAAACCAAAAGAGAGTGATGATGTTGAGCTGAATGTAAAGGCTTTGTCTATACTTGCTTTTACATTATCTACATCTTGATAAGACTGTTGCAGATAGTTGTCTGGCAGTATCAGTTCTTCCGTTTCTTTATCTGATATATACCGTTGCGTGAATGGCGAAGTATATGATTTATAACGCATTCCCAATGTCCAATCATTTTTCAAATCAGCTTGAATACCAGCTGTATGTAATGTCTCATTTGTATGTTCCTTTGACAGAGCTTTCATATTTTGTGCTGTCTGTTGCCATATATTCGTATTTGTAATACTGTTATTATTATTGAACATTCCATAATAGTCTATTATCAAACGATAATCTGGTGAGAATTGAAATGTCAAATCTTCACTCACATGATATTTATTTCCATATAAGCAATTTATGGCATCTCGTTCTCTATATGGATTAGTGAATGTATTGTCTGGATAAAGTTGATATGTTGTTTTGCTCCATTGATTATTATATATATATCCCACAGAAGTTAATGAAGTTATACCCTTATTTGACCATAGTAGACTAGCTCTGTCATCAGTAGAGGTTTTACGGGTTTGTTTAGCCGCGACATCAAGGTATACAGAATATTCACTTAAACTCCCCAAAGTAGTAGTTATATTAATGACTGCTCCATTAAAATGATATTTAGCTGGCGCATTATAGAATATTTCTATATTCTTTACTTTATCAGGTGCGAGAGCTTTCAGTTGTTGGAAGACTTGTTCTTGTTCCATTGTTGTAGTCTTACCATCAATTACAACCATCAGATTATTGGCTCCCATGAGAGAAATAGCATCTCCATCGCCTGTAACTCTCGGCACCTTCATTAATAAATCATAGGCTGTTGTTGGTGCATATCTTTCTTTTATGACATTGGCTTTATATATAATTGAGTTACCTTCTACTTTAACAATAGAATGTTTTCCTTTTACTATAACTTCATCAAGATTGAGAGTTTGTTCCGTTAAAATGATTTCTCCAATATCAATAGGTTTATTGACTGTAAGCTCTTTAATATAATTGATATATCCGATAAATCGTACTTCCAATAGATAATCGCCGGAATTAATTTTGTCAATAGTAAACTGTCCGTATTCATTGGTTATACAACCTTTACAATCTAAAGAATCATTTTTTTCTCTTATAATAACAGAGGCTCCTACTATGGGTTGATACTCTTTGTCTGTAATAACACCTTTTACTATATTTTGAGACCATACAGATAGAGTGCATAGCATCAAAAATAAAATCAAAAAATAAAGTTTTCTTCTATTCATATTTTTGCAGTATTTGTACATTGCAAAAGTATAATCATAAGAAATTAAATTCTATTATTGAAGCTAATATTTGACTGACAAGACACTGACATTTAACAGACAATCAGCTGCTTTTAATCTTTAGGACATAGTAGTGACCTTTTTCTGCCATTATCCTTATATTACTTGTTTTTTCTACAATCGGTTTTAATCTACGAATAAGTGCATATAGAGTATCTCTTGCATCTTCTTTACCTGGCCAAAGAGTATTGCATATCTCTTCTACGGATAGTTTGTGGTTTTTACTTTCCACAAACATTTTCATAAGTTGAAGCTGCATTGGAGTAAAATAAATTTCTTGTCTCTGATTATCTAAAAAAATATTGGAATCTTGATAAAAACTTAATGAACCCACTTTTATTACAGGAATATCAGGATTAGCACTAATAGTCATTTTGTTTTTTCTGTAAAAGTATATCATAGAAAACATACCCCAAAATAAACTAATAGTAAATAATACTGATGGTACTTTTTGGTCTGACATTCCCAAAATGGCAGCTTTAGAACAATTAGGGTAAGCTCTTATATAGAATCGTTCTTCTCCAACTTTATAGCTCATAGTATCACTACAAAATGTAATCTTACTTGGTTCCTCTGTACATAAAGAAAGATATGACGTATTCTCTAATTGATTTATTTTAAGTTCTTGCCTATATAAATTCAATGTATCAGCTGTTATTCGGTCTGAAGACCTTTTCAAAATGGTTGTAGCCAATGCTTGATTTACATCTTCTATTATATTTTCTTGAGCTACCATATAGTTATGATAGCCTAAAAATATTGAAGGCATTATTATTGACAAGAATATTATAAATGCTGTTTGGGGTTTCATATTATTTTCATTATATTTAATTTGAATACAAAAATACAAATCTTTTCAGAAAGTATTCATGGATGCTATAAAATTGTTCATGGCCATACCTGACCGCATCAATTTCCTTCAAGGAACAGACATACCGAAACATTTTTGAGAATGACAGCTTTGACTGTTTATCCTTCAATGAAGCCACCATCAGGGAATACCTTAAAGGTGGTCGTAAGGCGATAGTCGTTGATTCGTCGTTCATTCCAAAATCAGGCAGCAAAACGCCGTGGATTGGCTGTTTCTAGTCCGGTTGTGCTGGTGAACACAGACGTGGTCTGGAAATAACCGTTGACGACCATGAATGTATGACTTTAGGCTATGTACAGCCCCAGACAACGTAACGCTGGAAAGCTGTGAGAAGAATTTTGTGGACTGGTACTGTTCTTACATGCTTGAACGATTTATTTGCGTGTCTGGGATTGAACCTGACACGCATTTAATTGACAGACTTTTTCAAGTAACTCATTTTATTTACTGCCAGAGCCGCTTAGACCAGGCTAATTTTTAACGAACTATTGGTTTACTTATTCTACCCGTTTTAATAGCTTAATCTTTTTCCGGTCACTCTTTTTATTCACTTCCTCTTGCTTTACCAAGCCTATTCCCTCAGCATACCACTCTGTAACTTCAACCGTGTCAGAAAAAAGAAGCATCTTGCTTTTCAAGGTATAAACCACTTTTATGCATTCAAACTCTCCGGCAGGAACAGATACGGCTTCAATCCCTGCATATTTCCCCTTTAACGAAGTAGTAATCGATAAAGGTCCTACATGAATCGTCTGTTTGCATGGAGTTATCTTATCGCCTTTCTTAATCTCATCGTTCAGCAACAAGCAGATTTGTCCTTCCACACTAAATTCTTCTTGGGCCTTTGCCAATTCTTTTTCGCTCAACATTCCCGCCAACATAGCGTTGATGTTCTGTTTCTCGCTGTCTTCATCCTGCAGATAGATTAATGTACACCCATTTGCATACACCACTTGACTCGTAAACAAAGAATCCTTCATTTGTCCACTTAACTGGGGTATCCAGTCGCTTAACGTAATAAAACAAGAGTCATTCCTTTCTGTAACATCAGAGACTAATGTATAAGCCTCCGATTCGTTTCCCCCGTCAGAAACGGCATAATACAGCTTCCGACCTTCTTGAAGACTACAATACTGGGCGGAAGAAACCAATGTACACATCAAAAAACTTAAAAACAAAACCAAGTGTCTCATAACGCATATCTATTTTTAAACATCAAAACTTCAAGTCACTCATTAAGAAGCATATAAATTTATAAAAATTCATTTACATACAACCTGTAACAGGAAAAAAACATTATAATTACAAAGATTAATCTTCCTCCCTCATACCAGCCCTTTAATAATCGCATGAATTGTAGAAAATATGATTGAAAGCCCCTATAGCGCTTCATTCCACTTTCTTAACAAACCATCTTCAAACTGTTTCAAAATCTATAACCAAACGATTATTTTATTAATAGATGTTATAAAACATCTATTTTAAGCCCAAATCCTTGCAGATCTCAGAAAAGTCCGTACCTTTGTACTGTGTTTTTCATAGTATTAGATTTAAGGTTAACAAAGGTTGGAGTACAGCGGTACTCCTTTTTTTATGCCCATCCATTTAGCAGACTTCACACTGAAAAATCATACACTAACTATTCAAGAATAAATGCCTTGTTCTCTCACTCAAAATGCCGAAGCGTTTTCAGAAAAATGCCGAAGCGTTTATTTTAAAACACCTCGGCATTTTTTATTCCGCTGAATCTTTTTTCTACCCGTTTTTCAGCAAAATACTACTTCCGCTGAACGATGCGAGTTCCTGCCGGAACACTCTCTGTTACCCAGATATTACCACCGATAGTAGCACCTTTTCCAATGGTAATGCGCCCCAGAATAGTGGCATTGGAATAGACAATTACATCATCTTCCAAGATAGGATGACGGGCGATTCCCTTTATCGGGTTCCCCTGCTCATCCAACGGAAAACTCTTTGCTCCCAAGGTTACCCCCTGATATAGTTTCACATTATTCCCGATAATGCAAGTGGCTCCTATCACCACACCCGTACCATGGTCGATGGTAAAATGATGACCAATCTGTGCGCCGGGATGAATATCGATACCAGTTTCCGAATGCGCCATTTCTGTAATGATACGTGGAATCAAGGGCACATTCAACTTATACAGTTCATGCGCAATACGATAATTGGTTATGGCACGAATCACAGGATAGCAACAAATAATTTCACCGAAACACGTTGCAGCCGGGTCGCCATAATAAGCAGCCTCAACATCGGTCGCCAATATGCGGCGAATTTCAGGAAGCCGGCTGATAAAACGGGCTGCTAAATCGGCAGCAGTTTTCCTGCAAGGGGTTTCCTCTCCCTGCTGCCCTCCGTTTTCCACACCAAAACATAAGCCTGCCTGTATCTGCTCTGTCAGCAAAGCGTATAATTCCTCCACATTGACTCCGATATGATAATTCATCGTCTGACTATGAATGGAAGGATTTCCAAAATAACCGGGGAAAAGAATGGCGCGTGCCAAATCGACCAACTTAAACAAGGAACGTCCCGAAGGAAGGGGTTCTCCATCACGATATTGATGAAACAATCCCTGATAAGACAGGCTGTCGGAAAGCTCATCAACAACCTCAGTCAGTATGTGTGCATGGTTCAAATCGTTCATATTTAATTGTTTTGTTTATGATTACAACCGATTTATGGAGAGTGAATGCGTGAAAGAAAAGCACTCCGCCTAAAGGTCAAGGTAAATATCTGTCAGTACTTCCGCCGGAGTACTCCGGTACTTTGCCGAGAGTACTGCAGTACTTCGGCGAGAGTACTCCAGTACTCTTACCGAAATACTCCGGCTTTAATAAGAAAGATTTACTGAATGTCAATAATGCGTTTAATGAACATATCGTATCAAAAGTACACATTAATCATGAAAGCTACGCATTCCTCACAACAAAATCTTAATTTTGCAGCATAAATTCTATTCATTATGCCGATTAACAAGAAAAACCCTTTTGCCTTCAAAGCAAAACAGACTGACAAGAAAAAAACAAGTGGAAAACGTGTGGGAAAATCGCGCCCTGAAAAAGCGAATAACCAATTAAACCGGAGGGTGAAATAAAAAAAATTGCAGCAAAAAATAAGGAGATAAGGCTTTCTCCTTAAGTAGAAGACCTTATCCCCTTGCTAAATCGACCAACTGACCCGATTCAATCTCAACGATTAATCTGCCAGAACAAAGTCAAGCTGTTTCTTTTCAAGATTGGCACGGGCTACCTTAATCTTTAAAGGATCACCCAAGCTGAACTTCTGATGATGACGGCGACCAATCAGACAGTAGTTCTTCTCGTCGAACTCATAAAAGTCATCACCCAAGTCACGCATCGGAATCATACCCTCGCATTTATTCTCATTGACTTCTACATACAGTCCCCATTCGGTTACGCCAGATACCACTCCATCGTAAACCACTCCGATACGCTCACTCATAAATTCAACCTGCTTGTATTTAATGGAAGCGCGCTCTGCCGAGGCTGCTGTCTGTTCCATAGCCGAACTGTGCTCACACAGGTTTTCATATTTATCGGCTTGAGCCGTACGTCCTCCTGCCAAGTAACGCGTCAACAGACGATGAACCATCAAGTCCGGATAACGGCGGATAGGTGAGGTAAAGTGGGTATAAAAATCAAAGGCAAGTCCGTAATGTCCAATATTATAAATGGAATAACGAGCCTTCTGCATCGCACGCAAGGATACGGTTTCAATCAGATTTTGCTCTTTCTTGCCTTCAATGTCGTTCAGCAACCGGTTAATTGACTTTGAAACTTCCACCTTGCTTCCGCCTGTGCGGATCTTATAACCGAATCGGGCAATAAACTGACTCAGGTTATCCAGCTTATCCGGATCGGGCAAATCATGAATACGATAAGGGAATACTTTCGGCTTTTTGTTTTTAGGCACTTTGCCTATATGCTCGGCTACCGTACGGTTTGCCAGCAACATGAACTCTTCAATCAGCTTGTTTGCTTCTTTCGACTCCTTGAAATAAACGCTCAAAGGCTTTCCGTTTTCATCGATTTCAAACTTCACCTCACAACGGTCGAAGTTAATGGCACCGGCAGTTAAGCGACGTTCCCGCAATATCTGCGCCAGCCTGTTCAGTTCAAGGATTTCCTCCTTATACTCCCCTTGACCGGTCTCGATAGTCTGCTGGGCCTCCTCGTAAGTAAAGCGGCGGTTCGACTTGATTACCGTATGGCGGATGCGGTAATCTTTTACCTCTGCTTTTTCGTTCATTTCAAAAATGACCGAATAAGCCAGCTTTTCTTCATCGGGACGCAAGGAACAGATGAAATTACATAAACGTTCCGGCAACATCGGAATCGTGCGGTCAACCAGATAAACGGAAGTGGCACGCTTTACCGCTTCCTTGTCAATGATACTTCCCTCCTTCACATAATGCGAAACATCCGCAATATGCACGCCTACTTCCCATAAACCGGGCTTTAGCTGACGGATAGACAGGGCATCATCGAAGTCTTTTGCATCCTTCGGGTCAATGGTAAATGTTACCACGTCACGCATATCTTCACGCTCTGCATAATCTTCCTCGGTGATTTCGGCTGAGATCTTCTCGGCTGCCGCTTCTACAGCTTGAGGATAAGTATAAGGCAATCCATACTCAGCAAGAATGGCATGCATCTCGGTGGTATTATCACCCGCTTTTCCTAACACGTCAATCACCTGTCCGAAAGGATTCTTTGCATTGTCCGGCCATTCGGTTATCTTCACAACCGCCTTGTCACCGTCTTTTCCACCTTTCAGTTTCTCTTTAGGAATAAATATATCATTGGCCAGTGTATTGCTTTCAGTAAGCAGGAAAGCATAGTTCTTGCTCACCTTCAAGGTTCCGACAAAAGTGGTATTGGCATGTTCCATGATTTCAATCACCTGTCCTTCTACCTTTTGGTGCTTACGCTTAGCACACAATGATATTTTTACCTTGTCATTATTCATCGCATGAGCCGAATTACGCTCAGCAATAAATATAGGCTCACCGCCATCTTCGGGAATAAACTGATTCTTTCCGTTGCTCTTACGCTGGAAGACTCCCACAAGAATCTGTCCCTTATCATTTATCCGGTAACGTCCTTTTTCCGTCTCAATAAGGAAATTATCTTCAAGCATTTCCTCTATCGTATCCACACAAAGCATCTTCAACGGATGCGTAGTGAGGTGTAGCCCCTGGAACAACTGTTTGAGCGTAAATGTATCGCCCGGCTTATTGCGGAAATAACTGATAATAAGTTCTACCAGTTCTTTTTTCTTCATGCGTTTTCCGCCTTTCTTTTCTTTCTTCTTCTTAGCCATGTCGTTTCCTTCGTTTAATTGGTTAGTTTCTACAAAGTAAACAAATTAAATGGAATAAAGGATTAAAACCATGTTATATTTTTCTTAAGTTTAGCAAGGAATTAACTGATTAACATACAAGGGTTCATACAAAGAGGAAAACAAGCGATGGGTGCCAAAGAGCGTATGTAAGCTGACAAAGCAAGGCTTTTTTCACCCGGTAACCCCATCCTGATAAGCATCATCGCAAGGAGGCACAGAAGATTCGGAAAGAATGACCAGATTCCCCGCGGAAAGAAGCAAAATCTCACTTGGCAGATAAAAATCTTATAACTATCTTTGCCCCATTCTTTTTAAATAACAGGAAATTAGTATGAACACAACAAGCACACCCTCTCGCGAGCGCGACATCTATCGGGTTACACTGGCGGGGAGCTTGATAAACGTTTTATTAGTTGTCTGCAAGTTTATTGCCGGAATGTTAGGACATAGTGCAGCGATGATTGCCGATGCCGCACATTCTTTATCCGACTTGATTACAGACATTGTAGTCATCGTATTTGTCCGGATTGCCGGAAAGCCGGAAGACAAAGGTCATGATTACGGACATGGAAAATATGAAACAATAGCTACTTTACTCATTGGCATGGCGCTTCTGGCGGTAGCCATCGGAATTTGTAAAGAGGGAATCGAACAAATCATAGCATACATACAGGGGAAAGTATTGGAATCACCCGGATGGATTGCATTAGGTGCTGCCTTGTTATCTATTTTTGCCAAGGAAACCTTATTCCGATATACCCGTAAGGTGGGAATACGGCAAAACAGCCCGGCGGTTATTGCCAATGCCTGGCACCACCGGAGTGATGCCTTTTCATCCATCGGTACAGCTGCCGGAATCGGAGGAGCAATCTTACTGGGAGAAACCGGACGCGTACTCGACCCCTTGGCAGCTGTTGTGGTCAGTTTTTTCATTGCACGGGTGGCTGTAAAACTTTTAACCAACTGTTTTAGAGAGCTAACTGAAAGTTCCTTGCCCGATAAAGTGGAGGAGGATATTATCAAAACAGCCCTGTCGGTTTCAGGCGTATCTCAACCGCACCACTTGCGCACCCGGCGTATCGGCAACCGCTACGCCATTGACCTGCATGTTCGGATGAATGGAGGATTGACTTTACGTGAAGCTCATGATAAAGCAACACTGATTGAAAACAAACTGAAAGAAAGGTATGGAGCCCAGACTTATATCGGCATCCATGTAGAACCTGAAAAATGAAATAAATGGGGAAAAAAATATTAATCACCGGAGCAAGCGGCTTTATCGGGAGCTTTCTGGTAGAGGGAGGACTGGAACAAGGCATGCAGGTATGGGCTGGAGTCAGAAGGACAAGTAGCCGTAAATACCTGAGCGACCCACGTATCTCATTTGCCGAACTCGATTTTACTGATTCCGACTTGCTGGAGAGTCAGCTCAAAGCCCATCAAAAAGAACATGGAGGATGGGATTACATCATTCACTGTGCCGGAGTTACCAAATGTCTTCACCGGGCAGACTTTGAAATAGGGAATTACTGGGCTACACGTAATTTTATCGAAACCTTACAACGGCTGAACATGACTCCCGAACGTTTTGTGTTTATCAGCTCGCTAAGTATATTTGGTGCTATTCGGGAGCATGACTATTCGGATATTCGGGAGTCTGATACTCCCTGTCCGAATACGGCATACGGAATCAGTAAATTGCATTCCGAAGAGTACCTACGTTCGCTGAAGGATTTTCCGTATATTATCTTCCGGCCGACCGGAGTTTATGGCCCGCGAGAACATGATTACTTTTTAATGGCACAATCCATTAAGCACCATGTAGACTTTGCCGCGGGATTCCGACGGCAAGACATTACATTTGTATATGTGACCGACCTTGTGCAGGCGGTTTATCTTTCGCTGCAAAAAAGAGTAAAACAACGTGCTTATTTTATAAGCGACGGGGAGGTATATAGCAGCCGTACCTTTTCTGACTTAATCCGGAAAGAACTGGGAAACCCCTGGATGGTGCGTCTTACTTGTCCGCTTCTAGTGCTAAAACTAATCTCTTTCGTTGCGGAAAACATAGCTCGCTTACGCAAGAAAACCAGCACGTTAAACTGTGACAAATATAACATTATGAAACAACGAAACTGGCGATGTGATATTACTCCTGCCATAAACGAATTAGGCTACCGCCCACAATATCCGTTAGCTAAAGGAGTCAAAGAAATCATTGCCTGGTATAAGAAAGAAGGATGGCTATAAATCTGAATTTACGATTATTTGAACGTGTGGAAAGTGGGAAAGGGCTGTTTGCCGTAGAAAGCATCAGCTTAATTTATAATGCACTGACCACTTGCTTGATATTTCTGCTCTATTCCCGCATGGAGCATCCGGGAACAATGCTGTTGGAGCGTCTGAGTATTGCCGTGTTGACTTTTACCCTGATCTTCATCTATCAGGCCTTTCCCTGCCGGCTGACTGCCTTCATCCGTATGGTAGTACAAATGTCGCTATTGGCATACTGGTATCCTGATACGTATGAGTTTAACCGACTCTTTCCTAACCTCGATCACTGGTTTGCCACTGCCGAACAGGCTATCTTCCACTGCCAGCCAGCGGTAGAGTTTAGTCAGCTATGTCCGTCAATGTGGTTCAGTGAACCGTTTAACATGGGGTATTTCTTTTATTATCCCATGATGCTGATTGTGGTGGTGTATTATTTCCTGGTCCGGTTTGAATGGTTCGAGAAAATCTGCTTCGTTTTGACGACTTCGTTTTTCATCTACTACCTGTTTTACATACTTGTACCGGTAGCAGGACCTCAATTTTATTTCCCTACCATCGGAATGGACAAGGTGAATGAGTGCATCTTCCCCGCCATCGGCGACTACTTCAACCATAATACCTACCTCGTTCCCGGTCCAGGTTATGAACATGGTTTTTTCTACAGCTTGGTGGAAACTTCGCAGGAAGTGGGTGAACGCCCTACTGCTGCCTTTCCAAGCTCTCATGTGGGAATCTCTACGATTGTCATGATTATGGCATGGCGCATCAACCGGAGGTTGGCTTATCTGCTAGCTCCTTTTTATATCCTGCTGTGCTGCGCCACCGTATATATACAGGCGCATTACCTGATCGACTCGATTGTAGGTTTTGTGACTGCCTTCTTTGTTTACCAGCTTGCTACGCTGATGTATAAACGATGGTTTATTTCCCCTGTCTTCAAACGGAAACTGTTATAATCTGATGAAAAGGAGGCGAGCCGATAAAGTGACTCGCCTCCTTTTCATCCTTTAACCTGTAAAGCCTCAAAAAACAAAAAAAATCAGTAACTTTGCAATCTGAATTAATTCCAAAAAAGAAATGAATTACTCTATAAAAGACTTCGAAATCATGGCTCCCGTAGGCTCACGCGAGTCATTGGCTGCTGCTCTCCATGCCGGAGCCGATTCCATTTACTTCGGTATTGAAAGCCTTAATATGCGCGCACGCTCAGCAAGCACATTCACCATCGATGACTTACGTGAAATAGCCAAAACATGCGACGAGCATGGCGTAAAGAGCTATCTTACCATCAACACCATCATTTATGATGAAGATATTGCACTGATGCGCAAAATTGTAGATGCAGCCAAAGAAGCCGGAATCAGTGCTGTCATTGCAGCCGACGTATCTGTAATGGCATACTGTAATCAGGTAGGTCAAGAAGTTCACTTGTCTACTCAGCTGAACATCAGCAATGCAGAAGCCCTGAAATTTTACTCGCAATTTGCCGATGTCGTCGTGCTGGCACGTGAATTAAACTTGAAGCAGGTACGCGAAATTTATGACGCCATCCAAACCCAGCAGATTAAGGGTCCGATGGGCGAACTGGTACGTATTGAGATGTTCTGTCACGGTGCATTATGTATGGCTGTTTCCGGCAAGTGTTACCTCAGCCTTAATGAAATGAACGCTTCTGCTAACCGGGGAGCATGTATGCAGGTATGCCGCCGTGCATATATCGTCAAGGATAAAGAAAGCGACATCGAACTGGAAGTAGATAACAAATACATCATGTCACCCAAAGACTTGAAGACCATTCAGTTCATGGATGAGATGATTGAGGCCGGAGTACGTGTATTTAAAATAGAAGGACGTGCCCGTGGACCAGAGTACGTAAAAACCGTAGTAGAATGTTACAAAGAAGCTATTCAGTCGTATATTGACGGAAGTTTTACCGATGACAAGAAAGCTGACTGGGAAACACGCTTGAAAACCGTCTTCAACCGCGGATTCTGGAACGGTTATTACTTAGGACAGCGCTTAGGTGAATGGAGCCGGAACTATGGTTCAGAGGCTACAGAGCGTAAGGTTTATGCAGGAAAAGGTATCAAATACTTCTCAAACATCGGAGTGGCTGAGTTCTTGATTGAAGCGACTGAGATTAAGGTAGGCGACAAACTGCTGATTACCGGACCTACCACTGGAGCGGTATATGTAAACTTAGAAGAAGCACGCGTCGACCTTAAACCGGTTGATGTGGTGAAAAAAGGGGTACACGTTTCCTTTAAGGTTCCCGAAAAAATCCGTCCGAACGACAAACTGTACCGAATCGTTTCTGCTGAAGAGCTGAAAAACAAGCAATAAGAATTATAAATATAAAGAGCCATATTTTGATTCATACAAATGAATCTGGATATGGCTCTTTTTCATTATGAATAGAACTAAAAGAGTACGCACGTACTATAAGCAGAAAGGCAACAATCCAACCTGATTAAAATTCATAGTTTTCTTTTTTCAGCTCACACAAAAAAGCAGAAGCCTCATCATCATTCAACTGATATACATCCGAAATAGGTTCATAAAGAAACGAGGCATAACGCAGGAGCTGAAAAGCAACATACTTCTGGTCTTTTGAATAAACCCATACCAATGAAACCGGGTCTTTCTCTCCCATGATACTTGTACCTTTTAGCGGACTATATTGTGATAAAAATGCCTGAAGAGATGCCAGCCGTTTGGGTGAACACATGACACGTTTCTTTGATACAGCACTTCCGGTAGGCGCGTATGCCTGATATTGGCGCTTAAAGAAGAAAAGATACAAAGCACATACAATGGAAAAACAGCCCACACAGACCCGAAGCGCATCCCAATTAGACTCTGAATCGCCGGCAGGAAGCAGAAATAAAAGAACACCTGCTACCAATAACATCATTGCAAGCAAAAGAATAGAAGTATGATTCCGTTTTTGTATATCTTTTTTCGGATAAGATTCTGATAAATTTAATGTTTCCATGAGATAATCGTTTTATAAAATTAAAAATGAGAGCAGATATAGCATGATAACGCTTCATTATTATCTGCCCAAATCGTTGTCTAAACTATGGAACAACTCCATAATAAAGCCTTGCTACTGATCTTTGCTTCCGGTATCTAATAAAACAATGCGGTATGACCGATTCAAGCAATCATCATAACAAGCCCTTACTCCCTGCATTCGCCGGAGCAATTAAACTGAAATAAAATAAAACGGTTAAATAAGAATCTCTCTCAAGGCAAATACAAAATAGTTGCATGAGGGAGAAGAGTTAAAACAAAGAGTAGCAGGAAACCGATGTTCTTTATCTCTCAGCAGGCCTACTTCCCGCAGAGAGCAATAGAATAAGAGTAAGCGTAAATAAGTATTCTGAATGCGCTCAATATGCCTTTGGAGCCTACTGGATAAGTCCCTGCTTCCGGAAAGACCTTGCCCTCTGGAGTCACAGAACAATCCGCCCAGTTTATCCAGGCATTCCTTAATCCCGTTAATTTTTGAAGGCGTATCTGTTTTCTTCACGCTGTCACAAGCACGTGATTGACTAGCTTCTTCTGCTTGTTTCTGTTCTACCAGGCTCATAGCAGAAGATAACGTATCATAGCACGAAGTAGAAGCAGCCGCCTTCTGAAGTCCGATGAAGATAACTGCCACAAACAATACTATTTTTACGATACTTTGTTTCACGTTTTTGCACTTAATGTGGCAAAGATAAAGAGTTTTTTTGAATACCTCGCAAAAAGTTTATTGGTTTCTACATATTACCCTATAAAAACGAAGAAAGAGCCATGCCCATCTTCATCACAGAAATCATACATTAGACCAAGTACTTATTTCAAATTGTTTTATCAACTTTTTGATAATTTCGTTTGCCTTTAATTATATTTATATTACCTTTCGCCCGTTTTAATTAACAGACATCCTTTTCTTGATAAAACAAGGAAAGGAAGTTGAATCTTTAATCTATACACTTAATATCTATGAAAGCAAGAACTGGGCAAGGAAAACTGCTGCTGATGACTGGGCTTATCGGTATAAGTCTTCCTCTTTCTGCAACAGCTTCAGGCGAAGAGAGCCTGACTTCTTCAGCCGTCATTCCGGCTACCACACAGCAAAACCGGACGATTACCGGAAAGGTTTTTGACAAAATGGGCGAACCGATTATCGGTGCCAATGTATTGGTCAAGGGAACTACCAACGGAACCATTACCGACATTGATGGAAATTTCAAACTGGAAGACGTACCCGAAGGGGCGATTCTCCAGATTTCATACATAGGATTCAAAAACATGGAAATACCGGCAAAGGCCAACCTTTCTGTCAAGTTGCAGGAAGATACCGAAACGTTGGACGAAGTGATTGTGGTGGGTTATACCGCACAGCGCAAGGAGAGCCTGACCGGTTCGCTCCAGACGGTGAAGGAAAGCAAGCTGAAAGACGTGACTACAGCCAATGTGGAAAACATGCTGAACGGTAAGGTTTCGGGTGTGTTCGTGGCTCCGGGTTCAGGGCAGCCCGGCTCCGGCGGTGCGGTGGTAGTCCGCGGAAAGACCTCCATCAACGGAAGCAACAAGCCGCTTTGGGTAGTGGACGGTGTGATTGTGGGCGACGGCGTAGGTCAGCTGAACCCTGCCGACATCGAAACCATGACCATCTTGAAGGATGCGGCTTCTACTGCTATCTATGGTTCGCAGGGTGCGAACGGTGTAATCGTGGTGACTACCAAGAACGGAAAGACCGGAAAGATGACCGTCAATGCTTCTGCCAAGGTGGGATTCAGCCGCCTGAACAACGGAAACCTGGAAATGATGGACGGTGCCGAACTGTATGATTACTATAAGTCGTTCCAGAATGCCGATGTCATTTCTTTCCCACGCTGGAACGAAGACCTGCGCAATGCGAACTTCGACTGGTGGAAGCTTGCCACACAGACCGGATTGAATCAGGAGTATAATGTATCGCTTTCGGGAGGAAGCGAAAAAATCAATTCTTATTTCTCTTTGGGCTATTACGATGAAGAAGGTGCCGTGAAGGGGTACGACCTGCAACGCTATAACTTCCGTTACCGTTCCAACTACAAACCTTTCAGCTGGCTGACCATCAAGCCTTCGGTATCGGGTGCCATGCGTACGGTGACTGATGCCCAGTATTCGGTGGGAGCTATGTACTCCATGCTTCCGTGGGACAGCCCTTACGATGAGGAAGGCAACCTGGTGCCCGACCGCTATCAGGGATGGGTGAACAATACCCCGACCAACTATCTGAATGATTTGGCATACGGAAATCATACAGATTATAAAACCTACGAGTTTTCCGGGAACTTCGACTTCGACATCCGGATTACCGACTGGCTGACTTTTTCTTCTGTAAATAACTTCCGTTATACCAGCTATTATTACCATGCTTACTCCGATCCACGTACAGATGGAGCTTCAGGAGTAAAAGGACGTTTGGAAGAATATCAGAGCAATACAGTTTATCGCTATACAAACCAATTACTCCGTTTCAATAAAACTTGGGGAGATCATTCTCTGAATGGAGTATTGGCATACGAGTTCAACGACTATCAGGCCAAGGCCGTCAAGGCCATCGGTACCGGATTTGTTCCCGGATTCGAGGTACTGGATGTAACGGCACTTCCCGAGAAAGTGGGCGGAAGTTTGAACGAATGGGCTGTACAGTCATACCTATTCAATGCTAACTACGCATACGATAACCGCTATCTGGCACAAGTATCATTCCGTCGTGATGGGGCTTCCAATTTCGGTGACGACCATAAGTATGGTAACTTCTTCTCTGTCAGTGCCGGATGGAACATCAATCGCGAGAAATGGTTTAAGGCAGATTGGGTGGACAACCTGAAACTGAGAGCTTCCTATGGTACGGTAGGTAACCGTCCCACAGACCTCTATCCGCAATATGACTTGTATTCCGTTTCGAGCAATTATGACGGAATTCCGGGTGCGCTGATCAACCAGATTGGTAATGATGGGCTGACTTGGGAAAAGACCTATACCACCGGTGTCGGTCTGGACGGTTCGTTCTTCGGCGACCGCCTGCGCTTCGTGTTCGATTATTATTATAAATATACCTCGAACATTTTGTTCCAGGTACCTGTATCAGGCTTGACGGGAGTTACTTCGCGTTGGCTGAATATCGGAGAAATGGCAAATCAGGGTATCGAACTGACCATTGGCGGTGATATTATCCGTACCAAAGACTGGACTTGGAGCCTAGAAGCCAATTTGGGACATAACAAGAATAAAATCAAGAAACTGTATGGCAATAATACGGAAATCGTCAAGGGTGCAGGCCTTGGTATTGCCGGTGAGGCGGAAATTATATTGAAAGAAGGTTATGACAGTAACAGTTTTTATCTGAGAGAATGGGCTGGGGTAAATCCTGAAAACGGTGCGCCGCAATGGTACAAGTCGGTTAAAGACGAAAGCGGAAATGTGATAGGCCGTGAGGTGACAGAAGACTATGCCAAGGCAGACCGTGTAATCTGTCCGTCTTCTTCTCCGAAAATATTCGGTGGGTTCAATACATCCGTACGCTGGAAGAATATTGACTTAAGTGCCGTGTTCGGCTATTCCGTCGGCGGTAAGATTTACAACTATTCACGTTTGGAATACGATTCAGACGGAGCCTATACCGACCGTAACCAGATGAAGTTGCAGGACGGCTGGAGCCGTTGGCAGAAACCTGGTGACATCGCTACCCATCCGGCTGCTTATTACGGCAATAAGAATAACTCGAACTCAGCTTCCACCCGCTATCTGGAAGACAGTGATTTCTTGAAGCTCCGTACCTTGACTCTGGGATATAATCTATCACTACCTAAGTATTACATCCAGAATATGCGCATCTTCTTTACAGGAGAAAACCTGTTTACCCTGACCGGTTATTCGGGTGTTGATCCGGAAATTCCCGCCAGCAATGGAAGTGTGCTTGGATCTACAGGACCGAGTGTATATCCCTCTGTCCGTAAGTTTATGTTTGGTATAAACCTAACCTTTTAATCAGTATATAGTATGAAAAAGATAATTACTCTTTCTTTGTTATCGGCAGCCGCTTTGTGCGGAACGCTGACTTCCTGCGATATCGAACGGTTGCCCAATGGAAGTATGTCGGCAGAACAGATTACCGGTGACCCGATGACTTCGCTTGACGGATTGATGCGCGGAGCATACGCGCAGCTGAAAACCTGGTCGGACCCGATGCACCGATTAGGCGAATATGCCGGTGACAACATAATGATTCGCAATACTTCTACCGATGCGTTTTATGAATTCATTTCCTTTAGCCGTACGCCAAACAATTATCGCTTGAATGATTTTTGGAATTTCGGCTATAAGGCGATAGCCCAGGCATCGAATATCATTAACATGATTGAAGCCGGGCAGAGTGCGGAAATAGACAATAAATTGGGCGAATGTTACTACATCCGCGGCATGATGTATTTTTATCTGACCCGTGCTTTCGGCCGTCCGTACTACCAGGCTCCGGATAAGAACTTAGGTGTACCCATTGTAAACGGAACACCGGATGATATGGATAACCTCCAGCTCCCCGACCGCTCTACGGTAAAAGAATGCTACCAGCAGGCTATTGCAGACTTGCGGAAAGCAGAAGAAATGCTGACCGAAAATAACGGGCCGGCTTATGCCTCGAAGGCAGCTGCTCAAGCTATGCTTTCGCGCGTTTATCTCTACATGAGCGGCACTTACGACAACCCGAATACGGTATATGCTGACTCAGTTATTCATTTTGCCACGGAAGTGATAAACAATCCTGATTATGCGCTGCTTTCGCCGGCAGATTATGGAAAGAGCAATACCATCGTGCCCGAAAATAATAAGGAGGATATCTTTGTGGTGAAGCGAGTGGCTTCCGAATTTTCAGGCTTCGACCATTATTACGGTATTGGAGGTATGTATGGAGTAGTAGGCGGCATGGGCTGGGGAGAAATGTATGCCAGCGCCAAATATCTCTCTCTGCTTGATGAAACCGGACGCAATGACTGGCGACCGGGCAAGAAGAAGATTTCGGACATCCGAGCCAACTTCATTAATCCGCAGTATGCAACGGATGAAAAAACCGGCAAGTATATAGATGTATTCCGTTTTATCAAGAAGCAATACGACAAAAACGGAAACCACACCGGCTATAATTATATGCAGTTTGGGCTGAAGAAAAAGAGCGACGGACTTTATGCCGGAGAGCCTACTGGAAAAGACGAGAATAAGGACGAAGTACCAGATTCAGTATTTTATAAGCTGACCGTATTGGATGAAGCGGAAGAAAAATATCGTATAACAGACTATAAAAACAAGTATGGTATTGATGGAGAGAATGCTTTTGAAGAAGATTATGAGGGAGTACTTGACTATCAGATGCAACTGAATAATTTCTATCCGAGGTTCTACATCACCAAATGCTCATTCGAGGGTGAAGAATCACATCTGCATTCGCCGATTATCTCACGCTTGGACGAAGTTTACCTGAATCGTGCCGAAGCATATGCCAAGAAAAACGACTACGGAAACGCCTTGAGTGACTTGAACCTGATTCGCAGCCGCGCGGTGGGAGAGGGTTATCCTTCTTTGGATGCAAGCAATGCTCAGGAGTTGATTGACAAGGAGCGTCAGCTGGAGCTGGCTTTCCAGGCAGAACGTAGCTTCGATGTGTTCCGTAACGGTGAACCGCTTTCCCGTCGGTATCCGGGTGCTCATCCGGCATTGGAAGATGTTCCTGCTACAGATTTCCGGGTAATATTCTACATTCCTCAGGGTGCTATTGATGCATACCCCAGCGGATGTAAACTTACACAGAACCCGACAGATAATTCGGGAGTAATCTTGCATTAATTTAAACCGTAAGAGTTATGAGAATGAAAGCATATATATCTTTACTGCTCTGCGTTTTTTGTTTGCTCTCAAGTTGCCAACAGGATTTTCAGGAGGAAGTAATGGCTGATAATATAAAGTCTCGCTCAACAGCGAAGCCAACTTTTTTTACTGACATAAAAAAATATGAAGATATTAATGGTAATGCGACTATTGAAGGAACGGTTTTTTGTCCTGAAGATACGGAATATACAATTACATTTGCTTTCCAGGGGACTCCCGGTGTTTCATACGACGCCAGATTCGGGAATATAGTGATGTTTCCTTCCAATGGAGAAAATTTCAGGAAAATAACTACGACACTTCGTGCTGGTACACACTATTGTTGTCTTAGGTTTTTGTTTTCCGGAGAGAATCAAATGGCAGAGGGCAGAATTGTAATAGATAAGGTAAATGGTTCCCAATATGAATCTTATGAGGGAATGTGTGATTTGTCTCTCCAGGCAAAAAGTAATATTATTGATGGAGGTGGAAGCGAATCAGTGCATTGGACTTGCCAGTCTTGCGGCTTTCTCAATAGTAAAGGGATCAATGTCTGTATGAGTTGCGGTAAATCTGCTAAATAGGCATAATATTTTAATTGGAATCGCAGGTGCTTTTATATTTATTAGAAAAGCCCTGCGATTCTTTTTTTATGCTGTATGGAGAGATTCAATAGAAGAGAGTTTTGGAAAGTTAGTTTTTTGTATGATGACATTTCAGCACCCGGTGAGGCAGGTTTCCGTGTCCGAGCAGTTCAATGGGACAGCCGAAATGTTCTTCCAGCCATTCAGACGGTATTTCTGTATCGGGATGATAGTCCAGTGTGCCGTTTACGCAGGCAATGGTCTTGACGTTTTGAAGTACCGTACCAATGTCGTGACTCACCAATACGATGGCGCGTTCGCGGTTGATTTCTTCCAAGAGCGAATAGAGTTTC
>URDR01000031.1 GCA_900546645.1 uncultured Bacteroides sp. | reverse complement strand
GCAATGTTAGGTTTCAACGGCTATGCACAAGTAAAAACAGAAAAAGACATGAAACCGGAAATAAAGAAAATGGAAGAACTGATACAGGAGTATTTAGGAATGGTGAAGACCTACCCGGAGAAACCTGCCTACTATCTACAGGTAAACAAAACAGGATGCAGACTGCTTGTCAGGGTAAATGACATTCCGGTGGGGTATCATTTTGTAAAAAATGAAGGTCAGTCTATGCTATATCCCATCAATGATTTGCTATTAGGAAGCGGTAAACATACCGTAAGTATACAGGTCTATCCTCGAACGGGAGAAACGGAAGTCACCAAAGATGCCGGTGTAAATATTAAGGTGGTGTATTATAAAGAAAAACTGGTTGGTATGCCTGAAACACTGGTGGAATTAGACACTCCGACAGATATTGGTATAAAAAAAATCCCGTTGTACACTGATTCCATAAGCTTCAATGCCACACTCCCCTTTAACCATAAAAGAATACTTGCAGAAGCAACGGATTTGCAGACAATACCCGATTTGGAAGAGAAGGTTCTTGCCCATTACAATAGGGTGCGTCAAATGATGATTGATGGAAATTGTTATGAATATCGTAAAATGCGCCTTGCCAGTACATGGGTTTTGACGGAAATGAATTATTTGGGAAAAGAGGCTTTGGAGAAAATATATATTGATTCAGACGATTTATTCCGTTTTTTATGCAATCCTATAGATTGGATTGCAGAACCAATACAAAACTATGAGATGGTCGTTTGTGGAAATGGAAAATTGGTTTATTTAAGAAGAAAACTTGAACTCGATGATGTTTTACGGGTTCGTTTCTATGACACAGAGGAGGAGAAAAGACTATCACCTGAAAAGCGAACTGTTACAGCATATCAGTTCATCCTCCTTTATATGCCACAAGGCAGTGATGAATTAGTGGAGCTGTATTAGAGAGAAATGAATGTAAGAATGACAAAATGAGAGATACGGACTTGTTCTTTACTACTTCCAAAAATTACAGACTATAACCATCATATTAAAAGGGTCATACCCATAACTCTATACAGAGCTGGATATGACCCTTTATTTAGTCTTTTAAGATGCTCTAATTTCAAACGATCAGTTCATCTTAAAAATAAGTTTTGACACACCGTCATGAACCTTCCGACTCTTATAAAACAACAATGCAAGTCTGAAAAGTTTCCATAATCCAAGGAGCTTAGTTGCGGTCGGCTTTCAAGCGGTCGGCCATGGCCTTAGCCAGCATACGGGCTTGTGAACCACAGTCTGCACTCATGCTCTGCTTCATTTCCACCGGAGCTTCCACCACTTCAAATTTAAGTTTTTCGGTATATTCGCCTAACTTTTTCACGGCTGCACTTGCCCAAGTAAACGAACCGAAATATCCCATAATGCGGTTTTTCATTTCGCGTGCTGCTACCTTGTCAAGCAATGACTGTACTTCCGGATAAAGATTCATGTTATAGGTGGTACTTCCTACAATCAGACCTTTATACTTGAAGATGTCTGCCAATATATAAGAATGATGCGTATGTGAAGCATTATGCATCACCACATTCTTGATTCCCTGCAAACTTAATTCTTCTGCAATGACTTCTGCCATTTCTTCTGTGTTGCCATACATGGTTCCATAAACCACTACCACTCCTTCTTCACCTTCATAGCGGCTCAGCTTGTCATACATCTCAACTACCTGAGGAATCTTTTCTTCCCACACCGGACCGTGAGTTGAGCAGATCATCTTGATAGGCAATCCGCCACATTTCTTCAAAGCCTTTTGAACCGGATTTCCAAACTTACCTACAATGTTTGAGTAATAACGGCGCATTTCATTCCAGTAAATATCTGTATTGATGTACTTATCTACGCAGCCGCCGTTCAGTGCACCGAAACATCCGAATGCATCACCTGAGAAAAGTACTCCTTCTGTAGAATCAAAAGTTACCATCGTTTCGGGCCAGTGAACCATCGGAATCAGGTAGAAATTCAAGTTATGATGACCGATATTCAAAGAATCGCCGTCGTTTACCACCAAGCGTTCGCCGCCTGTTCCGTAATATCCGTCTACCATATCAAAGGTTTTCTTGTTACCTACCAATACCACATCCGGATAATATTGCTTAATCAAAGAAATAGAACCTGAATGGTCGGGCTCCATATGGTTAATCACCAGATAATCAATTTTACGGTCTCCGATGACATTGCGGATTTTCTTCAAGTAAACTTCAAAGAAAGCCACATCAACTGTATCTACCAGAACTACCTTTTCATCGGCAATCAGATACGAGTTATAAGATACCCCGTAAGGCAATGGCCAAAGATTTTCGAACAATGCTTTGGTGCGGTCGTTCACACCCACATAATGTACTTTTCCTTTTAATTCCATATCTAAATTAAGTTTGTAAGTTTTGAGTTTATACGTTCTTAGAGTTCCCCCTTGCCTGAATCCATGCCGGAAGCTGGATGATAGTTCTTTCCTTGCCACGTGTCACGCTCATTCATGCGCTTTTTCAGGCGATCGGTAAACTCATGATTTTTCAGTCCCCAGTCGGGCGCAATCAGCAGTTCTTTCGGCGACTGCGAGATAAAACGCTCCAAAACTAAATCGGGACGCAAACGCTCCATGTAATCTATTACCAAATCAATGTATTCATCAGCCGAATAAAGATGAAAATGCTCGGGATGCAACTCATATTCATGCGCCATGCGCGTACCGCGAATCAGCTGAAGCTGATGCATTTTCAGCGTGGTCAGCGGAAGAGCCGACAGCTGTTCGGCTTGTCTGAACACAGCCTCTCCTTCTTCACCCGGCAATCCGATAATGATATGTCCGCCCGTGCGTATGCCGCGGGCTGCTGTCCGGTGAACCGCATCGACGGTACAGGCAAATGTATGTCCCCGGTTGATACGCTGCAAGGTACGGTCGTCTGTGCTTTCTATTCCGTATTCAACCAGCAAAAAAGTCTGTCGGTTCAGTTCCTCCAGCCAGTTGAGCAAGGTGTCGGGCATACAGTCCGGACGGGTACCGATAACCAGTCCTACCACATCTTCTACCTGCAAAGCCTCAGTGTACATGCGCTTCAGGGTTTCCAGTTCGCCGTACGTATTGGTATAGGCCTGGAAATAAGCAAGGTATTTCATTTGAGGATATTTGCGTGAAAAGAAGGCTTTCCCTTCTTCAAGCTGGGCAGCTACCGACTTTTCTGTTCGGCAGTAAGCCGGATTAAATGTTTGGTTATTGCAATACGTACAGCCTCCATAGCCTTTTGTCCCGTCACGGTTGGGGCAGGTAAACCCCGCATTGACAGATATTTTCTGCACCTTGAACGGAAATTGTTCAGCCATGAAACCGGCAAAATCATTATAGCGTATCGGTTTATTCATACAGTTGATTTTTCGGGGTGTAAAGATACTACTTTTTTTCGAGAAAGTCTTTCTCTATGAGCGTTCAATTCGTCATTGGCATCATGGCTCTTTCATTTAAAGCCAGTACTTCGGGCAAAGTACCGCAGTACTCTCACCGGAGTACTGGAGTACTTCCGCCAAAGTACTGGAGTACTGCCAAGGAAGTACTGAAAGCATGTTAAATGAAAAAGCCGTGCCTTGTCATCTACATAATAAAAACACCAAGGCGTTTCACTTGAAACGAATAATCATTTCAGATGAAACGCCTTGGTGTTTTTCAGAATGAAAACCGTAGAAGCCTAACCGGCACAATGCCTTATCCCGAAAGGGAGCAGGATGGAAATCGGTTTCTACTTCAGCTCTCCCGTCTGACTAAAGTAAAATGTCCTGCAAAGACTTGCGTTTTTTCTCCGGCATTTCAGTTGCAGATGAGTAACCCAGCGGAATGAGGGCAATCGGTTCCAGTGAATCGGGCAGATGCATGACCTCCCGACAGCGAGGCACATCAAAGTTGCATACCCAGCAGGTACCTAATCCCTGCTCGGCTGCAGCCAGACAAAGATGTTCTACCGCAATAGATACATCAACATCGGTATGGTCTTTTCCATCCGGCTTACGGTGCCAAGCTTCTTCATGGTTGCCGCAAGCTACAATGATACAGGGAGCTGTCTGAATCCATTCACGGGGATAAGCCGTTTTTAATGCAGCCAACCGTTCCGGATCGGTTACTACCGCAAAACGCCAAGGCTGAAAATTTACTGCCGAGGGAGCCAGACGTACACATTCCAGAATATAATCTAATTTCTCCTGTTCAACCGGACGGGGTTCATAACTCCGCACCGAACAGCGTGCTTTTACTAAATCAAGAAAATTCATAACTGTTTATTTTTTAGAACGTTCTAATTCTTGAAGGCTTTCCATTTTCTTTGTTTCCAGGAATTCATAAATACCGCAAAGATGTTCTTTCACGCGCTGATTGCCAAATTCATAAACTTTAGTTACCAGTCCGTCAAGGAAATCACGGTCATGAGAAACCACAATCAGCGTGCCGTCAAAGTCCACTAATGCCTGTTTCAGAATATCCTTGGTCTTCATGTCAAGGTGATTGGTCGGCTCATCTAAAATCAGCAGGTTAACCGGCTCAAGCAGTAACTTAATCATGGCAAGACGGGTGCGTTCACCTCCTGAAAGCACTTTTACTTTCTTCATAGATGCCTCCGGACTGCCAAACATGAAGGCTCCGAGCAGGTCTCGGATTTTATTGCGGATTTCTCCCTTCGCTACATCGTCGATGGTTTGAAACACGGTCAGGTTTTCATCTAAGAGTGAAGCTTGGTTCTGGGCAAAATAACCAATCTGCACATTATGCCCCAACGTCAGCGTACCGTCATGGTCAATTTCATTCATGATACACTTCACCAACGTAGACTTACCCTCTCCGTTTTTACCCACGAAAGCCACTTTATCGCCGCGTTCTATCGTAAGCGATGCGTTACGGAACACCACATGATCGCCGTAAGATTTTCCTACGCCTTCCATCGTTACCGGGTAGCTTCCGCTACGCGGTGAGGGAGGGAACTTCAAACGAAGTGCGGAAGTATCTTCTTCGTCCACTTCTATCAGCTCCAGCTTTTCCAGCATCTTCACCCGGCTCTGTACCTGAAGCGTTTTGCTGTACGTTCCTTTGAAGCGTTCTATAAAGTCTTTCGTTTCCTGAATCATCTTCTGCTGTTCTTCGTACTGCTTCATCTGCTGCTCACGACGTTCTTTCCGCAATACAAGATACTGAGAATAATTCACTTTATAATCATAGATACGTCCCATGGTTACTTCAATGGTACGTGTCGTAATATTATCTACAAATTTACGGTCATGACTAATTACCACCACAGCCTTTGCGCTGGAAATCAGGAAGTCTTCCAGCCACTGAATCGATTCGATATCAAGGTGGTTGGTCGGCTCATCAAGCAGCAGCACATCGGGATTTTGCAAAAGCAGTTTAGCCAGCTCGATACGCATACGCCATCCGCCACTGAACTCACTGGTCTGCTTATGGAAGTCTTCGCGCATGAATCCCAAACCCAGCAAAGCCTTCTCTACATCCTCTTCAAAATGCGTCATATCGATGGCATAAAACTTCTCGCTCATGGCAGCTACTTTTTCAATCAGTTCCATATACGAGTCGCTTTCATAGTCAGTCCGCGTGGCAAGTTCGTTATTCATCCTATCAATTTCCTGCTCCATTTCACGCAAATGAGCAAAGGCCTGTGAAGCCTCTTCGAACACGGTACGACCATCTTCTGTCATCAGGTGCTGGGGCAAATAAGCCACTACGCAATCTTTCGGTGCAGTTACCTTTCCACGGGTAGGCTGGCGTACTCCTGCCAGAATTTTCAACAAGGTAGATTTTCCCGCACCGTTCTTTCCCATCAACGCAATGCGGTCTTTTTCATTAATCTGAAAGCTTATGTCACTAAACAAGGTGGTTCCGCCAAACTCAACGGTTAATCCATCTACTGATACCATACTGATTTATTCTATATTTATTTGCTGATATTTACTGATTATTTGCTGATTACTTGCTTACAAAGATAGTGAAAGATGAGTGCAGTACCAAGCTAAAAGCTGGCTTTTGAGCGAAAGTACTGCCGAACCGCATCCTATCCTTCCCTCAATCATTCTCTTCCTGCATCAATCCGGAGAAAGACGAACAGCAGAATGGTGAATCCCCACAGCGACGAACCTCCGTAACTGAAGAAAGGCAACGGAATACCGATAACCGGAGTCAATCCGAGCACCATGCCGATATTGATAAAGAGGTGGAAAAAGAAAATACTTGCCACCGAATAGCCGTAAACTCTGCCGAAACGGGTGCTCTGCCGCTCTGCCAAATAAATGAGCCGAAGAATCAATACGGCAAAAAGCAGCAGCACAAAGGCAGAACCGAAGAAGCCTTGCTCTTCGCCTACGGTGCAAAATATAAAGTCGGTGTCTTGCTCCGGAACGTATTTCAGCTTTGTCTGGGTTCCGTTCAAGAAGCCCTTGCCCAGCAATCCGCCCGACCCGATGGCTATCTTACTTTGGTTTACATTGTATCCTGCACCTGCCGGATCGTCTTTCATCCCCAACAGCACTTCGATACGGGTCTTCTGATGGTTTTCAAGCACTTGATTAAATACATAATCGGTGGAAAAGAAGAAGGTAACCGAACCGATGACAAACATCAGCGTATAAAGGTAGTTGACGAAACGCTCCCGGAGATACATCACGCCCAAATAGACTGCTAATGCAGCATAAACAGCCAAGAGAAGGTAGGTCACATCGAACGGTATCACGTTACAAGAAAACAATACACCAATTACAATACTGCCTCCTCCAATCGAGGCTATATAGGCAGAAACAAGCCGTCCGCCCTGACGGCAATACAGACGCACCAGCAAAGCCGTGAGCAAGACGATAAGCAAGGCTACGGAAAACTCGCCCCATGAGGTCATCTCGTCAATCATGAAATCGGCTCCGAAACGAATACCTACAATAAAAAAGATGACCGCACAGATGCCGGAAAATAAGACCGCACCCGTCATTCCTTCCCGGTAGAGTACCAGAAAGAAGGACAGATAAACCAAGGCCGAACCTGTTTCTCGCTGTAGGATAATAAGCAGCATGGGTAATAAGATTACAGCCAGTGAAAGCATCATGTCACGCCCCCGGCTGATGGAGTAGGTGTATTCGCCCATCAGCTTCCCTAAGGCTAATGCCGTGGCAAACTTGGCAAACTCGGCGGGCTGGATACTGACTGGTCCCAATACAATCCAGGAACGGGAGCCCTTGATTTCATGTGGATTAAAAATGGTACCGAGCAGCACCACCAGCATCAAACCGTATATGAGGTAGGCATACGTGTCATACAGACGGGAGTCAAGCATCATCAAGACGAAACCTAAACCCAACGAGCAACCGATCCACATCATTTGCTTACCGGCACGGGTGGAGAGGTCAAAGAAATCGGGCTCTCCGTAGTCATAGCTCGCGCCGCATACACTAAACCAACCCAGTATAACCAGTACCAGATACAGACCGACTAACCACCAGTCTACATTCTTCCATATACTACCTTTCGCGTATGCCATAATCAATTCTTCTTTTCTGAATATCGGCAGCAAGCACCTCATCATCCGGTGAAAGACCGCCTTTCAAATATTGTTCTATCATTAACTTCCCGATAGGAACTCCGTAAGTGGCTCCCCATCCTCCGTTTTCCACATAAACGGCAATCGCTATCTTGGGGTTGTTCATCGGGGCAAAGCCTAAAAATGCCGAGTGGTCTTTTCCTCTGTTTTGCGCTGTTCCTGTTTTTCCGCAGACTTCAATATCTGGGAGATTAGCCAGTCTACATGTTCCGCCCAACACAGCCGCACGCATTCCCTGAACTACTTCTTCATAATGCGAAGCGTCTACTTTCGTATAATTGCGTTTCGTATAAGCCTCATCCAATGGTTCTCCTTCTATCCGTTTTACCACATGAGGAGTGACATAGTATCCGCGATTGGCAATGGTCGCGCCTAAATTCGCAATCTGAAGCGGAGTAGCTGTAACCTCTCCCTGCCCGATGGAGATACTGATAATGGTAAGTCCGTTCCATGAGCCTCTGTATGCTTTGTCATAAAAAGCAGCATTCGGTATCATGCCTCGCTTCTCTCCGGGAAGGTCAATTCCCAACGTATAGCCGAATCCCATTGAAACCATATAGTCGCGCCAGGTATTCATGGCTTTCTGCACGGAGCCGTATTTCTGGCGGGCACCAATCATGTGATAAAGTCCCCAGCAAAAGTAACCGTTACATGAAGTAGCAATGGCAGGAATCAGTGTCAACGGAGAAGGGTGACCGTGACAACCCACATGCAGTCCCCGGAAATTAAATCCCCCCACACACGAGTAAGGAGTACCGGGAACGATGATTCCTTCTTGCAAGAAAGTCAGCGCCTGCGTAGTCTTGAAGGTTGAACCGGGAGGATAAGTTCCCATAATGGCACGGTTCAACAGGGGCTTCCAAGGGTCGGCTGCCATCATCAAATGATTCTTTCCCCGGCTACGCCCCACCATCAACTGAGGGTCGTACGTTGGAGAAGAGACCATGCAAAGCACTTCCCCCGTAGAAGGTTCAATGGCTACGATACTTCCGATTTTCCCTTCCAGCAAACGCTCGCCCAACATCTGAAGGTCAATATCCAAGCTCAATGTCAAGTTCTTTCCGGCAACAGGAGCTTTATCAAATTCTCCATTCATATAGCTTCCCTGAATACGTCCACGCACATCGCGGAGCAAGATTTCCACCCCCTTTTCTCCCCGGAGTTTTTCTTCATACGAACTTTCTACTCCCAGTTTCCCGATAAAATCGCCGGGAATATAATACTTGTCTTTCTCCATCTCTTTCTTTGAGACTTCACCGATATCGCCCAAAATATGTGCCCCGGCACTAGAACTATACTGACGTATGGTACGGCGCTGAATATAAAATCCCGGAAACTTGAATAACTTCTCCTGAAAGACGCCACACTCTTCGGCCGACAACTGGGTCAGCAAGACCTGATTGGTATAAGGCGAATAACCGGGGTTTAATCTCCGGTCTTTGATATCGTGTAACCTCTTACGTATAAATTCGGGCGTAACATTCAGCGTACGGCATAAATCAAGCGTGTCTAACGAAGTGATTTCTTTCATTACAACCATGATATCGTAGGCTGCTTGATTAAAAACAAGCAGTTTGTCATTACGGTCATAAATTATTCCCCGGCTGGGATACTGTATTTTTTTCAGTAACGCATTACTGTCGGCATTCTTTTTATAATCATCGCTCATGATTTGGAGTGCAAGCAAACGAATCATAAAAACCAGCACCACTAATATCACAGCTCCTCCTATCACATATTTCCGCTTCTCCAGATTATAGTTGCGTTCCACTATTTTTTCCTCCTAACTGCATCAACACATAAAATACAAAACAAGGTAACAGCCACATCACTCACTATTTTTAAGATGAGCACATCGAAGTGAGCCCATGAAAAGACATCGAGCATATCCAATGCCGTTACATGAACCAGCACACCGGCAAAAGCATATCGCAAGAAAGGCAAAAATCCCATCACCCGGATTCCCGGCTCAAAAAGATCAGTGCTTCCTCTCAAAAGCTGGCTACGCAATAAAAGCGGACGGCAGAAAGCCAATAAAACAGCGGCAGCTGCATTCATGCCCGGAGTATTGCTGAATATATCAATACATAACCCTATCGCAAAGGACCAAAGCATCAGCTCTTTCCGACCGGTATCTGTATGAAATTTCAAGATGAAGTATATATAAAATAAAGGAGTGGCATATTGACCTATATGCACATAGTTTAGCACCAGTACCTGAAGTAGCACCAGAAAAACCAACCACTGGATACGCTGTATTTTTTGCATAAACAATCTTCTTTCACTTAAATTAAATTCCCGCCTTTCTTTCTAAAGCCATCTGGTCTTCATTTCCTACCGGAGCAATTACCTGCACATCGGTAAGACGGGCAAAATCAGTAAACAGTTTCACCCGAAGCAAGTAAGACAAACCGTCATGGCTGTCTACCATGTCATCAACAGTTCCTACAGGAATCCCCGAAGGGAAAACAGCACTATGACCACTGGTCACAATGGTATCGCCCAAGGTAAACTCGGAATGACGCGGCATGTCTTTCACATAAGCGTACTGAGAAGAGCCACCCTCCCACTTCAGAAAACCGAAGTATTCGGTCCGCTTGATTTTGCAGCTGATACTGCTTTTTGAATTCAGAACCGGAAGAACAAGAGCATGATGACTTCCCGTCATATATACAATACCTACAACACCATTGCCACATACCACACCCATCTCCGGGCGTATTCCGTCATCTTCTCCTCTGTCAATCGTGATGTAGTTATCGGCATGAGTCACGCTGTTATTCACCACGCGCGCATCATGAATCTGATACCCTTTTTTGGCCTCATCCAGCATCTTTTCTACCTTCAGCGAATCTTGAGTATAGGAAGTTACCGCACGGCGCAGTGATTCTACTTCCAGTTCAAGCTCCACATTTCTCCGGGTGAGCTGACGATTCACTTCCCCGAGACCGATATAACGAGTTACCTCACTCGACAAATCGTATATTTCTCCGGCAATACGGTTTGCCGAAGTGAAAAACACACTTCCCTGATAGCTGTTAAAACGAAACAGCAAAATGAAGCAAATAACCTCCAGCAATACAAACAGCAGACAGTAATTATATTTCAGGAGGAAATCGAGCAGATTTCTCATTCAGAATTAGTTTTAAATTTAAAGTAAACGAACGCAGAGGCGCAGAGACACTGTTTCCAGCTAATAAAGTGAAATTCGTGTTTCTACATCTCTGCGTTCCTGATATTATAAAACCAGTATCGCAATTTATCTCATCAAGAACGAGAAGTGATCTACATTCTTCAACGCAATACCAGTACCTTTGGCAACACTCAGCAACGGATCTTCCGCAATATGGAACGGAATATTAATTTTATCAGTCAGTCGTTTATCAAGTCCGCGCAACAAGGCACCACCACCAGCCAAGTAAATTCCGTTATTTACAATATCGGCATAAAGTTCAGGAGGTGTATTTTCAAGTGCACTTAAAATCGCCATTTCAATTTTCGCAATGCTCTTTTCCATACAGTGCGCTATTTCCTGATAACATACAGGAACCTCCATCGGCAATGCGGTGATACGGTTCGGTCCGCGTACAATATAATCTTCCGGAGCCTCATCTCCCAAGTCGGTCAAAGCCGCTCCCACGTGAATTTTAATACGCTCTGCCATACGCTCACTGACTTTTACGTTATGCTGACGGCTCATATACTCCTGAATATCGGCAGTCAAGTCATCGCCTGCTACACGTATTGAGTTATTTGAAACAATACCTCCCAGTGAAATCACAGCAATTTCAGTTGAACCTCCACCTATGTCGACCACCATATTTCCTTCAGGAGCCTCCACGTCCAAACCAATACCGACAGCTGCCGCCATTGGCTCGAATATCAGATAGACATCTCGTCCACCTGCATGCTCAGCACTATCACGAACAGCACGCAGCTCAACCTCTGTAGAACCGGAAGGGACCCCGATAACCATACGAAGAGAAGGAGTAAACAGACGACGTCCCTTGCTCACCTTCTTTATCAAACCGCGCATCATCTGCTCACAGGCATTAAAGTCGGCTATCACTCCGTCGCGCAACGGACGGACTGTACGGATATTCGGATTTTCCTTTTCATACATCAGCTTAGCACGCTCACCCACAGCAATCATTTTTTCCGTACGGCGATCAAGCGCTACTACCGACGGCTCATCAACAACAATCTTATCGTTGCAAATAATGATTGTATTGGCTGTACCAAGGTCCATCGCAATGGATTGAGTAAAAGAGAATAAACCCATTCTTTTCTTTTATCTTTTATTGAAAAAATTAGTTTTTAAAGTAATCACGGATAGCAGAGTCGTAATGAGAAGATACGGTAAAAGCTTCTCCTGCAAACCAACGACGCTGATCGCGGGTAGTAACGGCACCTTGCTGATTCAAGATATCCAATAACGGCTGATACTGGTGCTTGCTGGCAACAATCACTACATCGTTGAAGTTTTTAGCACCGGCACGAATCAATGAAATACCGCCTATATCGATTTTTTCAATGATATCCTGCTCACTTGCTCCGCTTGCCACGGTGTCTTCAAACGGATAGAGGTCAACGATAACCAGATCAATTTCCGGAATTTCATACTGAGCTACCTGCTGCTGGTCGCCTTCCAGTTCGCGACGGCAAAGGATACCTCCAAAGATTTTCGGATGAAGTGTTTTCACACGGCCACCCAGAATAGAAGGATAAGTAGTAACATCTTCTACTGCCTGGCAAGGATATCCTAAAGATTCGATAAACTCACGTGTTCCACCTGTTGACAAGAACTGAACACCTTCTTCATGCAGTTTCGCTAAGATAGCGTCCAATCCGTCCTTATGATAAACCGAAACTAATGCGGTTTTAATTTTCTTAGATTCTGACATAACTGTATCTTTAAATAGTTGGGTTTAAATAGCTGGGTGCAAAATTACGAATTTTCAGCCGATAAATCCATTTTAATTAAAGTAAAAATGCTTTTTTTTCTATTAAAGAACAGCAAAAAGCAAATGTAACGAAATTGTAACATGTATGACATTTCTATATAACACAACGTTTTTATCTTTGCAGCCATAAAATCTTAGCAAAACAAGTATGGAAACTATTTACTTAGGAATTGTAATATTCCTGTTTATGCTGGCAATCTTCGATTTGCTGGTTGGTGTCAGCAATGATGCCGTAAACTTCATGAGTTCTGCCGTAGGGGCAAAAGTCGCAAAATTCAAAACCATTATCATTGTAGCCGCCATCGGTGTCTTTGCCGGAGCCGTACTGAGTAATGGAATGATGGACATAGCCCGGCACGGAATCTTCCAACCGGTCAATTTCAGCTTCTATGAAATCATGTGTATCTTGCTGGCTGTAATGGTGACCGACGTGGTTCTTCTGGATGTTTTCAACACTTTAGGATTACCTACATCCACTACCGTTTCAATGGTTTTCGAACTTTTAGGAGGTACCTTTATCTTAGCCATCTTAAAAATCATCGGCGATGAAACCGGAATGCTCAGCTTAGGTGACATGATGAACACCGAAAAAGCTCTTTCAGTGATTATGGGTATCTTCCTTTCGGTTGCTATCGCATTTATAGCCGGTACCCTGGTACAATATCTCTCCCGACTCATCTTCAGCTTCAACTATAAAAAGAACCTTTCCTGGACTATTGGCATATTCGGAGGAGTAGCCGTTACTTCACTCTTATACTTTATCTTAATCAAAGGATTAAAAAGTGCTCCTTTTATTTCTGCCGAATCACTGGCATGGATTCAAAGCAATACCGCGCTGCTGGTTACCGGATGCTTTGTTTTCTTCACCATCTTAATGCAAATCTTACACTGGCTTAAAGTCAACGTATTTAAGTTAATTGTTCTCTTGGGAACATTCTCTCTGGCTCTGGCATTCGCCGGAAATGACTTGGTAAACTTCATCGGTGTTCCTCTTGCCGGATTTTCTGCTTACACAGACTACATTGCGAATGCAAACGGGGCAAGCGTACACGATTTCATGATGTCGTCACTTATGTCATCTGCCAAAACGCCTGCCATCTTCCTGTTTGCTTCAGGTATCATCATGGTATATGCACTGGCTACTTCTAAAAAGGCCAAAAACGTAATCAAAACTTCTGTTGACCTGGCCCGCCAGGAAGAAGGTGACGAAATGTTCGGCTCATCAGCACTGGCACGTACCATTGTGCGCCGTGCGAACAACATCAATGACTTCTTAAAACGAGTAATTCCTGCAAGCACCCGCCGCTGGATTGACAATCGTTTCAATAAAGAAGAATCAATCATGGAAAACGATGCTGCTTTCGACTTGGTTCGTGCTTCTGTCAACTTGGTTTTATCGGGATTGCTGATTATTATCGGTACAACCATGAAGTTGCCCCTCTCTACCACTTACGTAACCTTCATTGTTGCAATGGGTACCTCACTTGCCGACCGCGCTTGGAGCCGCGAGAGTGCTGTTTACCGTATCACAGGTGTACTTTCAGTTATCGGAGGATGGTTTATCACCGCATTTGTAGCCTTCACCGTATGTGCCATTGTTACTTTCGTTATGTTCTACACTAACGTAGTGGGAATGCTTGGATTCATCGCTTTAGCTGTATTCCTTCTAGTTCGCAGTAACATCAAGTACAGCAAAAAGGAAAAAGTGGAAAGCCAAGATGATGTATTCAAACGCATGATGGCAAGCAAAGATAAAGCAGAAACCATTTCTCTGTTACGCCAGCATGTGAAAGAAACATTTACCGACTACATCAACTTCAGCGAAACAGCTTACGTTCAAGCCACTAACGGTTTTATCAACGAAAACCTGAAAGACTTGCGTAAAGCCATGAGCTCCACTGAAGAACAAAGAAAGATGTTGAAGAAACGCCGCCGCAAAGAGATATTGGGTCTGCGCCGCATTCCTATCACCATCGCTATCGAAAAGAATACTTGGTTCCACTTGGGAAGCAATAGCTGCGAACAGATGCTTTACTGCTTGAAGCGTATCTGCGAACCTTGCAAAGAACACGTTGACAACAACTTCAACCCGATTTCGGCTGAATGCGTACAAGAGTTTCTGCCGGTAAGAGAAAGACTTTGCGAACTGATGGACCGCACCCGACAGGCGATTGATACCAACAACTACGATGAAGCCGATGACATCCTGAAAAAAGGAGACGAACTGAAGAATATGATTTCCGCACTGCGCAAACAGCAGATGAACCGCATGCAGGAAGGCGGAACAGAAAGTTTGAAAGCTTCAATGGTCTATCTGAACATCCTTCAGGAAACACAAGAGTTGGTAAGTATATGGCGTCACTTGCTCCGTGCGAGCCGTTTCTTCCAAGCCGACTATGTATCACAAGACTTGTCGCAACTAGCCTTGGCTGAAGAACGTATCTAACGAATCGAATAACTAAATCTATACACACACCAAAGCCGGAGAAAGAGAATTACTTGAATTGCTCATCTCCGGCTTTTCGCTTATTTTTGCACACGAAACATTTGCACCCTATCTATGCTTTTTACAACCAGCTATCAAGCACCCTTCTGCAAAATCACAATGAGCAGCAACGGCAAACAACTTACCGGCTTATGGCTGGATAAGCAGGAATCTCTTGCACCCAATTCATTCCCCTTGCCCGAAAAAACAACCATACCCGGTATGTTTAAATCAGTTGAAACCTGGTTAGACTGCTACTTTGAAGGAAAATGTCCCGACTTTACTCCCGATTTAATTCTTGACGGGACACCTTTTCAACTTGAAGTATGGAATCTGTTAAAAACAATTCCCTATGGAGAAACGGTTTGTTACAAGGATATTGCCAGAGAAATAGCACAGATCAGAAAAATAAAGTGCATGTCGGCACAAGCTGTAGGCAGAGCCATCGGACAAAACCCCATCAGCCTGATTATTCCCTGTCACCGGGTCATAGGAAGCAACGGGAGCCTTACGGGATATGCCGGCGGAATTTACAATAAACTCCGGCTCCTCGCATTAGAAGGAATCAATCCGTCACGTTTATCCATGCCTTCCGAGAAACAATCTGACTATTCCGAACCTTCTCTTTTCCGCTGCAGATAAAGCTGACGGGAATTAAACACATTATGCCAAATGCTGTAAAATCCCGCTGCTACAGCCGTAACCGGAGTAAAAAAAGTATATCCCAGCCAAATGCCCAAAACTGTATTTTTCTGTCCCAAAGCTTGCCCAGCACTTATTTCATCGCCATAAATACGCCCTATTTTTTTACCCAAATAAAACTGGACCGCACAGCAAATCAAGGAAACAAGAGCCAAGCCTACCTGTAACCCCACAGAAACCTCACTGTGCACAATACTCCTCGTAGTCACAGCAATAGCCAATGTCAGCGCTACTGCCCAAAGATAAAAAGACAATTCATGAAACCGAGATACATACGCATGAAAGGCGGGTAAAAACCGACGTATCAGAAAAGCCGCCCCAAAGGGACCCAACAAAAGAGGAAACACTTTTCCTAAAATCAAGCTGAAAGAGCCGATAAAGCTAATGCCTGGCTGAGGATGTACTGCCGGTAATAAAAGCGGAACGAAAAAAGCGGCCAATAAATTAATGAATACCGTATACGCCGTAAGATGCCCCGCATCGCCACCCAACTTACGGGTCACTACCGCCGCAGCCGTTGCCGTAGGACAAATCAGGCACAACATTCCTCCTTCCATTATAATACGTGCCGGAAAATCGGGGAGCAAAACAAGCAACATACCCAACAAAGCAAAGCTCCCTCCCTGAATAAGCAACAGCCATAAATGCCAACGGCAAAAACGCAACTCACTAAAATCAACCTTACAGAAGGTAAGAAACAGCATTGTAAAAATCAGCACCGGCTGAATAACATCAACCAACTGCCCCACAACTTCTCTTGTAGTAAGAAACCAGGGAACATTTACATAAACAAAATAAAGAACTACCCCCGACAGCATAGCAATAGGAAGTGTCCAGTTTTTACAAAATCGAATAATATTCATATCCAAAAGCCATTAAGACCACAAAATTATATAATTGGGTTGACAATAAAGAGTATAATCTTCCACACATCGACAAGAAACCGTAAAAAAGTTCTTTTTCGCTATCAATAAGTTCCCCTCAACACTTGTCACCTTGTCTGTTTTTATAGTTTAAATCACCTTTTTCATTGTTGAATTATAAAATATTCCATACTTTTGCGCCAGCAAGAAAGCCAAAACATGAAAACAATTCTATATAAACTATACTTTATATGTATTTTTCTCATCGGATTAAGCACATCGGCCTCAGCTTCCACATTTTTATTTTCAACTGAAAATGAAGATACAGACAGCTTACAAAGCTATCTTCCGGCTGATTCTATTTTTGCTCATTTTCTGAAACAGAGAAACATTCCTTTAACCCAACATAACCAACTGGAACTCCTCCCCAGCGGAAGAGAGAAATTCAACAGTCTGTTTGAAGCCATCAAGCAGGCTAAGCATCACATTCATATGGAGTACTTCAACTTCCGGAGTGACTCCATCGCTAAAGAAATGTTTACCCTCCTCGCCGAAAAAGCCAAAGAAGGGGTAAAGGTAAGAACCATGTTCGATGCATTCGGCAATTTCTCCAATAACCGTCCGCTGAAAAAAGAACATCTGAAAATGCTGAACGAACGAGGCATTGAAATCGTGAAGTTCGACCCGATACGCTTTCCATACATCAATCACGTGTTTTGTCGAGACCACCAGAAAATAGTAATCATCGACGGAAAAGTGGGCTACACAGGAGGAATGAACATCGCCGATTATTATATCAACGGACTGCCTGAAATAGGAGCATGGCGCGATATGCACATACGCATAGAAGGACCAGCTGTGGAACAACTCCAGCAAGCTTTTTTACATGTATGGAATAAGGAAACCAAACAAAAAGTAAACGGACAAGAGTTTTTCCCCTTCAGCAAAGACTCGTTAGACCGTCTGCCCGTTAGCGCAGGAAATCAAGTGGCTATCGTACAGCGTGTTCCGCATGACAACCCTGATATCATACGTAAAGCTTATATCGCAGCCATTGATGCAGCCGAACATAAAATACAAATCATCAATCCTTATTTCACTCCTACCTCCAGTATACGGAAAGCCATCAAACGTGCTGCCCGAAGAGGAGTAAGGGTAGAAATTATGATTCCCGGAAAATCGGACATCCCGTTTACTCCCGATGCCGGCTTCTATATCGCCAACCGGCTGAGAAAGGCCGGAGCCCACATCTATATCTTTAACGGAGGATTCCATCATTCCAAAATCATGATAGTAGACGATCGTTTCTGTACCGTAGGAAGTACAAACCTGAACAGCCGGAGCTTACGCTATGACTACGAAATCAATGCATTTATCTTCGACCTTCCCCTCACCGACGAGCTTGGTCACATTTTCCATGAAGACAAGCAATGCAGCACCATCATGACACGTGAAGAATACAAAAAACGCTCTGCATGGCGACGATTTGTGGGATGGTTTGCCAATCTGTTTACCCCCGTGATTTAACCCTCTCAAAGAAAATAATTCCAACTTCATCTTCTGTCATGCCTCGGCTTAAAAACGCCAAGGCATGACCGCAAAAACGCCTCGGCACAAAAACCAAAACGCCTACTCATTTCACGGCAAACGCCAAGGCGTTCTGTTTTACAATCGTTCAAATCGGCCGCAAATCCAATATTCCCTGTCTATATTACTTCATATCGCCTATATTTACCTCTATATCTGTAAAGCTAAACGTTCCTGTCTGATAAAATTAAAACCATTTTCCATGGAGTTCGGCAGTTTTTTCTTATATTTGCCCAAATAACTAATTTGGCAATAGAACCCCACTAACGAGATAAAATGAGAGTAATAGATTTAATCAAATCAACCGATAAGACCGCTTTTTCATTCGAAATCCTCCCTCCTATCAAAGGGACAGGCATTGAAAAAATTTATGCAGATATTGACCTATTGCGTGAATTCGACCCGAAGTACATCAATATAACCACTCATCGAAGTGAATATGTTTACCGCGAACTGGGAGACGGGCTATTCCGCCGCGACCGCCTTCGCCGGCGTCCGGGAACCGTAGCAGTGGCAGCTGCCATCCAGAACCGCTATAACATCACCGTGGTACCCCATATGCTGTGCAGTGGATTTACCAGAGAAGACACCGAATATGTATTGTTAGACCTTCAGTTCTTGGGCATTACCGACCTGCTCGTTTTACGCGGAGATAAAGCCAAGCATGAACCGTCTTTTACCCCGGAAGCCGGCGGAAACCGACATGCCATTGACCTGGAAATGCAAATCAATGATTTCAACCAAGGAGTTTTTGTTGACGGTTCTCCCATCAAAGCTCCTCTACAACCATTCAGCTACGGAGTGGCATGTTATCCCGAAAAACATGAGGAATCTCCCAATCCGGAACAAGACTTGTACTGGCTGTCTCGCAAGATAGAGGCAGGAGCAGAGTATGCAGTCACCCAGCTTTTTTATGACAACAAGCATTATTTTGATTTTGTAGACCGCGCACGTAAAGCTGGCATCCAAGCTCCGATTATTCCCGGAATCAAGCCTTTCACTAAGTTGTCTCAATTATCAGTAGTGCCCAAAACCTTCAAAGTAGATTTACCGGAAGAACTGGCTTCGGAAGTCATCAAGTGTAAAACCGATGAAGAAGCACGTATTTTAGGAACTGAATGGTGTATCTACCAATGCAGTGAACTCATCAAGCAGGGAGTTCCCAGTATTCACTTCTACACTGTAGGAGCTACCGAAACCGTACGCAACGTAGCCAAAGCAATCTACTAATCAAAAAAATATCGCCATGCCTTTCTTTAAAGACGTACTCGGACAAGAAGAAGCAAAACGACAGCTCATACAAGGTGCGAAAACCGGCAAACTGGCTCACGCACTCCTGCTGTCCGGTCCTGCCGGAAGCGGAAAACTGCCCCTTGCCCTTGCCACTGCCCGCTATTTGCTCTGCCAACATCCGCATGAAAATGACGCATGCGGTGAATGTCCGTCATGCGCCATGATGAACCGACTGGCACATCCCGACCTGCATTTTGCCTTTCCTATCATCAAGCGGAAAGCCGGACGCGACTCTGTATGCGATGACTTTCTCCTTCAATGGCGAGAAATGCTTCAACGCCAACTCTATGTAGGTCTAAACCAATGGATGACCGCTCTTGATGCCGGAAACCAGCAACCGCAAATTTACGTACGCGAAAGCGATGAGATACAACGTAAACTATCACTCAAATCCAACCAAGGAGGATATAAGATCATGCTCATCTGGCTGCCGGAAAAAATGAACATAGAATGTTCAAACAAATTATTGAAACTATTGGAGGAGCCTCCACAGCAAACCGTCTTCCTTCTGGTAAGCGAAGACCCGACAGTCCTTCTCCCCACCATCATCAGCCGTACACAGCGTATTCATCTCCATCCGCTCAGCGAAGAGATTCTGGCCGACTATCTGAAGCAGCGCTATCTCTTACCTCCCGATGATGCCAAAGACATTGCGCACCGCTCAGGAGGAAGCCTATTACGGACCTTGGAAAATATTCAGTTAAGTGAAGAACAAAGAAACAGTTTTGAGCTCTTCATCAACCTGATGCGCACAGCATATAAGCGTGACATTCGTACGCTGAAGACTTGGAGCGAACAAGTGGCCGGCATGGGACGCGAACGGCAGAAATCGTTTCTGGAATATTGCCAGCGTATGATCCGGGAAAACTTCATCTACAATTTCCATCAACCTGAAATGAACTATCTCAGTCCGGATGAAGACCAGTTTTCCACTCGCTTTGCGCCTTTTATTAATGAAAAAAATATCTTCTCAATCACCGCTCTTTTGGAAGAAGCCCAACTGCATGTTGAGCAAAATGTAAATCCGAAAATGATTTTCTTTGATCTTTCCCTGCGGATGATTGTTGAACTAAAGCAATAATATAACAATGGATAATGATTTTAAACTTAAAAACGGAAGTGGACGCCTTTGCTGCGGCGGCTGCGGACGACAGAATAATAAACTGAACACCTACGACTGGCTTGCTGATATTCCCGGTAATGCCGACGAGCAAGACATCGTGGAAGTACAGTTTAAGAATACCCGAAAAGGGTATTTCAAAAACAGCAACCATCTGGCCTTGGAAAAAGGAGACATTGTTGCCGTAGAAGCCAGTCCTGGGCACGACATCGGAACGGTAACACTGACCGGCAGACTGGTTCCTCTGCAAATGAGAAAAGCAAACATCAAGCCAGATACGGAGATTCGCCGTATCTACCGGAAAGCCAAACCCGTAGATATGGAAAAGTACGAAGAAGCCAAATCGCGCGAGCATGATACCATGATACGTTCACGCAAAATAGCAGAAGACCTGGGCTTACAGATGAAAATAGGCGACGTAGAATATCAAGGTGATGGGAATAAAGCCATCTTCTACTACATTGCCGATGAACGAGTAGACTTCCGTCAGCTCATCAAGGTTTTAGCTGAAGCATTCCGCGTCCGCATCGAAATGAAGCAAATCGGAGCGCGTCAGGAGGCAGGACGAATCGGGGGTATCGGTCCTTGCGGACGGGAACTTTGTTGCGCTACATGGATGACCAATTTCATCTCTGTATCAACCAGTGCAGCCCGTTTTCAAGACATTTCACTGAATCCGCAAAAACTGGCAGGGCAGTGTGCCAAACTGAAATGCTGCCTGAATTATGAGGTCGATGCATATGTAGAATGTCAAAAGCGACTTCCCAGCAAGGAAATCACGCTCGAAACAGCTGATGCTACTTATTTTTACTTCAAGGCTGACATTCTTAAAAACACGATAACATACAGCACAGACAAGAGTTTCCTTGCCAATGAGGCAACCATCACTGCACGCAGAGCCTTTGAAATCATCAATATGAACAAACGGGGCGAAAAACCGGAAAAACTGGTAGAGGAATATAACGAACGCGAGGCGAAACAGCCTAAAGACTTACTGGAGCAGGAAAGCTTAACCCGCTTTGACAAAAGCAAAAACAGTAAAGGAAAGAAGAAAAAACAAAAAAACAACGCACCTGCAAATGGAGAAGCAACAAGTTCTTCAGGTTCGACTAACGGACAAGAGAATGCCAACACCCAGAAAGGACAGCCGGAAAACCGTTCTTCAAGAGCCAAAAACCGCAATCCACGCTTTGCACAGCAACCTCAGCAGGCCAATAAGCCCAATACGGCTGAAGGAAATCGGGGGGAACGTTCCTCACAAGAAAAACGGGAAGGCAATGAACGCCCCCCGCGCCAAGGACGAAATAACCGGAATAACAACCGGCGCAATAACGGAAACAAACCATCGAATCCGAATGAGCAAAATGAAGCAAAAAAAACGCCTGAACATGAAGCTAAACCCGCTTCAGAAACTCAGGCATAACCTGCAGTTTATCTTGCCGACAGTTTTCCTTTTCTTATGGGTATCCTGCCGGCAGGATACACTCTACCATACTTATCAGTCAATCCCTACTCCCGACGGATGGCATAAGCAAGACACATTATCTTATCAACTGCCTGAACAGATTGAAGGAGAAGGGTATCGGCTGGAAGTAGGAATCAGAAACACCAATCAATATCCTTTTCGTGACATTTGGTTGAGCATCAGACAAAACTGGAAAGACAGCCTGGTTTTTCAAACAGATACGTTACATTTTTATCTGGCCGACGAACAAGGGAAATGGAATAGCGGAGGAAATACCGGAAGTTTGTTTCAACACACCTATTTCTGCGAAAAGACGTTCACCATACGCCCTTCTTCAATCAACGTATTACAGATGACTCACCTCATGAAACAGGATCCGCTTCCCGGAATAAGCGATGCCGGAATCCGGTTAGTAAAACCTTAAAAGAAAAAAGCAGAAACTGCATCGGTCTCCCAATAAAATAAAAAGCACAGAGCTATCTAAACAGATTCGCTCTGTGCTTTCTTATTCTAACCGGTTTCAATGATTATTCTACCTGACCGATAGAGTTTCCATATTCCATTTCTCCTTGAACTACAAAAAATACTTCATCCGGTTCATAAGGACCCATTCCGTTTTTTGCAGCCTCTTTGACTATGTAGTTTACTATTTCATCTTGGTCGATATTGATGTAACCTTCATCATCAGGCTGAACATCCAAGCATCCGCTCGTGGTATAATATTCTACTATCAAGTCAAGGATATAAAACAAATCATCATCCGAGAATTTATCTTTCAAATCTTGAGGCAAATAATTTTTGATGAACTCTACACATTTTTCATCATCCTCATCTTCCAATAAGAAATCGTCTTCCAGTGCCATAGTCTTTAAAGGTTTAAATCATGAATATTTTTACAAAATCGCTTCTATTTTTGCCTGCAAAGCAGCTTTTGTAGTTGCACCTACCTGTTTGTCAACCACCTCGCCATTCTTAATAAACAAAATAGTAGGAATATTTCTCACACCAAACTGTGCCGGAAGTTCCGAGTTTTCGTCTACATCACATTTTCCGATGTTAACACGATCTTTATATTCTTCCGCCAACTCTTCGATATGAGGAGCCACTTGCTTGCAAGGGCCACACCAAGTAGCCCAAAAATCCAATACCACCGGCTTGCCTTCAGCCAGAATCGATTCAAAATTGCTATCACTAACGTTGAGTGCCATAGTTTCTTGTTTTTTTAATTATTACGCTACGCAAATATAACTAATTTATTTTATAGTCCAACAATGGTTGGCTTTTCAAATAATTCACAAGTTCTTTCCGGACAGATATTTTCAGGGTGCGCGACATCAAGCTGACATGCATCTGACCATCCTCATCTCTGATATAGAAACATAATTCAGCTGTTCCCGGACTCTCTTTTACAAGCGAAGACAGTTCCATTATCATCTGGTCATCTACCGCTAACAGCGGTGCGGTAATGGTCAGTCTTTCAATCACCCGGTCTTTCACATCCGGCAGTAATTCTATGGAATTAATTTTAACTTCCCATTCTTCCTGCCTCCACTGACGGGGCTGACATTTCCCTCGCATAAACAAGAACATACCCTCCATAAAGTAGTTTTTCTTTTCCACCCATTCGTTTCCGAAAAAGGCAAACTCTGCCACCCCTGAATAGTCCTCCACTTTGGCTATACCATAGGGCTTTCCTGTTTTGGTATATCCTTCACGGACACCGGTAACAATACCTCCTAAGGTAAGTTCCTGATTTTGCAAAGGAGTAAGATCAGACAAGTCGGCCATATGCGCCGTACAAACATTTTCCAATATCACCGCAAACTCATCTAACGGATGCGCTGACAGATAAATACCTACCAGTTCACGCTCTTTATTCAAACGTTCCAAATCGCCCCACGCCGGAGCACGAACAATTTCCGGGGTAGCTACAGCTACTTCATGCTCCCCTCCAAATAAAGAATTCACAGCCACTGCCTTGTCCGTTTGGTACTTATTGCCATAACGCACCAACACTTCCACAAACGTTTCATCCTTGGCATTCTTCAAAAAGAAGTCCTCACGTCTTATCTCCTTAAATTCGTCAAATCCTCCAGCCAAGACCAGATTTTCAATATTCTTTCGGTTGCAAGCTGACAGATTTACCCGCTGTACAAAGTCAAAAATAGAGGTAAAAGGACCATTCTTTTCACGCTCAGCCAAAATACTTTGTACGGCTGATTCGCCTACCCCCTTGATGGCTCCCAGGCCGAAACGGATATCCCCTTTCCGGTTCACAGAAAATTTAAGCGAACTTTCGTTGATATCCGGTCCCAATACATTGATTCCCGTAGCTTTGCATTCATCCATCAGCTTGGTGATTTCAGTAATATTGGCAATATTCCGGCTCATGGTAGCTGCCATATATTCAGAAGGATAATTAGCCTTCAGGTAAGCCGTCTGATAAGCTACCCACGAATAGCAAGTGGCATGCGATTTATTAAACGCATACGAAGCAAACTTTTCCCAGTCGGCCCAGATTTTCTCCAGTACCTGCGGGTTATGTCCGTTTTTCTTTCCACCTTCAATAAACTTCGGCTTCATATGATCCAGCTTATCACGCAGTTTCTTACCCATTGCCTTACGCAAGGCATCCGATTCACCTCGGGTAAAATCGGCAAGCAAACGGGAAAGCAACATCACCTGCTCCTGATATACCGTAATTCCATACGTATCTTTCAAATACTTCTCCATTACCGGAATATCATATTCAATCGGCTTTCTTCCATGCTTACGGTCGATAAAGTCGGGGATATAATCCATCGGTCCCGGACGGTAAAGCGCATTCATGGCAATCAAGTCTTCAAAGGTAGAAGGCTGAAGTTCACGCAAATACTTCTGCATTCCAGCCGATTCAAACTGGAATGTTCCGATGGTGCGTCCCTCACTATACAGACGGTAAGTAGCCGGATCATCAATCGGAATTTCATCTATATTTAAAATAATTCCTTTGCTTTGCTTTATATTTTCCAATGCTTCTTTGATAATGGAAAGGGTTTTAAGACCCAGAAAGTCCATCTTTATCAAACCAGTATCTTCAATTACCGAACCTTCATACTGTGTAACCAGCATTTTCTCGCCCGTTTCCTTATCATCGGCCGTACTAACCGGAACCCAGTCGGTAATATCATCCCGGCAAATAATCGTACCACAGGCATGTACACCCGTATTTCGCACATTGCCTTCAAGCATTTTGGCATATTTAATCGTATCGCGCAACACCGGGTCGGACGATACTTCTGCCGCCTGCAGTTCAGGTACATAAGCTATCGCATTGGGTAAATTCAGCTTTTTATCGGGAATCTTATCCGGAATCAGCTTACACAAGCGGTCTGATTCTGATAAGGGAAGCTTCTGCACACGTGCCACATCCTTTAGTGCCAACTTGGTTGCCATGGTACCATAGGTAATGATATGAGCCACTTTTTCCTGTCCGTACTTTTCCGTAACCCAGTTTAATACCCGTCCACGTCCGTCATCATCAAAGTCCACATCAATATCAGGCAGTGAGATACGGTCAGGATTCAGGAAACGCTCAAACAGCAAGTCATATTTAATGGGGTCAATCTGTGTAATACCCAAACAGTAAGCCACAGCCGAACCGGCAGCCGAACCACGACCGGGACCTACCGAAACATCCAGCTGCTCACGGGCAGCATTAATGAAGTCCTGTACGATAAGGAAGTAACCGGGGAAACCCATTGTCTTCATGATATGAAGCTCAAACTTGATACGTTCCGTCTTTTCTTCATCAAGCACTTCTCCGTATCTGCGGCGCGCTCCATCATAAGCCAGCTTAGCCAGATAATCAGCTTCCAGCTTAATACGGTACAGTTTATCATATCCTCCCAGACGCTCTATCTTGGCATTGGCCGAAGCCTCATCCATCACTACATTGCCATTCTCATCTTGTGTGAATTCATCAAACAAATCTTTTTCAGAATACTTTTTCCGGTATTCTTCTTCCGTTCCAAAATCTTCCGGAATGGCAAAGGTAGGCATGATCGGAGCATGGTCTATGGAATAAAACTCCACCTGATCACAAATTGCAGCCGTATTGGCCAATGCTTCCGGCACATCCGCAAAGATCTCATTCATTTCCTCACGCGTCTTCATCCACTCCTGCTTAGTATAAAGCATGCGCTTGGGGTCATCCAAATCCTTTCCCGTACTCAAGCAAATCAAACGGTCGTGCGCCTCAGCATTTTCCTCATCCACAAAATGCACATCATTGGTACATACCAGCTTTACATTATATTTCTTGGAATATTCCAGCAATTTCTTATTTACCGCCTCCTGCATGGGGTAAACCTCATGGTTCGCCCGCGGCACCGTAGCTTTATGACGCTGAAGTTCCAGATAAAAATCGTCACCGAACAGGTTCTTATACCATTGTATCGCCTCCTCTGCCTCTTCAAACTGCCCTGCAGTAATACGCCGTGGAATTTCTCCACCCAAACAGGCTGAACAGACAATTAACCCTTCGTGATATTTTTCCAGTTCCACCCGGTCGGTTCGCGGACGCATATAAAACCCTTCAGTCCACCCTTTCGATACCAGCTTAATTAAGTTATGGTATCCTTTCAGATTCTTTGCCAATACCACCAAGTGATAACCACTTTGATCTGGTTTTCCCTCTTTATCTTGCAAGCGGCGGCGAGCTACATACATTTCACAGCCAAAAATCGGCTTAAACAGTTTTTTCTTCGCTGCCTCCAGCTGTTCCTTACATAAAGCAATCTCTTCCTGTGGATTTTCGACCTCTTCCTTGCCGCTTTCCAAAGCTGCAATCCGCTTCTTCAGGTTTTTTATTTCACCATTAGTCCCTCCGTTTTTCTTATTTACATAATTAAAGAACTCCTTGATACCAAACATATCACCATGGTCAGTAACTGCGATTCCCCGCATGCCGTTAGCCATAGCTTTATCTACTAAGCGAGGTATGGAAGCCTGCCCATCTAAAATAGAATACTGAGTATGAACGTGTAAATGAACAAAATCCTGCATGATTGTCTTGTTAAGTGAAAAACGATTCAAAGATACCTCTCCTTTTTTAAATTCCCCAATTTTAATAGCTTTTATTTGCAAGATTTTCAAAATAGATATATTTTTGCGTGATAATTCTATAAGTAAAACTTTGTTATGGCCCAATTGAATAAAATAAAGAAATTAAAGAAAATCAGAATACATCATGAAGGAACTCACATTCTTATTACCAGTGCCATTTTGCTGCTTCTCATTAATGCTGCATTATATTGGGGAATAGAATGCAAGATTCCTTTTTATATCATGGCTACCATCAGTCTTGTTCTCTACTTGCTCATGGTTAACTTTTTCCGTTGCCCGATACGTTTATTTAAAGGAGAGACTAAAAAAACCGTAGTAGCACCAGCTGACGGAAAAATTGTTGTCATAGAAGAGGTAGAAGAGCATGAGTATTTTCATGACCGCCGATTGATGATTTCAATTTTCATGGATATAACGAATGTACATGCCAACTGGTATCCGGTAGACGGAGTAATCAAACACGTAGATCACCATAACGGACGCTTCATGAAAGCCTGGCTGCCGAAAGCCAGTACTGAAAACGAACGTTCTATGGTAGTGATTGAAACTCCGGAAGGACACACAGTGATGGCACGCCAGATTGCCGGAGCTGTGGCACGCCGCATCGTAACCTATGCAGAAAAAGGAGAAGACTGCTACATTGACGAACACATGGGATTCATTAAATTCGGTTCACGTGTAGATGTTTATCTCCCGTTAGGAACTCAGGTATGCGTAACCATGGGACAGAAAACTACCGGAAATGAAACCGTTATAGCCAAACTTAATTAATTATACTCCATCATGGCAAACGCTATTATCCGAAATATACCAAATACCATCACCAGCTGCAACTTGTTTTGCGGTTGCATAGCCAGCTACTGGGCTTTTCAAGGGAATTATAAACTCGCTCTGTTGTTTATCATACTGGGAGCTGTGTTTGATTTCTTCGACGGCATGACTGCAAGACTGCTGCATGTATCATCTCCCATAGGAAAAGAACTTGACTCACTGGCTGATGACGTGACTTTCGGATTGGCTCCTGCTGCCATTGTATTCTCACTGTTCAAGGAAGTACATTATCCAGCATTTTTAGCTCCGATAGCCGATATAATGCCTTATGCTGCTTTTCTGATTGCTGTCTTTTCAGCACTCCGTCTGGCAAAGTTCAATCTTGACGAACGCCAGACCAGTTCGTTCATCGGTATGCCTACTCCGGCAAATGCCCTGTTCTGGGGCTCGCTTACAGTAGGTGCTCAAGACTTCCTGACTTCAACAAGCTTTAATGCTATTTATCTTTTAATTTTAGTAATTATCATGTCGCTGCTGCTAGTGGCAGAATTGCCTATGTTCTCACTTAAGTTTAAGAATCTTTCATGGCAACAGAATAAAGTCAGCTACATCTTCCTTATCGTCAGCATCCCTCTTCTTATCATATTTCAATTAAGCGGGTTTGCTGCCGTTATCTTATGGTACATCGTATTGTCAGTGCTTACCCGTAAAAAGTCTTAAAACAACAGTCGTGGCACGGTTGTTGTTATGTTATTCATGAGTAAGCTTCTCTGTTCATCACTTTTTAAGTTTATGAAGAAAAAGTCTTGACTTGTTTACAGACTTAGAACTAGACGAACTTACCTGCTAACAACTAAAACCCAATACTTATGTTACATATTTTAGGCTTTCTATTTTTCATCGTACTGATTATATTCGTAATTGGTGTGGTTATTTTGGCTAAAATTGTCAGAACTGTTACCCGTGCCGGTCAACGCATGAAAGACGCAGCTTCATCTGCCAGAAATTACTCAAATCAAACCAAGAACACCTCTTCTTCACAACAAACATCCAGTCAGACAAATCAACCGGCATCTTCCCGCAAAAAAATATTCGACAGCGATGAAGGAGAATATGTGGAGTTCGAGGAAATCAAATAAAGTTCAATTCAGAAAAAGCCTGCCCTAACTGAGAAGCTATGCTTGCCACAACGCTTTTCGCATCACGTCCTAATCGGGGAAGCAGCATATTCTTGTCGCCTTCTTGGGTAATACGCACTGTTCCCATCACATTACCCAAGCAATCATAAAGGTTTACCGACAAGGATTTGGGTTTACGGGCACGCAAGGGAGATAATTGGAGAGTAAGCACATTTCCTTCCAACCGCTTGTCCAAAGCGATGTCGTCGTCTATCAATCCGTCGTACATTTCTTGCCAGAAATTTTCAGGAGTTAATCCTTCTGTAGGACCATCCCAGTCATCCTTGGGCTGCTCCAGATAAAGCGGAATAGGAGAAGTGATATGTACTTTATACATTCCTCCCTCATTAGGAACTTGAAGTTCTGTTACATCCAATGTTACCTGTTCGCCAGTCTGAAGCGTTTCATTTCCAGCTTTTCCGTCATCATCCCAATCAAAGTAACGGGTGAGTTCTTTCACATCCACATCTACGCCCAGATTCTCATAGCGGCTTATCACATTAGCCTTTATATCATCCAACTTCTTTGACAGATACTTGCGGTCGTCTTTCATTTCCTGCTTGGTAGCAGCGGTAAACTTTCCTTCTGCACTAAATTCACTTGACAGTTTCGATAGATATTCCGTGAGTTCAGCCTCACTACGGTCGGCAAGCAGCATCGAAGAAATGGCTATCAGAGCGGCAGATTCGTCTGTTCCCTCGGTGATAGAATAAGAAGAAGCATCAACCTCAGCATAGTCCGACAATCCGAAAGCCGCAAAAAGTTCTTCTTGTGCCTGCTTGTTCGCTTCGGCAAACTTTTCTCCTCCGGCAACCAGTTTCTGAATACGCTGATATATTAACAAATACAATTTGCTAAAACACCGCTAAATTCATCTTTTTTAACGGTAATAAAAAAAGAGATGTGCAGCCTCAAAAGCCACACACCTCTATCTTATTTATTTAATACAGCTTTTCTTCAGAAGAAGGAATTATTTGCGATAGTTCTCCAACTCGTCTGCCTGGAACTTACGGATAAAATTGAAATGTTTTTCTACTTCAGCTTCTGCATAATTTACATATACATTCAGTGACTGAGCAAACAGTTCAGGAGCTTTCGTTGCATCTTGAAGCAGCAAATGACTCATTACATTCACAGCAGCCATTTCATAAAGACGACGCGAAACAAAGTCAAGCAATTCCTGATTTTGTATTTCCTTTACAGCATTGGTACATGCTTCGAACTTACGAGTCATATCTTTGATACGATTCAAGTAACCTTCAAATTCAGAAGCACAAGGTATCAGTTCGTATTCATGCAAAGTAGCTGCATAAGAGCCATTGGTAACATAACGGATGGCAGCTACGGTTTGAAGCTGAGTGGTTCCTTCATAAATGCTGGTGATACGTGCATCACGGTAGATACGCTGACAAGCATATTCCATCATGAAACCTGAACCGCCATGCACCTGAATACAATCGTATGCATTCTGGTTAGCATATTCTGAGTTCATACCTTTTGCCAACGGGGTAAAGCTGTCTGCCAACTTGGCATAACGTTTCTGCTCCTGACGTTCTTCCGGAGTTAATTTGCGTTCACGCGCAATGTCGTCTAATGCCTTATACACATCCACATAACGCGCAGTCTGATACAGCAAAGCACGTCCGGCATCCAGTTTCGCCTTGATAGTAGCCAGCATATCATACACAGCCGGGAACTCAATAATAGCCTTGCCAAACTGTTTACGGTCTTTCGCATAAGCCAACGCCTCGTTATAAGCAGCCTGACTCAAACCTACCGACTGAGCAGCGATACCCAAACGGGCTCCGTTCATCAAGGCCATGACATACTTAATCAAACCCAACTTACGGTCACCGCATAATTCAGCTTTTGCATTCTTGTAAACCAACTCGCAAGTAGGAGAACCATGAATACCCAACTTGTTTTCAATACGGCGTACATCCACGCCTCCGTCGTTTTTATCGTAAATAAACATGGAAAGTCCACGTCCGTCTTTAGTACCTTCTTCCGAGCGAGCTAAAACCAAATGCAAGTGAGCGTCGCCATTGGTAATGAAACGTTTCACTCCATTCAGACGCCAGCAGTTATTAGCCTCATCGAATGTAGCTTTCAGCATTACACTCTGAAGGTCAGATCCGGCATCGGGTTCAGTCAAGTCCATTGACATGGTTTCACCTGCACAAATACGCGGAATGAAACGGCTGTGCTGGTCTTCATTTCCAAATTCATAAAGCGTTTCGATACAATCTTGCAAAGACCAGATGTTACCGAATCCGGCATCAGCTGCTGCTACAATCTCTGCACACATGGTATAAGGAGTAATCGGGAAATTCAAGCCACCGAAACGGCGGGGCATGGTCATACCGTTCAGACCGGCTTTTACCATAGCATCCAAGTTTTGCTTTGTTCCTGAAGCATATTCTACACGACCGTTTGCACAGTGCGGTCCTTCTTCATCCACACCTTCTGCATTTGCCGCAATTATTTCACCGGTAATCTCACCGGTAATCTCCAACACTTTATCATAAGAATCGATGGCATCGGCATAATCCTGCGGTGCATAATCGTATTCGTCTTTATCTCTATAACTGCGTTCTTTCAGCTCGCAGATACGCTCCATCAGCGGATTATTCAGATGGAATTTAAGTTCCGGATGTTCTGTATAAAAATTAGCCATTACTTCGAATTCTTTTTGTAGTACTTAATCATTTTAGGAATCACCTCTTCTACCGTGCCGTTAATCACATAATCAGCTATCGTATTGATAGGCGCATTCGGGTCATTATTTATAGAAATAATAATACCGGCATCCTGCATACCTGCAATATGCTGAATCTGACCAGAAATACCACAAGCAATATATAACTTCGGATGAACAGTCACGCCCGTCTGACCAATCTGACGGTCATGGTCACAGAATCCGGCATCCACCGCAGCACGACTGGCACCTACCTCTGCATGAAGTTCTTTAGCCAACTCAAACAGCATATCGAAGCCTTCCTTACTTCCCATTCCATAACCTCCGGCAACAACTATCGGGGCACCCTTCAAGTTATGTTTGGCTTTTTCTACATGACGGTCGATTACCTTTACTACATAATCGGTTTCAGGCACAAACTTAGCTACCTCGTGACGGATTACTTCACCTTGATAATTGGCATCTACGATTTCTTTCTTCATTACTCCTTCACGAACAGTTGCCATCTGCGGGCGGTGTTCCGGGTTAATGATGGTGGCTACGATATTACCTCCGAAAGCCGGACGAATCTGATACAACAGATTTTCATAAGTCACTCCGTTTTTCTTATCTTCATGGCTTCCGATTTCAAGCTGAGTACAGTCGGCTGTCAAACCGCTGGTTAAAGCCGATGACACACGCGGACCAAGGTCACGGCCGATGACCGTAGCACCCATCAAACAAATCTGCGGCTGTTCTGCTTTAAATAAATTGACAAGAATTGAAGTATGGGGAAGTGATGTATAAGGGAATAAACCCGGAGCATCAAATACATGTACACGGTCTACTCCGTAAGGCAATACTTGCTTTTCTACTTCAGCAAGGTCACTTCCGGCACAAATAGCCTCAAGCTGACATCCCAACTGATTGGCTAACTTACGACCCTTGGTTAAAAGTTCGAGACTGACATCGGCAACGTGTTTGCCTTCCATCTCACAATATACAAATACGTTATTCATAGTCTTTATCCGATAGTATG
>URDR01000030.1 GCA_900546645.1 uncultured Bacteroides sp. | reverse complement strand
TCGTATCGGAAAGTCTGTCACATTTACTGCTTCCATGAAACCCTTGGATTCATAATGTGCATCACTACTTAACTCTGGACTCATCTTTTCATCCAAACTGATATGAATCTCAGTCGCTGATTGCTCAATACCTCTTATAGAGAAATATTCTAAAATCTCTGCTGGCAGCACTACCTGCGCAAGCATCTGTAAGTAATCTTTTTCCATATAGCAAAGTTCTTAATTAACTTTGACTATGCAAAATTAATCCCCACTAAAAATCTACTGACCCACGTCTTGACGTTGTTAAGGAAATGCCAAGCCGTTTGAAATGCAACGAGCAGGCATAAAAAAAGGATGTGCCGTGAAGCACATCCTTTTCTGTTATAGGTGTATAGATTAAGAATTATTTCTTACCTTCCAACTGTTCTTTCAATGCAGCCAAAGCATCGATGTCACCCAAAGTAGTAGAAGCTGCCTGATTCTGAATCATCGGAGTTTCTTCTTTCTTTGTAGAAGTTTTCTTAGCTTTCTTTTCTGCTTTTTCTTCTGCTTTGGCAGCGTCTTCGAAAATGCGGCTGTGAGAAAGGATGATACGTTTTGCTTCTTTGTTGAATTCGATTACTTTGAACTCAAGTTTTTCGTCCAACTGAGCCTGTGAACCGTCTTCCTTAACCAAGTGTTTCGGAGTAGCGAAACCTTCAACACCGTAAGGCAATGCAACTACTGCACCTTTATCCAACAATTCGATGATAGTACCTTCGTGGATTGAACCTACAGTAAATACAGTTTCGAATACATCCCATGGATTTTCTTCCAACTGTTTGTGGCCAAGGCTCAAGCGACGGTTTTCTTTGTCGATTTCCAATACCTGAACTTCGATGTCAGCACCAATCTGAGTAAATTCTGACGGGTGTTTGATTTTCTTAGTCCAAGAAAGGTCAGAAATGTGGATCAAGCCGTCAACACCTTCTTCGATTTCTACGAATACACCGAAGTTAGTGAAGTTGCGAACTTTTGCAGTGTGTTTAGAACCTACAGGGTATTTTTCTTCGATAGTTTCCCATGGATCAGCTTTCAGCTGTTTGATACCCAAAGACATCTTACGTTCTTCGCGGTCCAAAGTCAGAACTACAGCTTCGATTTCGTCGCCTACTTTCATGAAGTCCTGAGCTGAACGCAAGTGCTGGCTCCAAGACATTTCTGATACGTGGATCAAGCCTTCTACGCCCGGAGCGATTTCGATGAATGCTCCATAGTCAGCCATAACAACTACTTTACCCTTAACGTGGTCGCCTACTTTCAAGTTAGCGTCCAAACCGTCCCAAGGATGCGGAGTCAACTGTTTCAAACCTAAAGCGATACGTTTCTTTTCGTCATCGAAGTCAAGGATAACTACGTTCAGTTTCTGATCAAGCTGAACAACTTCACGCGGATCGCTTACACGACCCCATGACAAGTCGGTGATGTGGATCAAACCGTCTACGCCGCCCAAGTCGATGAATACACCGTAAGATGTGATATTTTTAACAGTACCTTCAAGTACCTGACCTTTTTCAAGTTTACCGATGATTTCTTTCTTCTGCTGTTCCAGTTCAGCTTCGATAAGAGCCTTGTGAGAAACAACAACGTTCTTGAATTCTTGGTTGATCTTAACAACTTTGAATTCCATAGTCTTACCTACGAATACATCGTAGTCGCGGATAGGTTTAACATCGATTTGAGAACCCGGCAAGAATGCTTCGATACCGAATACGTCAACAATCATACCACCCTTAGTGCGGCACTTGATGTAACCCTTAATAATTTCTTCGTTTTCAAGAGCAGCGTTAACACGATCCCAAGAACGAGTAGCGCGAGCTTTCTTGTGTGACAATACCAACTGTCCTTTTTTGTCTTCCTGGTTTTCGATGTAAACTTCTACAGTGTCACCGATTTTCAAATCAGGATTGTAACGGAATTCGCTCAATGGAATGATACCGTCTGATTTGTAGCCAATGTTAACTACAACTTCACGTTTGTTCATTGCGATTACAGTACCGTCAACAACCTCACGGTCATTTACCTTGTTTAAAGTGCTGTCATAAGCCTTTTCCAAGTCTTCTTTGCTTACGTTTGATACTGAATCACCGTTTTCATACGCATCCCAGTTGAAATCTTCAATAGGAGCAACGTTTTTTAAGTTTTCCATTAAATTAATAAATTGTTTGTAAATAACTAATTGTGTTAGACTTTATATTGTTTATCTAAATCGGCGGCAAAGGTAGTGTTTTTTCTTGAACCGCACAATATTTTCTGTTTTTTTAGAAAAAATATTCGATGCTAATGAGCTGTTTATAGGCGTTTTCTGCCCATTGATGAGGTATAGCCGCTATTCACGCTTTCTGTCTTGGGGGCAGCTGGGGCGGAATGGCGGCTATATGTGTTTCTGCTTTTTAACTCTCCGGTTAGTCTTCCAGTGAGTAATCGATGGTGGTGACCACGCGTATTTTCTTAATATAAGGAGTGTTGGGGTCACGGTCGTTGATGCTGAACTGCCCTTGATAGGCATGTCGGATTTTTCCTAACTCGCTGCCTGAATCTTTGGCGAATTTCTCAGCTGCCTCGCGTGCATTCTTGGTGGCTTCTTCAATCATGCTGGGCTTGATTTCGTTCAGGCTGGTGTATTCATAAGATACATTATACCGGTAATCGCCTGAGGTAATGGCAATGCCTCGCTTTAAGAGTTCGCCCTGTCCGCTGATGAGTCCTCTCACCAGGTCTACCTTGTCGGAAGTAACGGTGATGACCGTGGTTACATTGTAGCGGTAAACCGATGCGCGGTCGTTTCCGTAACGTTCGGCCTGAAGGTCGATGATTTCAGGAGCATTGATGCTGATTTCTTTTTCGGAAAGTCCTTTTTCTTTTAGAAACTGGGTGATGGTTGCGTTGGAACGCTTGATTTCATCATAAAGCTGGTTCAGGTTATTCCCCAGACTCTTGTAGACTAAGGGCCAGGTCACTTTATTGGCAGGGACTTCCATTTCTGCCAGACCTTTTACGTTTACACTGCGGTCTCTTTCTGCAAAGCTGCGGAAACCTCTTTCAATGAACAGTCCCAGCAGCAGGAAGCCGAGGGAAAGGATGAGTGCTTCAATTCTAAGATTCTTCATAATACACTTTGGTTAAATGGTTAATATTTGAGATGATAGTTTATCAGGTCGTGGATGGGGTTCTTGATGAACAGTCCGGTGGTAAATCCAGCTTGGGAAGCGGTCGCTTTGATGTCGTCTTGAAAGAACCATGCGACGGAGCCGGTAAATGATACCGGAAGCGAGTGACCGTAGGCTGAAACATTGCGTTGGAAAAAGGCATGGAAGCAATCTTGAAGAAAGGCTTGTACTTCGGGCACTGATTTGTTCCGGTGGATGTATGGGGCAATGCCGGCAAGAAAACGGTTGGCTTGAGGTTGCCGGTATACTTTATCGAGCAGTTCGGGGACGGTCAGTTTTAATTCTTCGAATAAACCGTCGCATATAAACGAGGGAAGCTGCTTTTTCAGACAATCGCCGATGAACCGTTTCCCCAGATAGGCACCGCTTCCTTCATCGCCTAAGATATATCCTAATGGAGATACGTTATGTGTAATCTGACTGCCGTCATAGAGGCAGGAGTTTGAGCCGGTGCCTAAGATGCAGGCAATACCAGCCTGGTCTTTGCAGAGGGCGCGTGCCGCTCCGAGCAAATCGGTCTCGACGGCAATGGTCTGTGAGGGAAAATAAGTGCTTAGGGCTTGTCTGACTATGCCGGCAAGCGAGGGAGTACATCCTGCTCCGTAAAAGAAGATGGAGTGGATTTGGGTAAGCACAGAGGAGAGAGAGGGGAGGAGTTGTGACTGGATGATATTCCGTATGGTTTCTTCAGACTGGTGGAAGGGGCTGATTCCTTCGGTTTGTATCCATCTGCATTCGGTGTCGGAAGTTCCTAAACACCAGTCGGTTTTTGTTGCTCCGCTGTCTGCTATTAGAATCATGACTCGTATAGATATAAATGAAATCAGGCATAAAAGGTTATCAGTGACGGCTGTCATTGATTGCCTTTTATGCCTGATATAATTAGCTGATAAAATTAATGGCAATGTCCGCAACCGCCTCCGCAGCAGCCGCTGTCTTCGTGGTCGTGGTCATCGCATCCGCTTCCGCAACTTCCGCATCCGCATCCGCAACCTTCTCCGCTCATCATGTTCAGCATGCCTTCTACTTCCTTGTTGGTAGCTTCGCGCATTTCGGTAATGGTTCCTTCGAAAGTAAGGTCTTTACCTGCATGCGGGTGGTTCAGGTCGAGCACCACTTTGTCTTCTGTGATTTCGCCTACGTTTGCATAGAACTGGTGTCCTTCTGCATCGTTCAGCATGATGATGTTTCCTTCGAAGATGTTTTCGCTGTCGAAGTTACCGTCCGGATCACAGAACATGGCTTTTTCTACCTGACGAACGTTGTCTTCATTGCGTTCGCCGTAAGCTTCTGCGCAAGGGATGGTGAAGTTAAAGCTGTCTCCCTTTGACAAAGCTACGATTTCTTTTTCAAACTTATCGAGCGTATAGCCGATGCCTGAAATGAATTGGAAGGGATGTTCTACCGGAGCTTCTTCCAAAAGTTCTTTTTCACCATTGGTTACTGCATACAGTCTATAAGCTACTGTGATGTATTTATTTTCCATATCAAATATAAAATATTAATTGTTTATGGGGCAAAGGTACGAAATAAAAATGAGTTTTAAGTTGGTTTTATTTCGCTTTCTTATTCAAATCGGCCTCACGTAACATTTCTTTAACAGCTGCTTCCAGCTGTTCGTCTTCTCCCTTCAGTGATTTTTCCGGAGTGTTATACACTTTGATGTCGGGTTGCAGCTCACGGTTTTCCATGTAATTGCCCCGCATGTCCATACAGCCCACTTGCGGAATGCCGAAGACAATGGTCGGGTCTATTTGGGTTTCCCACCATACGGCAGTCATGGTTCCGGGAACAGGTGCGCCAATCAGCTTGCCTATTTTCAATTCCTGGTAAATCCATGGGAAGCCATGTGCGTTACTGTAGTTATCTTCGCAAACCAATACGCACGATGGTTTGAGCCATTTGTTGAAGGGGTCGCTTCCGATGTATTGTCCGCGTGGAACGAAGCTTTGGTACTGTTTGCCGCTGAGAAGGGTGGCAAGGTCGTCATGAAGCCACCCTCCGCCATTGTGGCGGGTATCAACGATAACTGCTTCTTTGCTGCGGTTTTCATCGCTGAGCAGTTCGCTGTAAACGGTGCGGAAGCTTGGGCTGTCCATTCCTTTTACGTGTACGTAGGCTATTCGTCCGCCCGACAGTTTCTCTACAAGTTGCTTGTTGCGTTTTACCCATCGCTTGTAAAGCAAGTCCGACTGGGCTTCCTGACTGATGGCTTTGACAGTAACGTTGAAGCGTTTGCCGTTTGCCGGATTGTGAATGGCAAGGCGTACGGGCTTTCCGGCTTTCCCTTCAAGCAGCGGATAATAGTCCATGTCTTTAAGGACGGGCTTTCCGTCAATTTTTTCAATTACACATCCGGCTGTAACTTGTGTGTTTTTCACAGTGAAGGGACCTTTGGCTATCACTTCTTTAATTTTCAAGCCGTTGCCGTTATAGCTGTCGTCATAGAATGCGCCGAGGCAGGCGGTGGACAGTGTAGAACCGGGCGCATAATAGCGGGCTCCAGTGTGTGAGCCGTTCAGTTCACCCAACAGTTCGCTCAGCATTTCCTGAAAGTCGTAGTTGTTGTTGATGTGCGGCAAGAAGCGCATGTAACTTTCCCGGTAACCTTTCCAGTCGGCTCCGTGCAGGTCGGTGACATAGAACTTGTCTTGCACTTGCTGCCAGATATGGCTGAACATATATTCCCGTTCGCCATAGGGCCGGTAATTGAATAGGGCTTCAAACTCTATCGGTTTGATTTCTTCTTTTTCAAGATTGATTTTTCGCAGTGCTCCTCCGCTGCAGCTGAATATGTTTTCTCCTTTTGCATCGGCAGTCAGAGAGCCGCGTCCTACGTCTTTCAGGACAATATTAGTTTGGTTTTCCTTTAAATCATGTTTCCATAAGTCGAATCCACCCTCAAAAGCAGCCTGATAATACAGCTTGTCTCCCTTCGGGGTAAGGACTGCATCGCCAAGATGTGAAGAATTGACCGTGAGTCTTATCACCCGGTCGCGACAGTTTTCCAAGTCGAAAACAAGCGGCTCTACTTTTTTATCTTCTTTCTTGCTGTTTTTTTTTGTTTTGTCTTTTGAGTCTTCCTTACTGGTTGTTTCTTCTTTTTCTTTCTCGTCAAGTAGGGTAAGCTCTTCTTTATTCATAAGAAAGCGCTCATACGCATCAAGGTCGAAGAACATGATGTAAATATCACTTTCTGCACCCCAGCTTCCGTGACTCCGGTATCCTGCCCGGTCGCTTTCCCAGATCATGGCTTTCCCGTCGAGCACCCATTTGGCGTTTCCGTCAGAATATCCGCTTTGGGTTAGGTTATGGATTTCTCCGTTTCCGGACGCATTGACTAATGCTACGTCTTTATTGTTCCATCCTCCGTTTCCGATATATCCAGAAAGTAACCATTTGCTGTCGGGACTCCATGTAAACCATTGGTCGCCGTCGCTATATGAATATTCGTATTTACCGTCCATGGCGGTGCGAAGCGATTTGTCTTTTAAATCGATTATTCTCAGGGTTGTCCGATTTTCAAGATAGGCAACCAGCTTTCCGTCGGGGCTGTATTTGGGTTGGAATGAGGTGACTGATGTATGAGTCAGTTGTTCCTCTTTGATGTCGGCAGCATAAGTAAAGCGCTTTTCTTCCGGGTTGGTCAGGGTAGCTTGATAGATTTGCCAAAGTCCATTTCGTTCGGCTGCATAAACCAGACTTCTGCCGTCGGGAGCAAAGTCAATGTCACGTTCTTGCTCCGGTGTGTCAGTAATTTGTTTGGTTGTTTTATACTCCACCGAGGTAACGAACACGTCACCGTGTAAGATGAATGCCACTTCTTTTCCGTCGGGTGATACCGCCATTTCGCTGGCTCCGTTCGTTTTGATTTGGTGAATCAAGTCGGTACCATTCTTATCGGCTATGAGAGCTATTTGAATTTTCTTTGGAGCTTCTCCTTCGGTAACGGTATAGATTTCACCGTCATATCCATAACATAAGACTCCGTTTCTTGAGGAAGAGAGGAAGCGCACCGGATGCTGGGTGTAGTGGGTGATTTGTTTATCGTCAGGTTGCTCCGCACTGCGGCGGTAGATGTTAAACGAGCCGTTTCTTTCGCTGAGGTAATAGAATGAATTTCCGTCGGCAGCCCATACGGGGGTGCGGTCTTCTCCGTTGAAGTTGGTCAGTTTCTGATACGTCCGCTCTGTTCCGTTCAAGCGGCTTAGCCAAATATCTCGGGTGATGGATGAAGTATGGTGTTTGCGCCAGGCATCTTCATATCCTTTCTTATCGTGGTAAAGCAAGGTTTTTCCGTCCGGAGAAACACTGATGTCTTCCATGGGGAGGGAGGAGAATAGGGTAGGTCGTCCTCCCTGTGTGCTAACCTGATAGATTTGCGGGAATTGTTTGCTGGGAAAAGCCATGTCGTTGGCTTCGGGCATGATGGTTGCCTGAAACAAGAGGTGGGTATTATCTAAGAAGGCAACGGGGGCTTCAGTGCCCGAGTGGGTCGTGAGCCGGCGAGGCTCTCCTCCTTCCTTGTCTACTATATAAATATCCATGCTGCCTTGACGTGCCGAGGCGAAAGCAATCTGTTTGCTGTCCGGGCTCCATATCGGGTGGGTGTCATGGGCGGCATGGGTGGTAAGCGGTGTAGCTTTTCCACCTGTGCTGGGTACAGTGTATATATCTCCTTTATAAGTAAAAGCAATGGTTGTTCCATCGGGAGATATAGCACAATGGCGCATCCATAAGGGAGTGTTTTGTGCGTTTGTAGCCGTTGCTATGGCTGCAGAAGCAGCAAGCATCATCAGTTTTCTTTTCATTATAGTTTTATGATTTATGATGTTTTTTCTTTGGGAAGAATGCACGTATACGGCGCAGGATAAGCATGCCCGTACGTATGCCGTCGTATGCGGCAATGCCGGCATTGACATGCTGCATGAGGTTTTCCATTTTGTTCTGGCTCACTTGGGGAGCAAACAGTTCCTGGGTCAGTTCGTGAATGCGCTTTTTAGAATCACGTAACTGCTGCTTTTTTTCCAGACGCCGTTGAGATATCATCTCAATGGTGTATGTAATGGGTTGGATATCTTTAGGTTCATTCATAGTCATTGTTCTTTTTCGTTGTGGTGATGGGTTTCCTCCAGAAACAGACGGGCAAGAAAATGCACCATAGGCTGGAATATCAGTTTTCTGCGAAGTCTGTAAATAATGAGTGCCAGCAGCAAGATGATTCCTCCGATAACGGCATATCCTCCGATAAGGCTCCCCACCAGAGGTGCCAAGGTATACACCATCATGAAGGAAAAATAGAAGAGTGCCATCATGCAGAGAATGACGAGTAATAAGATTAAGATTAAAGTAGAAAGCAGGATGGTCAGTTTTTCTATCAAGTCTAATTTTACATATTGACCTTGCAGCTCTATGTAGTTTTTGATTTCTTTAAATAGAGATTCTATATTATCAATACTTTTATCGTTTGCAAACATAAGCAGTATAAGGTTGGAGTATAAAAAAGGCAGACCTTTACTTTTTACAATAAAAGTCTGCCTGAAAAATGTGTTGATTATTCAGCGTCTTTAACTTCGGCCGCAATCTGGTCTACCAGATCTTCCATTTCGGCGCGGTTTAATCTAATTCCTTTTTTGCGGAGAACTTCTGCGATTTTCTTACGAGTATCTTCCCCTTTTTCCGGTGCAAATAAAATACCTGCTGCTGCTCCCAGGGTAACTCCGCCTAAGAATGCAGCTACGATGCTTAATGCTTTCATACACTTACGATTTTAAGTTATTACATTTACAAATCTAATGAATATCCTGATAAGTTGTTCTTTTTTTGGAAGAAAATCCATGCAAATATTGAAAAACGCTTATTATTAACAGAAATTAATATCTCGGCTGATTTTATATTGCTACTTTTGCAGAAAAGTATAGAATCATTAACTAAACAGTATAATAGTAGAACAAATGAAGAAAGTGGTTGTATTGGGAATGGGATTGTGCGCAGCACTGGCATTCTCTTCCTGTAAATCAAGTGAGAGCGCTTATAAAAAAGCTTATGAAAAAGCGAAACAGCAGGAATTGGCAGAGGCTGCAAATGCAACCGAAGCTCCGGTTGAGGCTCCGGCTCCGGTAGTAACAGCTCCGGTTGTGGAAACAGCTCCTGTATCTACAGTTCCTGTTCGCGAGGAAAAAGTAGAATTGGTTTCCGGAAATGGCCTGAAAGCTTATAGCGTGATTTGCGGCAGCTTTGGTGTAAAAGCAAATGCTGACGGTTTGAAGTCATGGTTAGATGCTGAAGGCTATAATGCAAAGGTGGTGTATAATGCAGAGCGTAATATGTATCGTGTGGCTGTTGAGTCATTCGATAACCGTGGAGAGGCTGCTCGTGCACGTGACGCATTCAAGGCTAAATATCCGAACCGCGAAGATTTCCAGGGAGCATGGTTGCTTTCACGTGTGTACTAATCTATTGATAAGAATTAGTATTCTATATTTCAGATAAAAAGCGATGGCTGAAAAGCTGTCGCTTTTTTTTGTTATCTTTGTTCCCGCAAAAAAAATTAACTATAACAGAAATGAATATAAAATTGTTTGCAAGCCTTTCTTTGTGGGCGTTGGCTTTGACCGGTATGGCGCAAGAGAAAGTGGTACCCGTGAAATACGGGGATATGAACCAATGGGTGACCCGCCGTATTTATGAGTCGGGAATCATAGGTGGACATACGAAATTGCTTTATGAACTGGGGCCTACTCAGGAAATTGACGGAAATGTGGCTTATGTTAACCAAGGTGGCTCGCTGTGGGCAAACTCGAATGTAATGGCTAAGGTGATGGGAATAGTCAAGACAAATACGAGTGTCTATCCTGAAAAAAGAGAGAACCATGGGTATTGTGCACGTCTGGAAACGCATATCGAGAAGGTGAAGGTATTGGGAATGATTAACATCACAGTGTTGGCTTCCGGTTCGCTGTACCTGGGAGATATGAAGGAGCCGATTACCGGTACAAAAGACGGAGAAAAGGCCCTGAATATGGGAGTTCCTTTCACGTCACGCCCTAAGGCAGTGCGCTATGACTATAAGGTGAAGATGTCGGGTGAACCGAATCGTATTCGTCAGACAGGATTCAGCCGGAAGGAAACCATTGAGGGGCAAGACTGCGCCATCATGACTTGTCTTTTGCAGAAGCGAACAGAGGATGCCGAGGGAAATATCATAGCAAAGCGTGTGGGAACCATTGTCGTGAAGTATGCAAAGTCGGAGAACTGGAAAAACGGGGCGACTTATGAAATCATGTATGGAGACATTTCTCATGACTCTCGCTATGTGCCTGAACTGATGGAGTTGGGTGTGGGTAAGTATCATGCGCGTAACTCCAAAGGAGAGAGTGTAATGATTAAGGAAAACGGATGGGCAGGGAAGGATGAACAGCCCACTCACCTGATACTCCAGTTTACATCGAGTCTGGGCGGTGCCTTTGTAGGCTCTCCGGGCAATACGCTCTGGGTGGATAATGTGAATCTGGTTTATTGATACGATATAACAATCGCCCTGGCTGCTTAAGCAAGTCAGGGCGATTGTTTGTTATTTGAACACCCGTTTGCAGAAATCACGGACCTTTTCCGTATACTCTTCGGGATAGAGTCTGTAAGAAACTGCATGCTCTGCACCGGGTACCACCCACAGTTCTTTGGGCTGAGGCTTTGCTGCATAGACCTTATTGACCATCCAAGTAGGTACAAAATCATCTTGATCACCATGGATGAAGAACATGGGCAGTGTGCAACGGCTTACCTGCTTCTCAGCAGAAGCCTCGTGGAAGTTCCATCCGTTTTGCCATTGACAAAACAGACTGGCCGTGTAAAGCAGCGGAAATGCCGGTAATCCGAACTGTTCTTTCAGTTCTTTTTTAAACTGGTCCCATACGCTGGTGTATCCGCAGTCTTCCACGAATCCCCGAATAAAAGGAGGCAGTGTTTCGCCGGAAACCATCATGGTGGTGGCTGCCCCCATGGAGATGCCATGGACCACTGCCTGCAGGGAGTCACCGAAGAGGGAAGGTGCTGCATATATCCATTGCATCACGTCTTTCCGGTCGAGCCACCCCATCTGTATGGCATCGCCTTCACTTAAACCCGTATAGCGGAGGTCGGGCAAGAGAATGTTGTAATCAAGCGACCGGTTATAGAGATAGCCGATGTGAAACATACGGATGGCATTGTCGGTGTAACCATGTACGATGACAGCTGTTTCCCGCCGTGGACGGGAAGCACGCACATAAAAAGCATGCAGGCGGATGCCGTCGGGCGAAGTGATGAACGTATCACGCAAGGCTTGATGTCGTTGCAGGCTGTCGAGCCAGGGCCGGATTTGCGGATAGGTATCACGCATATATGTCAGCGAGCCTTCCATATCTTTTCCTCTGTTATCCGGTCGGAGTGAATAGTCAAGCATATAAAGACTTCCTCCGGAAAGTCCGGTTAGGATGATAATCAGTAGCGAGAAGAGGGTTACGATGATTTTTTTTCTTATTCTTGGTTCCATATATCCCATGCAGCGAAAGCTTGTAAAAGTAACATCTCAAGTCCGTTTTTTACGATAGCTCCATTTTCGGTTCCTTTTTTCATGAAGAGTGTGGTGCTCGGGTTATAGAGCAAATCGTAGAGTAAATGTTGCGGGGTAAGTAGCTGGTAGGGAATGTCCGGACATTCGTCGGCGCGGGGATACATGCCCACCGGAGTGCAGTTGACGATGACTTTATACTCGTCCATAATTTCCGGGGTAAGATCGGTGTAGGCAATGGTCGATGAATTCTTCGGATTACGTGATACGAAAGTAGCTTCCAGTCCTAACTGAAGCAAGCCGTGATGAATAGCTTTGGATGCTCCACCTGTTCCGAGAATCAATGCTTTCTGGTGATGAGGTTCTAACAATGATTCAATAGAGCGTGTAAACCCTATGATATCTGAATTATACCCGATTAGTTTCATTCTTCCTTTGGCATCATGAACAGGTTTGACGACATTTACCGCACCGATAGCTGCTGCATCCTTGTCGAGCTCATCAAGGTAGGATATGATTTGCTCTTTGTAAGGAATGGTTACATTCAGTCCGCATAGATTGGGGTTCATCTGAATGATTTTGGGAAACTCTTCGATGGTTGGGATTTCAAAGTTTACATACTCGGCATCAATGTTTTCCGAAAGGAATTTTTCATTGAAGAAGTTTTTTGAAAAAGAATGTCCGAGGGGATACCCTATTAAACCGTATTTTTTCATGATGGTGTGATGATTTAAGTTTATTTAGTGGCGAAGTAGAGCGTGCAGATACCCAGAGTCAGACGCTTGAAGCTTACTTGGCTGAATCCTGCTTTGCGTATAATGTTTTGCATTACTTCCCCTTGAGGAAATGCTTTGATCGATTGAGGCAGGTAAGTATATGCACTGCGGTCTTTTGACAGGAATTTTCCGATGGTAGGTATGACCACTTTCGAGTAAATGGCATAGAGTTGTTTCATAGGAAAGCCTTCCGGTTCGGATAACTCCAGAATCACCAAATGTCCGCCAGGTACAAGTACACGGTACATTTCCTGAAGTCCTTGGTCTAAGTGCTCAAAGTTGCGTATACCGAAAGCCACGGTGATGGCATCGAAACGATGGTCGGGAAAGGAGAGTGAAGTACAGTCTTCTTTGGCAAATGAAATATGCTTATCCAGTCCGGCTTGTTTTACTTTGGCGCGTCCGATGTTCATCATTCCTTCCGAAATGTCAGTTCCAATCAATTCCTGCGGGTGCAGAATGTGGTAAGCTTGGATGGCAAAGTCGCCGGTTCCGGTAGCTACATCCATGACACGTTGAGGCTGGAAAGGCTTTAGGAGATTAATGGCTTTTCGCCGCCAGCTTTTATCGATATTCCATGACAGGGCATGGTTCAGTTTATCGTATGCCGGAGCAATATTATCAAACATTTTCTCAACTTGTGCAGCCTTGCTTTCTTCCTCGTTGTAGGGCTTGATGTTTTCTTGCGGATATTTCATTGCTTTGTTTGAAAAACAGGAAAAGGGATGGGCATATGCAGGAATGGCATAAAACGCAGAGGTAGAAACCGACGGCTGTTTTGAACATCCGTGTGTCAACTCCTCTGCGTTTTGATTGACATTTTATTTCAGCACATGTTCAGTGCCTCTATTTAAATGATTACTTGTTCAAATATTCAGTTACATTTGTTTCGATACGTTCAGCGATATGGTCTGTATCAGCTTTCACGAACGTTTCACCGGTAATGTGTTCGTACAGTTCGATGTAGCGTTCGCTGATAGAAGTTACAATTTCCGGAGTCATTTCAGGAACCTGCTGACCTTCTTTACCCTGGAATCCGTTAGCCATCAGCCATTCACGTACGAACTCCTTAGAAAGCTGTTTTTGAGGCTCGCCTTTTTCAAAGCGGTCTTGGTAACCTTCGGCATAGAAGTAACGGCTTGAGTCGGGAGTATGGATTTCGTCCATCAGGTAGATTTCACCGTTGTGCTTACCGAATTCATATTTGGTATCAACCAGAATCAGTCCGCGTTCTGCTGCGATTTGAGTACCGCGTTCAAACAGAGCCAATGTGTATTTTTCCAAGATTTCATATTCTTCCGGTGTAGCCAAGCCCTGAGCCAGAATTTCTTCTTTAGAAATATCTTCATCGTGCAGACCCATTTCAGCTTTTGTGGTCGGGGTGATGATGGGGTGAGGGAATTTTTCGTTTTCACGCATGCCTTCAGGAAGACGTACACCACAGATTTCACGGACACCGCTCTTGTAAGCACGCCATGCGCTTCCGCACAAGTAGCCGCGTACGATCATTTCTACGGGGAAACCCTGACACATCACACCTACGGTTACCATCGGGTCTGGAGTAACCAGTTTCCAGTTAGGGCAGATGTCGGTAGTGGCATCCAAGAACTTGGCTGCGATTTGATTCAGCATTTGTCCTTTGTAAGGAATTCCTTCAGGTAAAACCACATCGAATGCAGAAATACGGTCAGTAGCAACCATCACTAATTTTTCGTCGTTGATGTTATATACATCGCGTACTTTACCGTGATATACACTTTTCTGTCCGGGAAAGTTGTAGTCTGTTTTTGTTAATGCTTTGCTCATATGTTTAAGTTTTTAAGTTTTTGAGTTCTTGAATTTTAGGTTGACTAGGTTTCACTTGTCAGCTTTTTGTCATATTTCTTTTCTTCGAACTTCTCGTATGCCTCAACAATTCGGGTTACTAATTTGTGACGCACGATGTCTTTCTTGTTCAGTTCGATAAAGCTGATACCTTTTACACCTTTCAGAATCTTGAGCGCCTGTACCAGTCCGGAGGTCTGTGAAGAGGGAAGGTCTATCTGGGTCATATCACCCGTTACAATCATTTTGGTATTCATACCCATACGGGTGAGAAACATTTTGATTTGTTGGGTAGTGGTATTTTGTGCTTCATCGAGTATTACAACCGCATCATTCAGAGTACGTCCGCGCATGAAGGCGAGAGGGGCTATCTGGATGATGTTTAGTTCCATATATTCTTTCAGTTTAGCGGCAGGAATCATGTCTTGCAGGGCATCATAGAGCGGTTGCAGATACGGGTCAATCTTGTCTTTCATGTCGCCCGGAAGGAAACCAAGTTTTTCTCCGGCCTCCACTGCGGGGCGGCTGAGTATGATTTTCTTTATTTCTTTATTCTTCAAAGCCCGTACGGCCAGAGCAATGGCTGTGTAGGTTTTTCCTGAACCGGCGGGTCCGATGGCGAACAGCATGTCGTTTTTCTCGAATTCTCTGACCAGTTTCAACTGGTTTTCGCTGCGTGGGGTAATGGGCTTTCCCGTCACACTGAACACGATGGCATCGCCCGTCTTTTCTATTTTAGGCGAGTTCCCCTTTACGATGTCAAGGATGATTTCCTCATTGAGCGAATTATATTTTGCACAATGTTTCTCTAATGCGATGATTGATTCTTCGAATGCGCACATCTCCTCTTCGTCACCCATCACCTTGATGACATTTCCCCGAGCTACGATGCGTAGCTTGGGAAACAGGGCTTTTATCATTTGTATGTTGGCGTTATTTACACCATAAAATATCACCGGGTCAATATCTTCTAAAACAATATGCTTTTCTATCATTCAGTTTATTTCAGCTATGCTCGTTTAAGTTTATTTTCTGCAAATTTAATTATAACTTTTGATTGTTCAGCAAAAGGTGGAATAAAAAAACTGCCAGACTCATCAGAGCTGGCAGAAGAATGAAACAAAAAACGGTACAGACATGTCAATGAGTATGCCGTGAAAAATAGCCACGGGTAGCATGTCTTTCCCGGAATAGCGTGTAATAAGTGGAAGCACTACATCCATCGAATTGACACCTGCCGCCGAGATAGGGGCAAGTTTCCCGAAGTAGCGCACCAGCAGCGGAGTGCCGAGCAGTGCCATCATTTCACGGAAGATATTCGACAGCAGAGCGATGGTGCCGAGCTCTGTAGCGAGCTGGATGCCCAGCGATGCTTCTTTTAATTGGGTAATCAATATGGAGGATAAAGAATAGTAGGCAAATCCGCTTCCCACAGCCATGCACTCGAAAGTACTCCATTGGGCAAGCAGCAGGCTGGCAAATGCTGAAAACAGCAAGGTGCCGCTTATGGTTGCAAGGGGAATGAGTAAGAATTTAAGGCGGATTTCCTTTACTATATATTTCAGGTTCTTGCTTGAACCGATGCTCAGTCCCACTTGCAGCATTAATGCGTAAAGTACATACATAGGCAGGTTGCTCTTGTTCCAGTCGGAAGGGAATAAATCGGTCATACCCAATAAGCAGCCTGCTATGAAGAAGCATAAAACAATTAAACTACTCTTCATGCTGACCTCCTTCTTTGCAAAAAAACAGCTTTAATACCATCCATGAAGCAAAAATGCTTCCGCAAGTCGCTGAGAAAGCGAGAATGGCCGCTTGCCATCCGAAGGTGGTCAAGTTGCTGATGATTAATTTATTTGAGCCTATTGAAATGCCTAAAATGAACAGCAGGAGCACAATGGTGCATGAAATGGTTTTTTCTGTTTTTTGTAAAAAGGCAATATTCTTGAAGAGGTATCCGATTGCGATACCTGTAAACATGGTTCCGATAATGGTAAACATGGTTTCTTGAGTTCTTGATTTTTTAATTTATACGTCTTTTGAGTTCCAGTTTTTTGGGGAGTTCCCTTGAAAGAAAATCGGCAGATAGCCGATGGAGGGCTCTAAGAACTTATAGGAAGCCACTGAACCAATGGATATGCACAATCCGGTAACCATGCACTTCTGATGAAGGCTGGGATAGAGCAATCGGAGTATGTTTAGTTAATATGTGCATGGGTTCGTTTAGTTTAGTGGTGCAAAGATACGGATAGTTTTGTATATTTTCCAAATATTTATAGATAAATCTGCGATTCAGGGTAGCTTTCCAGCTTTAAGTTCCAAGAAACCTTTCAGTACTTCCACGGAAGTACTCCGGTACTTCTGCGAGAGTACTGCAGTACTTTCACGGGAGTACTGCGGTTTTTTCATGGAAGTACTGACTGGTTCTTTCGTTTAGTCGGTTTTCTTGTACTTGCGATTCCGTGAGCAATGTAATTGGCGTTACTAATCAGGGCGGACGCTATACCAAGCACATCTATATATTGGCTCGCAGCGCATTGTTTCCAAGATTGGCGACTTCGCCTCTTACGGTTCCTGCCCGAAGGCATCCAGCATGCAGGAAGCGAGACGGGTTGACTTTCTGTGAATTATAAGCAAAAATATTCCGCCCAACAGCAGGTAATTAAGGATAATTATGCTATCTTTAAATGGGATAAGATAGGATGCGGTTCGGCAATACCTTCTCTCAAAAGCAAGCTTTTGGCTTGGTACTACACTCACCTTTCATTATCTTTGTCCGGATAAATAGTAAAACATGATACGAAAACTAATATTAGCCTTTATTTGGGGAAGTGTTTGGGGAGTGAATGCACAACAAACTTCTACGCTTGATTTTTGTTCACCTTTCGATTTTCCGCTTTTATTAAGCGCGAACTTCGGGGAGCTTCGCCCGAATCATTTTCATAACGGATTAGATATTAAGACTCAAGGTGTAACGGGTAAGCCTGTCAAATGTATAGCCGATGGCTATGTGGCACGCGTGGCTGTATCTCACGGGGGATATGGACAGGCCATTTATGTGGTCCATCCCAACGGACTGACCTCTGTTTATGGTCATGTGGTTTCTTTTGCCCGGAAAATACAGGCAGAGGTCCGTAAGTATCAGTATGAAAATGAAACTTTTGTCTGCGACTTGTCTTTCTCGCCGGACCAGTTCCCGGTAAAGCGGGGAGAGGTGATTGCCTTGAGCGGAAATGAAGGTTCTTCAGCCGGTCCGCATCTTCATCTGGAACTGCGTAAAACAGATACGGGAGAATATATCGACCCGATGCCTTATTTTAAATCTCACCTTAAAGATTCGAAGGCACCACGCGCCAGCTTAGTTGCTTTTTATCCGGTAAAAGGCAAGGGAGTCATTGAAGGGACTTCATATAAGAAGTTACTTTCATCCGAAGCATTGCAACAGCCTGTTACGGCATGGGGAGAGATTTATACCGGTATCAGTGCAAAAGACTATATGGACGGTACGTCTAATTTTTACGGAGTTCATTCGGTTATACTCTATGTCGATTCGGTTGAAGTGTTTAGCAGTAAGACCGATAAAGTTCTTCCGGAAGAAAACCGGATGATTAATGCTTTTACTGATTATGATGAGTGGGTTCGCACCCGTCGCCTGATTATGCGTTCCTTGATTCTTCCCGGTAACCGGCTGCGTTTGTTGAAGGCTGAGAATGATAGGGGAGTCGTTCTGATAGATGAAGAAAGAGACTATCATTTCCGCTACGTGCTGGAGGATAATTTCGGCAATCGGTCAATTTGCCGCTTTGTGGTTCGCGGACGTCGGCAAGAGATTCCGTTACCTTCCGCTCCATCCGGTAATAAAATGCTTTCTTGGAACCGCACGAATGTGATTCAGGAACCGGGTATGGAGTTTGTTGTACCTCGTGGATATCTGTATGAGGATGTAGAATTGCTTACCGAAGTAAAAGGAGACAGTTCTTCGTTGTCATCCGATTATGTGTTGGATGCCGGAAACACTCCCTTACACAGCTATTGTGATTTGTCAATAGGAGTGCGTCATCATTTGGAAGCCGATTCAAGCAAGTATTATATTGTTCAGAAACTGGGCAAGCGGAGGGCATCCATGGGTGGTAAATATGAGCACGGATGGGTTAAAGCCCGGGTGCGTAATTTCGGAACTTTTGCCGTGGCGGTAGACACTCTTGCTCCGCGTATCAGTCCGATAGGATTGAAAAACTGGCGGGCAAACCGTAACATCCGTTTTAAGATAGGTGATGCAGAAACCGGTGTAGCCTCATATAAAGTATATATTGACGGACGTTTCGTGCTTTTCGGCTTGAAGAAAGGTGTATTGGTTATTCAAGATCCGGAAAAGGTGAAGAAGGGGGTACCTCATCGGATAGAGGTGACGGTTACAGATTATTGTGGTAATGAGAAACGGGAAACCTACCGGTTTTAACTTATAGGCTCTAAGGTAGTAACTCAAAACTTATAAACTTAAAAACTCAAAAAATAACGTATGAAGAAAAAACTAATGGCAGCTGTCATGCTTCTGACAGCATTTGTAGCAAACAGTTGGGCTTGTACCAACTTCATTGTGGGAAAGAAAGCTTCAGCCGACGGTTCGGTTATGGTCTCTTATTCAGCCGACTCATATGGCCTTTTCGGCTTTTTATGTCACTATCCCGCAGCCGAACATCCGGCAGGAACGATGCGCGATATCCACGAGTGGGATACCGGCAAATATTTAGGTCAAATCAAAGAAGCCAGACAGACCTATAATGTGATAGGAAACATGAATGAATTTCAGGTGACTATCGGTGAAACCACTTTCGGCGGACGTCCGGAGCTGGTTGATACCACAGGAATCATGGATTATGGAAGCTTGATTTATGTAGCCTTACAGCGTTCACGTACAGCGAAAGAAGCCATTAAGGTAATGACCGACTTGGTAAAAGAATACGGATATTACAGCAGTGGCGAATCGTTCTCTATAGCCGACCCCAATGAGGCATGGATTATGGAGATGATCGGCAAAGGTCCCGGAATCAAAGGAGCCGTATGGGTAGCAGTCCGTATCCCCGATGACTGTATTGCAGCCCATGCTAACCAGAGCCGTATCCACAAGTTTGATATGAGCGACAAGGAAAACTGCCTTTATTCACCCGATGTGATTTCGTTCGCCCGTGAGAAGGGATATTTTTCAGGAAAGAACACAGAGTTCAGCTTTGCTGATGCCTATTGTCCGCTGGATTTCGGCAATGTGCGTTTCTGTGAAGCCCGTGTATGGAGTTTCTATAACATGTTCAGCAAAGCCACAGGACAGGCTTACCTGTCGTATGTTCAGGGCGAAAGTACCGAGCCGATGCCGCTTTATGTAAAGCCCGACCGCAAGCTCTCTGTGCGCGATATGCAGCATGCTATGCGTGATCATTACGAAGGAACTCCGCTTGATATTACAAAAGATTGCGGTGCCGGTGCGTTTAAGATGCCTTACCGTCTTTCTCCGCTTACGTTTAAAGTCGATGGAGAAGAATACTTTAATGAACGCCCTATCTCTACTCAGCAAAGTGCATTTGTCTTTGTCTCACAAATGCGTTCTTCTATGCCCGATGCCATCGGCGGAGTGTTGTGGTTCGGACTGGATGATGCAAATATGACCGTGTTTACTCCGGTATATTGCAATACCGACCGTGTACCTGCGTCATATGCAGAAGGAAACGGCGACTGTGTCACTTTCTCTTGGGATTCTGCCTTCTGGATTTATAACTGGGTAGCCGACATGATTCGCCCGCGCTATTCGCTGATGATAAATGATATGCGTACGGTGCAAAACGATCTGGAAGATATGTATGCCCATGCACAGGAAGGTATTGAAAGTGCAGCTATGAAGCTCTATCAAGATGACCCACAGAAAGCGAAGGATTTCTTGACAGATTATACGTCGATGAGTGCGCAGACCGCAGTAGATTGCTGGAAGAGACTGGCTGAGTTCTTGATTGTACGTTACAATGACGGAGCTGTGAAAAAAGTAAAAGACGGCAAGCTGGTTCGCCCGAAAGAAGGAAATTCGGCTCCGCTTACCCGTCCCGGATATCCGGAAGATTTCTTGAAAGAAATGGTTAAGAAAACCGGCGACCGCTACAAGATGAAAAATGTAGCATACTAATTTGTTTTTATCAGTTGGATAAGGACTGCGGAATCAGTTCTTTAGATAAGTCCGGGTCATAGATAAGCATTCATCGCTTTCTGTGACCCGGCTGTATTTTAACTTTCAAGTTGAGTGCGTTATAAAAAGTAAGGTACTCCCAATGAACGCTTTCAGCAGGAGTACCACAACACAAAAACTAAACTAGACTTAACTAAACTATTTTTATCTGAGAAGTTTCACAACTTCTTTTCTATGCCACAAATATAGATTTTAAATCTGTTCCAAGCAAGTTTAAGCACAGAAAAGTTTGATTTGTGCAATCAAAAACAAGTTGTTTTTTAAAACCAAATTAAATGACATGTTCGTTGACATAATTTAGCACTTCTTGTCTGCTATATAATAAAAGGAGTGTCGCTTTTTTAGCGGTATACGGAGGCAGAGAACCTTTTCTGTTAGGGCTGCTGCCAATCTGTTGGGAGTATGCTGAAACAAAAGCGATAGATTTTTGCGTAATTTATAAGGATGAACCCTTGTTTTTTCCCGATAAATAGCTTTCTTTGTAATCATTATAAAAATAGATATGATTAAAAAGAGTATTATTAGCATTTATCGGTTCTATTATGACGGTTTTCGTGAGATGACTTTGGGACGTACACTCTGGGCCATCATCTTGATTAAACTGTTTGTGATGTTCTTTATACTGAAACTCTTCTTTTTCCCCTCCTTCTTGAAAGGCAAGAGTACGGAAGAGAAGCAAGATTATGTGGGAACGGAACTGATAGACCGGGTTGCCGGAGGAAATCAGCATACCGACTGATTTAGCGGGGAAGTGATAAAAAATTAAAATGATGTATAACCTTAAAAAGAACTAAAAACTTATGGTAGAAACAATCGACACCTCGATGATTGACTGGTCGCGGGCTCAGTTTGCCTTGACTGCGATTTATCACTGGCTGTTTGTCCCCCTCACATTGGGACTGGCTGTAGTGATGGCAATAATGGAGAGTTTATATGTAGCCTCCGGTAATCCGTTTTGGAAGCGGACGGCAAAATTCTGGATGAAGTTATTCGGTATTAACTTTGCCATCGGTGTGGCAACCGGGCTGATTCTGGAATTCCAGTTTGGAACGAACTGGAGTAATTATTCATGGTTTGTGGGTGATATATTTGGTGCCCCGCTGGCCATTGAAGGCATCCTTGCATTCTTCATGGAAGCTACCTTTGTGGCTGTCATGTTTTTTGGATGGGATAAGGTGAGCAAACGCTTCCACTTGGCTTCTACCTGGCTTACGGGCTTGGGAGCTACCATTTCGGCTTGGTGGATTCTGGTAGCTAATTCGTGGATGCAATATCCGGTAGGCATGGAGTTCAATCCGGAAACCATGCGTAATGAAATGGTTGACTTCATGGCTGTGGCATTCTCGCCGGTAGCTGTCAATAAGTTTTTCCATACGGTATTAAGCTGTTGGGTGCTGGGGGCTGTCTTTGTAGTAGGAGTGAGTGCCTGGTATCTGATTCGCAAGCGTGAAAAGGAATTTGCGCTGGCAAGTATGCGCGTGGCTGCTTGTGTGGGACTGTTTGCTGCCTTGGTTACAGCGGCTACAGGCGACACCTCAGCTTATCGGGTGGCTCAGGTGCAACCCATGAAACTGGCTGCAATGGAAGGACTTTATGACGGTGGAACGCATCAGCCTCTCACGGTGGTGGGTCCGGTTAAGATTCCCGAAATGCTTTCCTTCCTGGCAACCCGTGAGGCATCAGGTTACGTGCCGGGCATTCATGACTTGCTCAACGGAGGCTATACGCTGCCCGATGGCTCCAAGGCTCTTTCGGCAGAAGAAAAGATGGAGCGCGGACGGAAAGCCATTGCTGCCTTAGCCGATTTCCGTCTGGCTAAACAAGAGGGCGATACAGCCCGCATGGAGGCTTCCCGGAATGTGCTGGATGAAAATATGCCTTATTTCGGTTACGGATACATTAAAGATCCTGCCACTCTTGTTCCGCATGTGGGGCTGATGTTCTGGTCGTTCCGTGTAATGGTTGGCTTAGGAGTGTATTTTATTTTCTTCTTCATTTTGATTCTGGTTTTAGGTTGGAAGAAGCGACTTGCTGAGGTTAACTGGTTGCACTATGTGGCACTTTGGAGCATTCCTTTGGCTTACCTTGCCAGTCAGGCAGGATGGGTGGTTGCTGAGATGGGACGTCAGCCATGGACCATTCAGGATATGCTTCCGGTGAATGCTGCTGTATCTAAATTGGAAACCGGTTCGGTACAGACTACCTTCTTTATCTTCCTTGTGATGTTTACCGTATTGCTGATCGCTGAAATCGGCATCATGCTGAAAGCCATCCGCAAAGGGGTAGAAGAGTAATGAATGAGAAACTAAGAAACGTAACAACTCAAACTTAATAATTTAAACAAATGGATTCAACTTATATATTCTTACAGCATTACTGGTGGTTTCTGGTTTCTTTACTGGGAGCCCTGCTGGTATTTTTGCTATTTGTGCAAGGAGGAAACTCGTTGCTATTCCGTCTGGGACGCACCGAAGACGAACGGACCATGTTGGTAAACTCTACCGGCCGGAAATGGGAATTCACTTTTACCACACTGGTAACCTTTGGAGGAGCTTTCTTTGCTTCCTTCCCGTTATTTTACAGCACCAGCTTTGGCGGAGCTTACTGGTTGTGGATGATTATTCTGTTTACTTTTGTGCTGCAGGCGGTATCGTATGAGTTCCAGTCGAAACTTGGAAACCTGTTGGGCAAACGTACCTACCAATACTTTCTGGTATTGAACGGACTGGTGGGTCCGGTGTTGCTCGGAGTGGCAGTTGCTACCTTCTTCAATGGATCAGAGTTCCTGGTGAGCAAAGGAAATCTGACCGATGAACTGATGCCGGTAATCAGTCAGTGGGCGAATGGCTGGCACGGACTCGATGCGTTGGCTCACCCCACCAATTTGCTGCTGGGATTTGCAGTCTTTTTCTTGTCGCGCCTGTTAGGTACACTCTACTTCATCAATAACATCCGCAGTGAATCGTTAGTGCAGCGTTGCCGTCGCCAGTTGGTTGTCGACGGAATCCCTTTCCTGCTGCTCTTTTTGGCTTTCGTGGCTCATGTCTTGTTGAAAGACGGCTTTGCGGTACAGCCCGAAACCGGTGAAATCGCAATGGAGCCGTTCAAGTATTTCAATAACCTGATTGCCATGCCTTATCTGCTGGTGTTGTTCCTGATGGGTGTGGTAGGTGTATTGTTCGGACTGGGCAAGAGCATTTTCTGCAAGACTTATACACGCGGTATCTGGTTTGCCGGAGTCGGCACGGTATTGACGGTATTGGCATTGCTGCTCACCGTGGGTTATAACCACACCGCATATTACCCTTCTACAGCCGACTTGCAGAGTTCGCTGACTCTATCCAACAGCTGTTCCAGCCTGTTTACCTTGCAGACCATGGCTTACGTGTCTGTGCTTGTTCCTTTTGTGCTGGCTTACATTGTGTACGCATGGCGTGCCATCGATCGCAAACCGATTACTGAAGAAGAAATCAAGCGCGACGAACATTTGTATTAAATGCTGCATCGAAAAAATAAAGCGTTGTAAAACCGTTTCTGTGGTTCGGAAGCGGCATTGCAACGCTTTAACCATTTATTTGCATCTTTTTCAGCGAAGAATTTGTATCTTCAGCGAAGAATCAAGCAGAAAGAGATAAAACCAATAAAAGAAAGGAGGAGCTTATGATTGATTTAAATCCATCCAGGCTGTGGCTGTTGTGGGTAGTAACGCTGCTGCTCTTACTTCTGGAAGTTATCGGTTTGTTTCACAAGCGGCTCCGCGCTTATTTCAATGCGCATCCCAAACTATGGAATGGAATCGATGGATGGCTTTTCGTTTTGGTTCTGCTTTTGGCAGAGCAATACATGGCATGGTGGTGGGCTGCTGTACTCTCATTGGGATGTACCATTTTCTTTTCCATCCTGATGAGCAGGAAAAAGAAGTAGAGGCTGTTTGTGGCTATTACTTTTTAAAGGAAAGGCAATAAGAAGAGCAGAGACAGGGCAATCTTTCGGTTGCTTCTGCTTCTGCTCTTTTATTTATTTCAGGCGGCTTTACTTGTATACCTGCTATCATGCTGATTAAAAAAAGGAAATGGATGATACTTCATCATTTTAATCTGTTTAATTCTTCTATTGTTACTGAGTTACCTTTATAGCTGTGTTTTGCTTTATTAAAGCGGTAGCTTACAGAAATAGAGATTCCACGTGATGCTCCTTTGATGTTGTAATCATAGGCTACACCATTCGTATGAACGCTGTTTTTCTGTCTCCAAGTGTTAATGAAATCGGATGCGGAAAGGTTTAAATCCCATCTCCCGAAGTTTTTGCTGCATATCAGATTCAACATTCCTCCACCATGTGAATAATATAACCCGTCATGTCCTTTGCTGAGCCATATACCAGACAGGTACAGGTGAATAGCAGCGGGCAAATCGAAACGATTATTTACGATGATTCGTCCCAAGGGCTTATTGTATTTCTGTTTTTCATGTACACCATACTTCAAATCTTGCAAAGCAAGAAGCCCTTGAACAGACGGATGCCATATTCCTATATTAAAGTCTTTATAGAGAGTTATTTGCCAGGCATTGTAGCTTGGGAGGTTTTGGTCTGCACGCACATTTATTTCTAAATCTTTCTGATATGTATAAACCGATTGTATAGAACGCAGCCGACGGAGGTAAGATATGTTCATTATCCATTGTTTCCAACTTAAATTAAGTGATAGATCGTGGGTTAATGAGGACTGAATCATTGGATTTCCGGTTTCCCACAAGGTATGTGAAACATATGCATAGTTTGTATTTAGCAATGAATAATTGGGTCTACTTACTTTGGCTTGATAGGAAAGACCAACCGATGAAGAGTTTTTTTGCCAGTTAACGTGTAATTCTGGAAGCCAGTCTTTGTAGACTCTTGATTGCATATCTACTTTATTCTCATTAGAAAAATAGGTAAAATTTGTCATTTCATAACGCAGACCACCTCCTGTTTTCCAATTATTGCTGATGGAATGTTCATATGATAAATAAACCGCACATAGATGTTGTGTTTCCTTATCATTACTCGGTTGCAAATTTGGTGTTTCACCTTCATAAGCGGTCTGAAAATTCTGTTTGTTTCGGGTAAATGAATAGTGTATGCCTCCGTTGAAAGTCCCTTCCCATAAAGGAAGATTGATATTGCCTCTTACTGCAGCTAATTTATAGTCGTTTTTATTTTCCGTTGTAACAAACGATACTTTGGAACTGCTAGAACTTTCTTGTAGATTTCCTATAGATGTATTATTGCCGAATATGTAATCAGCATCTACTTGTATTGTTGCTTCATCATTCATTTTTTTGGAGAGATATGCATTAAAGTGATGATTGTAGGAGTCGCTGTTCGACTGATAGTCGGATAACATATTCTGATGAGTAGAGGCATTGGTAAATTCTTCTCCGTTTGAATGAAATTTTGAATTAGGCTCTTTTTCGATTTCATAGCGTAATCCGATAGAGTTCTCTTCGTAGTCGAATAGAATTCCTGTATTTGCATTCCACTGATTGGTCCGTGCTTTTGCTTTTTGATATGAATCCGTATGTAGTTTGTTTCCATTGAATAACTCGTGGTATTCTCGTTTTTGGCTGAAAGCGTTATTGGCATAATTTATTCCTCCAAATAGCGTAAGGCCATTTTTGAAGCTGTAATTGAAATCAGCAGATGTATTTCTTGAAGTAACTTCGGTGCGTTGCACTTGTGCATATATTGTTCCGCTTAATCCTTCTATATGCCTTCGGGTGCGAATCAGTATAACAGAAGTAACATTTCCTCCGTATTGAGAATCCGGATGGGTTATTATCTGAATGTCTTTAATGTCATTAGATGACAAACGTTTTAGTTCCTCTTGGTTCCTTACCATTCTATTGTTGATGTAAATTTCAGGTGTTCCTCTTCCGATAACCTGAATACCCCCACTGCTACCGTCTATCATAGGCATTTGTTTGAGTGCATCATGGGCAGTACCTAATTGGGCTATGGGATTGCTTTCCATCGAAATCATTAATCTGTCTGGTAAAGTTTTTACATATTGTCGGTGTCCGGTAATATGTACTTCTTGAAGATTTATGGCAGTGGGTTTTAGATAGATGTTTTTGGGAATATGCGTAACAGATATATATGCCGGTTCATAGCCAAGAAAGCTGACACTTATTTGCTTACCTTTTAAATCAGAATTGTCAATTTTGAAATTTCCGCTTTCATCAGTTAAAGTACCCTTGATTAAAAGTGAATCTCCGTCTAGTAAGATAACATTTGCATAAGGGATTGGGAGTGAGTCGGATTCATTTTTTACTTTAGCGATTAATAGATGATTTACTTGTTGAGCTATAAGCTCTGAAAAAAGGCAGTGTAAGGCAAATAAACATAATAAGATGAATAGTTTTCTCATAAAACAGTTGCTTTTTGTTTGATTTTTCAAATGCAAAAGTAACTGTTTGCGTGATTGCTCGCATAAAATCGATATAGATTTCAGATAGACAAATGGAGTGGGCGTGATTGGTTTAACAAGTTGTAAATTAATGAAGTATGTAGGGAAAGAATAGGCTGCCATATAGACAGCCTATGGCATTAGTATTCCCACAGCCAAATATCAAGGCTTTTTTCTTTGGGGTTCTCATTGAGTTCCGCATAGATTTTGTTCTTGATGCGGAGTTTGCTTCTGGAAACCGAAGTGGGGACAATATTTAGGAATGTCGCTATCTCGGAAATGGAAAAACAGAGTTTAATCAGGCTGCAGAGTATCACTTCGTGCTCGCTCAGTGTGGGCACATCTTTCATCAGACGGGAAGTGAAGTTTTGGAAAATATCGTCAGTTAGTCTGCAGAGTGCATTCATTTCTTGTTCGTTCAGGTATGTCGGGTGGGAGTGAAGTCTGTTCAGCAGAGGTATTTGTGCCAGTAATAGCGTACATAGTTCTTTTTCCCTCTCCTCTGCATGATAGAGCCGGTCGGACAGCATTTTTACGCTCGATTGTGTATGTGATGTTGCTGGATACGAGGCTATCTTTTGCTGCAATGCTGTTTTTTCTGTTTCCAACAGCTCGTTTTCTTTTCTCAGTTGATTAAGCAAGTCGAGTTGCTCTGCATATTGTTCTTCTTTTTTATTGCTGTTCTCTAGCTGTTGTTGAAGTTCGGCAAGGTAAGATGCATACCGATTGGCTTCCAATTCTTTTTGATGGAGCTGGATGGCAAGAGCAGTCAGCTCTTCTTCCTTGCGGCGTGCTGCTGTTTTTTTTCGCAAATAAGTATAGATTGAAAAGAGGATTAAAAGCAATACAGCTATTACGGACAGCATTCCCCATATGGTTCTTTCCAGTTCCAGTTGCCGCTTTTCGGAAAGGAGCTGTTCCTTGTCATATTTTTCTTTATAGGCTATAATTGCTTTTCCTTTATCTAACTCCATGATGGAGTCGTTGTAATAAATCAGAGAGTCGCAGAAAAGGGTTAAATTCCGGCTGTATTCCGGTCTGTTTGCTAATTTGTAGAGAGCTTTATACAGAGACGCTTTTTGATAAGCAGTATTTCTTTTTTTCAGGGCTTTGTTTAGATAAAGATAGGCAGAGTCATATTGCTCTTGATGTAAATAGTTGTGACCTATGAGTGAGGTAGGCCGGAAAGCTTCGGGAAAAGACTTTAGTAGGCTTTGTGACTTTTCAAACTCTCCGCTGTTTTTATAAACCAAAGCGATTTCCGACAGGATGGTATAATAGTAGTCTTGGTACGCTGTTCCCAATTTTCTGACTATTTCACTGCATTGCCGATAGGTCTCTATTGCCTTGGGAAGCTGGTTCGAAATGCAATAGCTTCGGGCTAGAAACTGTAAAGACGCTGCTTGGTAGCGTTTGTTGTCATCTTTTACAGCATAATCGTAGGCTTGGATGCAGGCCTCTTGCGCATAGCTTGCCAGACCGCGGTATAGATAGAGTTTGCCCAGTGCAGACATAATCAGGTAACCGGTCTGATAGTCATCCGTCTTTTCTACTTCGTCTTTTGCCTCCAAATAAAACTTTAAGGCTTCATCGGTTTTTCCTAAACCGTAATATACTTCTCCCATGTATAATGCCGCCATGGCTTTCCGCCGGATGTACCCCGTCGGCTTATAATATATGTATGCTGTTCGTATCAGCGAGTCGGAAGTGATAGTTTTCAGCTCTTTGACTTTGGCTTGTGTGGTAAGCAGACACCACAGAGCATAATTGGCCTTATCTTCCCATGTAGAGGGCTGCTGCATGGTTTCCAACAGGCGAAGTGCGCTGTCGGGCGAGTTAAACATCAGTTCTTCTGCTTGCTGTAATTGGATAGTTTGCTTGATTTGCTGCTGTCTGCTGCTACATCCAGTCATAGTTAAAGCAAAGCAGATTGCAATAACATGGTATATGTATGGCTTCATGAATGATTCTTTTCTGCAAATGTAAGTATTTAATTGGAGAATCTGAATGATAACATCCTGTTTTTGCTTTGGCTTGTAATACCTTTCAGCCGATCTGTATCTGCTAGTTTGCTGCAATTCATGTGGACAGATGAAAATTTTATTGTATCTTTGCAGCCCGAAACAAACAACGGTGACAAAAACTATATGAACTTGAACAAGCTGACTCCTATTGTAAACAAGCCCAGTGCGTGGGCACTGACTCCTCTGGTGGTTTTTCTCTGCCTTTATCTGGTAACTTCTATCCTGGTGAACGATTTCTATAAAGTACCTATCACGGTGGCTTTCATGGTTTCGTCAATTTATGCGGTGGCTATTACCAAGGGATTAAGCTTGAACGACCGCATCTTGCAATATTCATCGGGAGCAGCCAACAAGAACATCATGCTGATGATTTGGATTTTTATCCTTGCCGGAGCTTTTGCCAAGTCGGCTGAGGCGATGGGGGCAATTACCGCGACCGTTAACCTCGCCATGCAGTTATTGCCCGACAACCTGTTGCTGGCAGGAATCTTTCTGGCTTCCTGCTTCATTTCGCTGTCGGTAGGAACCTCGGTGGGGACCATTGTTACCCTTGTGCCCGTGGCTGCCGGTATTGCCTCGAAAACCGATGTCAGCCTGCCTTTCATGACGGCTGTAGTGGTGGGAGGCGCTTTCTTCGGCGATAATCTTTCGTTTATTTCCGATACCACCATTGCATCAACCCGTACCCAGGGTTGCGTCATGCGTGACAAGTTCCGTGTGAATTTCATGATTGCTCTTCCGGCAGCGCTGCTGGTGCTGGCTTATTATATTTTCTGTGGTATGCAGATCGAGGTAGCTCAAGAAGTGCAGACCGTAGAGTGGGGAAAGGTGCTCCCATATATTGTGGTGCTTGGAACGGCGATTTCCGGTGTGAACGTGGTGCTGGTGTTACTGCTCGGTATTCTTTCTACCGGAGTAATCGGAATGCTGTATGGCAATTTCGACTTCTTCGGCTGGTTCGGCTCTATGGGAACCGGTATTGTGGGGATGGGCGAGCTGATTATCATTACCCTGATGGCTGGAGGGATGCTGGAGCTGATTCGCTTTAACGGAGGGGTGGATTACATTCTTCATAGTCTCACCAAGCGGGTGGGAGGTAAGCGTGGTGCCGAGCTGAGCATTGCTGCCTTGGTCAGTCTTGCTAATGTGTGTACCGCAAATAATACCATCGCAATTATAACGGTAGGTCCGCTGGCTGCGAACATTGCTGAACAGTACCGGGTAGACCGCCGCAAAAGTGCAAGTATCTTGGATACCTTTTCGTGTGTGGTGCAGGGACTCATTCCTTACGGAGCTCAGCTGCTGATTGCCTCCGAACTGGCAGGGCTCTCTCCGATCAGCATTATCGGTTACCTTTATTATCCGATGCTCTTGGGAGGTATGGCTTTGTTTGCCATCCTTTTCCGGTATCCGCGTCGTTTTTCCTGATGATTTTTGTTTGAACTATCAACAAGAAAATCCAAAACAAATTCTTAAAAAAGATAAAAAACTCACGCCGTTTGCAATAAGTCTGTACCTTTGTTGTTAAAACATTTAATTTTAGTTTAGACCGATGAAAAAGACACTCTTGGCTGCCGGACTGGCAGTTGTTTTAGGGGCTTGCAGCTCTTCAAAGAATGGTGGAGAGGAAATGATGAATCCTTTCTTTACCGAGTATGCCACTCCGTTCGGAGTTCCTCCTTTCGAGCAGATTCATGCATCGCATTATAAACCTGCTTTGCTCAAAGGAATGGAAGAACAGATGGCCGAAATCCAGGCAATTATAAATAATCAGGAGGAAGCCAATTTTGAAAATACCATTGCTGCGCTCGACCGGAGCGGAGCTCTGCTTACGAAGGTGCTTTATGCTTTCAGCGGGCAGTCAAGTGTGAATACGAATGATACCATTCAGGCCTTGGAACAGGAACTGTATCCGTTGCTGTCAAAACATTCGGATGATATCAATATGAATCCAGAGTTGTTTGCACGGGTGAAGGCTGTGTATGATAACCGGGAGCAACTGAACTTGGACAAAGAGCAGGCTAAACTGCTTGAAAACACCTATAAGGGGTTTATCCGTTCGGGCTCCGGACTGGATGCCGAGAAGCAGGAACAGCTGCGGAAGTTGAATGAGCAGATTGCTACCTTGCAGCTTACTTTCGGACAGAATCTGCTGAAAGAAACCAATGCGTTCAAGTTGGTGGTGGATAAGAAGGAAGACCTGGCCGGACTGCCCGAGGGACTGGTGGCAGTTGCTGCGGCTACGGCAAAAGAAGAAGGTATGGACGGAAAGTGGGTGTTCACCTTGCATAATCCTTCGGTAATGCCTTTCTTGCAGTATGCCGATAATCGCTCGCTGCGTGAACAGATTTTCAAGGCTTACATTAACCGTGGAAATAACGGCAATGCAAATGATAACAAAGAGGTTATCAAGAAACTGGTTGCTGTCCGCCTGGAAAAAGCGAAATTGTTGGGCTATGAAGATTATGCTGCCTATGTGCTGGAAGAAAACATGGCGAAGAATGAGAACAATGTGTACGACTTGCTGAATCAGATCTGGACTCCGGCTTTGAAAAAGGCACAGGAGGAACTGGTGGATATCCGTGCCGAAGTGAAAAAGGAAGGCGGAAACTTTGATGTAGAAGGCTGGGACTGGCGTTATTACTTTGAAAAAGCGAAAAAAGCCAAATTCCATTTCGATGAAAATGAAGTGCGTCCGTACCTGGAGCTGAACCACGTGCGTGAAGGAGCCTTTTATGTGGCTAATAAATTATATGGTATCACCTTTACCGAACTGAAAGATATGCCGCTTCCTGACCCCGACGCACAGGTGTTTGAGTGTAAGGAGCAAGATGGTACCTCTTTGGGCGTGTTGTATATGGACTTCTTTACCCGTCCGGAAAAGAGTGGAGGTGCCTGGTGTGGCGGATACCGTGACCAGACTTATAAAGACGGCAAGCGTGTAGCTCCGGTAGTGACTACAGTGTTTAATTTCAGCAAACCAGTAGAAGGTCAGCCGGCTTTGCTGAATGCAGATGAGGCTCGCACGGTATTCCATGAATTCGGACATGCCTTGAATGCGCTCTTTGCCGATGTACATTATTATGGTGTATCGGGTGTTCCCCGTGACTTCGTTGAATTGCCTTCTCAGATTATGGAGCATTGGACTTTCGAACCGGAAGTACTGAAAGTGTATGCAAAGCATTATGCTACTGGTGAAGTGATGCCGCAGAACCTGGTAGATAAAATCGTGAAGAGCGGAAAATACGGACAGGGATTTGCTACGGCTGAATACCTGGCTGCTTCTTTACTTGATATGGATTACCATGTGCTGAAAGAAATGCCTGCCGGTTTCGATGTAGAGAAATTTGAGGCAAAAGCAATGACAGACCGCAAACTGCTGCGTCAGATTCCTCCTCGTTACCGTTCTACTTACTTCTCGCATACGATGGAAGGAGGCTATACGGCAGGTTATTACAGCTATGTATGGGCAGAAGTACTCGACTGCGATGCTTTCCAGGCCTTCAAGGAAACCGGCGACCTGTTTAATAAAGAGGTAGCTGCGAAGTTCCGTACTTATGTATTGGCTCCGGGCGGAATCGATGAAGGAATGGTGATGTATGAAAACTTCCGCGGACGCAAACCGAGCATTGATCCGTTGCTTGATAACCGAGGATTGAAATAACGGAGGAAGGGTGTAGCCGGATTTTGAAAAGACCGGTGTAACACCTTGTAAATAATTCGGAAAGGGACGCTGGCGCAGGGTGGGAAAATCGCATAATCTGTTGCTTAGCGTCTCTTTTTGTTGTCGGCCGGGTAATTTTCTTGCAGTTGTCAATAAAAAAAGAATCCTATAAATTTGTATAATCCAAAAGAAAGTAATACCTTTGCACCGCAAAATTAAGGATGGTTCCGTAGCTCAGCTGGATAGAGCAACGCCCTTCTAAGGCGTG
>URDR01000029.1 GCA_900546645.1 uncultured Bacteroides sp. | reverse complement strand
TCATAAAACAGGCAATGTCCTAAGCGGGCTCCGATTACACTGCTTAGTATGCAATAGATAAAAAGCTTGTCTGCCCAGTTTTCCGGATAGCCTTCTTTTTTAAACAGGCGGGATACAATTTCATAAGCGAGGATAAATCCCAATCCCCACATCAGTCCGTACCAGCGGATTTCAAGTGGCCCTAAGTGAATTAATACAGGGTCAACATTCCATACGATACTTGCTAAAGTCATTTCTTTCAGTTTTAGGTTTTTTCTTATTCTTGAAACGCAGATTATTTTAAGAATGAATGCTTGGGTATGCCTGCGCTTGGTGCGCAAAGTAACAAAAAAAAGGTTTTCTTTCAAAAGAAAACCTTTGGTAAATCACACGCTGCATAGAGCAGATGTGTGTCTTTCTGTTTTTACCTGTATGGCTATGATATTAAACCAGATGGGCAATCAGTTCTTCGCGGTCGCCTTCCAGCAAGTCGATTACAGGCACTTCAATCAGGGTGTAACATCCCGGATTCTGGCGCATGGAAGCACGTGCTGCGCATACCAATACCTGTGCGGTAAGAGCCGGGTTGTTAATCTTCATGTCGAATTCGAATAACTGGTTATGTGTTTTTCCGGATACTCCTTTGCGTACAAGGTTTACGCCGTGTCCCACATCATTCAAGTCGTCTACACAAGGAACCTGGATTACGTGAGTTTCGTCGTTCACAAAATAAGGATCAGCCTTGATAGCAGCTTCTACCGTCTTGAAGTCGGCACCTTCTTCTAATTCTACGTAAACCATGCGGCGGTGAATGCCTGTGCCTACGGGAATCGTCATTGACAGTGCATCTTTCACTCCGGCAATGGCACGTACAGCCACTGAGTGTCCCATGCTGCGTCCCGGACCGAAATTGGTATAAGTGATGCCTTTGGGAGCAATGGCTTGCAGCAGGGTACGTACTACTGAGTCGCTTCCCGGGTCCCATCCGGCAGAAATGACTGCAACAGCATTGTGGGCTTGTGCGGTTTCATTCAGCGAACGGCGAAGGCTGGTTATCTGTGTATGAATGTCAAAGCTGTCAACCGTATTGATACCCAGTGCCAGAATTTCTTTTGCATACTGTTCTACACTGCGGGTAGGAGTGGCAAGGATGGCTACATCCACGTTTTCCAGTTCCTTGATATCTTTTACCACAGGGTAGTCGGCAAGCTCAGCCGGTTTGTTTTCAGCTCCGCTGCGGCGTACAATACCTGCCACCTCAAAATCGGGGGCAGCTTCAAGTGCTTCGAGTGCAAATTTTCCGATATTTCCGTAACCTACTACGGCTGCTCTAATCTTTTTCATAATTTCTCCTTTTATTGTTTAGTTTGATACTTCGTTTACTGTGATGTTGCAAAAATACAGAATTAGAATGATTCCAAACAAGAAGATTTGTCGGTAATTTAAAAGAAAACTTGCTGAAGTTACAATTTATAACTTTGTTATGGCTATTTTTGCTGTTCAAATTAGAATCTGTTATAAAAATATGATTGAATACATAAAAGGAGAACTTGCGGAAATTACGCCCGCCATGGCTGTTGTTGACTGTAACGGGGTGGGCTATGGAATCAATGTATCGTTGAATACCTATTCAGCCATTCAGGGGAAGAAAGAAGTAAAGCTGTTTATCTATGAGGCGATTCGTGAAGATGCCTATGTGCTTTACGGTTTTGCTACCAAGCAGGAGCGCGAATTGTTTTTGATGTTGATAACTGTTTCGGGTATAGGGGGAAATACAGCCCGTATGATTCTTTCGGCTCTATCGCCTTCCGAACTTTGCAACGTGATAAGCAGTGGAAACGAAAAATTACTGAAAACAGTAAAGGGTATAGGGCTGAAGACTGCTCAGCGTATCATTGTTGAACTGAAAGATAAGATTGCTTTAATGGGTGGCGATACATCGGTAGACTCGCCAATGCCAGCAATGACTATACATTCCGAGGTGCATGAAGAAGCTATCGCTGCACTGACTATGTTGGGCTTTGCTCCGGCTCCTTCTCAAAAAGTGGTTTCGGCTATATTGAAGGAAGAGCCTTCGGCTGCAGTAGAACAGGTTATCAAACTGGCTTTAAAGCGGCTTTAAACCACATGGAAAGGACTCTTTCAGTGAGTAATAAAAACGCCTAATCATTTCACTCAAAATGATTAGGCGTTTTTATTTAAGCGTCAGGGCGTTTTGAAGCTGATGACAAAGCATTTTTATCCTCGGCTGTCAATGCCCCACATCATCTTCTCGCGCAGGGTGTTGAAAAAAGAATGATGACAGCGTTTTACGATGCGGATATGATAATCGGCTCGGCGAATGGTGAGCCGGGTTCCTTCGCGGCACGTTTCGCTGCGCCCGTCGATAGCCACGAGGAAGTTATGGCTTCGGCTTTCCACATCAAGGGTTATTTCCCAGTCATCGCGAATCACTATCGGACGAACGTTGAGGCTGTGAGGAGCAACGGCTGTCAGTCCGATGGTTCCGCTCTGAGGAACGAGAATCGGACCTCCTACACTCAGCGAATATCCGGTAGAGCCGGTGGGAGTGGTTATAATCAGTCCGTCGGCTTGATACACATTCAGCAGTTCTCCGTTGATATAGGCGTGGATGGTAATCATCGACGAACTGTCACGCTTGAGGATTGCTATTTCATTCAGTCCGTAAGGATTCCCTTTCAAGACCTGTCCGTTACAGGTCAGCTTTAATACCCGTCGGGGTTCTGCCAGATACATTCCCTGATAAATTTCATTGAAAGCCTCTTCCATCTGGTCTGGTGATATGTCAGCCAGAAAGCCTAACCGTCCGGTGTTGATTCCTAAAATAGGAATTTCTTTATCGCCTACATAACTTGCTGCTTTCAGGAAAGTTCCGTCGCCGCCGATGCTTAATGCCATGTCTGCATGAAACTGGTTTCCTTCAAATACTTCTAAGTTTGTCAAATCGGCTTTTGTGTGGTTCTGTAAGAAGTGATAGAACTCGCTATGTATGCAGATTTGTGCTTCTTTACGGCGCAGGATATCCAGCAAGTGGGTTACATGCGCTGATTTATGTTCCTGAAAAGTATTGCCGAAGAGGGCGAATCTCATGATTTGTTGCATATTTTATCAATCTTTTTAAGGATAATCATAACAGGTTTATCACAAATCCTGTTAACTTTGCAAGTTGTTGGTGCAAAGATAGGGAAAGGCGAGTGTAAAACCGAGCCAAAAGTTTACTTTTGAGCGAAAGTACTGCCGAGCCGCATCCTATCTTCGGGGAACAAAGATAACAAAAAACATACAAACAATATGACCAAATTAAGTGTTAATATAAACAAGATAGCAACCTTGCGTAACGCTCGTGGAGGAAACAATCCGGATGTAGAGCAAGTAGCGAAAGACTGTGAAGCTTATGGGGCTGAGGGAATAACGGTTCATCCGCGTCCGGATGAACGCCATATACGCTATGCCGATGTTTATGCGCTTCGTCCGCAGGTAAAGACCGAGTTTAATATTGAAGGCTATCCTTCAAAAGAGTTTATTGACTTGGTATTGCGGGTTCGTCCACATCAAGTAACTTTGGTTCCTGATGCTCCGAATCAGATAACGTCGAACGCCGGATGGGATACCAAAACCCATTTTTCTTTTCTGACCGATTTGATGGATACATTTGGTACAGCAGGCATCCGTACTTCTATTTTTGTGGGAACGGATGTGGAAATGATAGAGTATGCAGCAAAGACGGGAGCCGACCGCGTGGAACTGTATACCGAACCTTATGCGGCACTTTATCCGGAAAGCCCGGAACAGGCCATTGCTCCGTTTGTTCAGGCAGCCGGCGTGGTTCGCAGATTAGGTATGGGACTGAATGCCGGACATGATTTAAACCTTCAGAACTTGAAGTATTTCCATGATAATATACCTTGGCTGGATGAAGTTTCTATCGGTCACGCGCTGATATGTGATGCGCTTTATTTGGGATTGCAGAAAACGATTGAAGAATATAAAAATTGCCTTCGCTGATTATGATGACATTGACTTTACTGGCAGCTGCACAGACGGTTGCCGATACTTTAACAGGTGCTAATCCGGTTTTGACCCCATTGGCATCGGGAGAACCTCAGATGAATTTGTGGGAAATGGCTTGCAAGGGAGGTTGGATTATGGTGGTACTGGCACTGATGTCGGTAGTTGCTTTTTATATCTTTTTTGAGCGTGCCGTAACAATCCGTAAGGCAGGCAAGGAAGATCCATTGTTTATGGAGCGTATCCGTGACTATATTAAATCGGGTGAAATCAAGTCGGCTATTAATTATTGCCGTATCACGAATACCCCTTCTGCGCGAATGATTGAAAAGGGAATTACCCGTATGAAGCGTCCGGTAGCCGATATTCAGGCTGCCATTGAAAATACAGGTAATATAGAAGTAGCTAAGTTGGAAAACGGACTTTCCATAATGGCTACCATTTCAAGTGGAGCTCCGATGTTAGGCTTCCTGGGTACAGTGACGGGTATGGTCCGTGCTTTCTGGAATATGGCCAATGCGGGGAATAATATTGATATTACTTTGCTTTCAAGCGGTATTTATGAAGCGATGATTACCACTGTAGGTGGACTGGTGGTGGGTATTGCTACTATGTTTGCCTATAATCATTTGGTGTATAGAGTAGATAAGGTGGTAAGTCAGATGGAAGCTCGTACGATGGCTTTCATGGATTTGCTCAATGAGCCGAACGATAAATAATGGGTGTATGGCACTGAAGAGAAGACAAAAAATATTGCCCAGTTTTAGTATGTCGTCAATGACAGACTTGATATTTCTGTTATTGATATTCTTTATGATTACTTCGACCATGGTTTCGCCTAATGCCATTAAGGTGTTGCTCCCACAAGGGTCGGAGCAGACATCTGCCAAGCCGATGGCTCGGGTAATTATAGATAAGGAGTTGAATTATTACGGGGCTTTTGGCAAAGAAGATGAAATGCCGCTTGCTGTTGATGAAATTCCGGCATTTCTTCAGGAGTGCGCCCGGAAAGAACCGGAAATGTATGTGGCTCTTTATGCCGACGAATCGATTCCTTACCGTGAAATTGTGCGTATTCTGAATATTGCAAACGAAAATCATTTTAAAATGGTGTTGGCTACACGCCGACCTGACAAGAATTAACCGTTAAGTAATGAAACGAAGTAAGATAACGGGAATCATAGGAACAGTGGGGCTTCATGTGCTGGTGCTGTTGTTGCTTTTTCTTCTGACCTTCACCAAACCGGATGTGCAAGAAGAAGGAGGAGTACCTGTTATGCTTGGAAATACGGAACAGGCCGCAGGGGATGCCGATCCTTATACGATGACTGAGGTCGATGTGTTGCCACAGCCGCCGGCTTCTGCACCTGAACCGGAATCAATGCCGGCTGAACCGGAAGTAAAACAGCCCTTGATTACGCAAGCAGAGGAGCCTTCCTTGCAAGTAAAAAAGGAAGAACCGAAAGAAGAAAAGCCTAAGAAGGAGAAGAAACCTCTGAAAAAAACAGAGAAGAAAACACCGCAAAAAGAACCCGAGAAAAAGGTAGAACCTGAAAAGAAACCCGAGAAAACGGAAGCCGAAAAACGGGCTGAGGCTGAACGGCTCGCTGCACAGGTGGCTGCCAGTAAAATTGCCGGAGCTTTTGGAAAAGGTTCAAAAATGGGAAATAAAGGAAATGCTGAAACCGGAGCCGGGCTGCAGGGAAGTACTGCCGGAAACTCGGATGCCGGAAAAACAACGGGAGTGGGATGGAAAGGTGCTTTCGACCTGAACGGACGTTCGCTGGGAGAAGGAGGTTTGCCTGCCCCTGTATATAATATACAAGATGAAGGTAGGGTGGTGGTAACCATTGTGGTTAACCCGGCTGGACAGGTGGTGCGTACCAGCATCAATAAGCGAACCAATACTGTAAATCCTGCACTGAGAAAGGCTGCGGAAGAAGCGGCTAAAAAAGCGCGTTTTAATACGGTGGAAGGGGTGGATAACCAGAGCGGAACCATTACGTATTACTTTAAATTGAAGTAGTTTGTGCGCGTTCTTCTTGAAAGCGAACTTGCCGAACTAAGGATGTTGAAATAAAAGTGTTCAATTTTTAATTAGTAAATCTTATGAAAGCTATTTGTATCTTTTTGGCTGAAGGATTTGAAGAAATGGAAGCTATGTTTCCATTGGATATCATGCGCCGTGGCGGACTGAACGTGAAAACAGTTTCTGTTACTGGAAACAAAACTGTGGTAAGTTCTCATCGGGTGCCTGTTGTAGCCGATGAATTAATTGAGAATCTGAGTGAAGAAGATATTGAAATGATTGTCTTGCCGGGAGGAATGCCGGGAGCTACTAATCTGGATGCGCACGCCGGACTGGACAAGCTTATAAGAAATTTTGCCGCTTCCGGCAAGCCGATGGCTGCCATTTGTGCGGCTCCGCTGGTGTACGGAAAACGGGGACTGCTGAAGGGTAAAAAGGCAACTTGCTATCCGGGATTTGACCAGTATCTTGAAGGGGCTGAATATACCGGAAATATGGTGGAAGTTACCGATAACTTTATCTTGGGAAAAGGTCCGGGAGCAGCACCTGCATTTGGTTTTGCCATCCTTGAAAAACTGGCAGGAGCAGAGAAAGTTCAAGAGGTAAAACAGGGCATGTTAATGGCTTAACGACTTGACATGAAGAAGTACATCATTATTGTTGCAGGAGGAAAAGGCTTGCGTATGGGAGGAGATATTCCCAAGCAGTTTGTGCCGGTAAAAGGTAAACCGGTGCTGATGCGTACGCTGGAAGCCTTTTACGCCTATGATGAGCAGATGGAACTCATTTTAGTGCTTCCGGCTAATCAGCAAGATTACTGGAAGCACTTGTGTGCCGAATACGGATTTACGCTTCCTCACCAGATTGCTTCGGGAGGTGAAACACGTTTTCATTCGGTAAAAAATGGATTGGCTTTGATTGAAGGCGGAAACGGACTGGTAGGAGTGCACGATGGGGTACGCCCTTTTGTAGCTCGTGAGGTGATTTCTGCTTGTTATGATGCGGCTGTAGAAAAAGAAGCGGTAATTCCGGTGACAGAGGTGGTAGAGACCTTGCGTCTGCTTGCCGGAAGAGAGGAAAGTAAAACCGTTCCTCGTAGTGCTTACCGATTGGTACAGACACCGCAGGTATTTACAGTAAGCTTGTTGAAACAGGCTTATGAGCAGGCTTATACCCCGGACTTCACAGATGATGCTTCGGTTGTGGAAGCATGGGGACATGCCGTTTTTCTGGTTCCCGGCAATCGGGAGAATATCAAACTGACCACACCTTTTGATTTAAAGGTAGCTGAGGCGCTGTTATAAAAGAGGGTGGGGATGTTGGATTTAGCGACACGTGATGTAAAGTATCTTCAGGGAGTAGGACCGCAACGTGCGGCTGTATTGAATAAGGAGTTGAATATTTACTCCTTACGGGACTTGCTGTATAATTTCCCTTATAAATATGTAGATAGAAGTCGTCTGTATTATATTCATGAGATAGACGGCAATATGCCTTATATCCAGTTACGTGGAAAGGTTTTAAGTTTTGAAACGTTCGGTGAGGGTCGCCAGCGGAGGCTGGTGGGGCATTTCTCGGATGGTACAGGAGTCGTTGATTTGGTCTGGTTTCAAGGCTTGAAGTTTGTGATGGGGAAATACAAGGCGAATGAAGAATATATTGTCTTTGGTAAGCCCACCGTGTTTAACGGTCGTATCAACATTGCCCATCCGGATATAGACCCGGCAGGAGAGTTGGTTTTGTCAGACATGGGTCTTCAGCCTTATTACAATACAACGGAGAAGATGAAGCGCATGAATCTGAATTCACATGCACTTGAAAAATTGATGAAGAATCTTTTTCATACGCTTCAGCATGAAATATTCGATGAGACACTAAGTCCTTCCATCATAGAACAGCATCATCTTTTGCCACTGACTGATGCGCTTTACAACATTCATTTTCCCCGGAATCCGGAATTGCTTCGCAAAGCGCAGTACCGGTTGAAGTTTGAAGAGTTGTTTTATATTCAACTTAACTTATTGCGTTATGTCAAAGAACGGAGAAATAAGTTCCGTGGACTGGCCTTTGAGAAAGTAGGCGAAATATTCAATACTTTTTATTCGAAAAATCTTCCGTTTGCATTAACGGGTGCTCAGAAGCGGGTGATAAAGGAAATGCGCCGCGATATGGGAAGTGGAAGACAGATGAACCGCTTGCTACAAGGCGATGTGGGAAGTGGGAAAACGCTGGTGGCTTTAATGACCATGCTGATAGCACTGGATAATGGTTTTCAGGCATGTATGATGGCTCCTACGGAGATTCTTGCCGCTCAGCATTATGAAACGATTTCTCACTTTCTGAAAGGAATGGATGTGCGGGTGGAGTTATTAACCGGTACGGTTAAAGGAAAGCGGAGAGAAACCATCTTGAGAGACTTGTTGACCGGTGATGTGCATATCTTGATTGGAACGCATGCGGTGATTGAAGATACGGTGAACTTTTCTTCGCTGGGGCTGGTGGTCATTGATGAGCAGCATCGGTTTGGGGTGGCACAGCGTGCCAAACTTTGGGCAAAAAATACTTGTCCTCCTCATGTGCTGGTGATGACGGCTACCCCTATCCCCCGTACTTTGGCCATGACGCTGTATGGTGACTTGGATGTTTCGGTGATTGATGAGCTTCCGCCGGGCAGAAAACCGATACAGACCATGCATCAGTTTGATAACCGCCGTGCTTCAATGTACGCTTTTCTCCGGCAACAGATCGTGGCAGGGCGTCAGGTATATATAGTGTATCCATTGATTCAAGAGAGTGAAAAAATGGATATAAAGAATCTGGAAGATGGTTATCTGCATATCTGCGAAGAGTTTCCTGAATATAAGGTGAGTAAAGTGCATGGTAAAATGAAGCCAGCTGAGAAAGAAGAAGAAATGCAGCGTTTTTTGCGGGCGGAAACACAAATTATGGTGGCAACCACTGTGATTGAAGTGGGTGTGAATGTGCCGAATGCTTCCGTCATGGTGATTGAAAATGCCGAGCGCTTCGGACTGTCGCAGTTGCATCAGTTACGTGGGCGTGTGGGGCGTGGAGCTGAACAGTCGTATTGTATTTTGGTTACGGGGTATAAGTTGACCGAAGAAACCCGTAAGCGTATTGAAATTATGGTTCAAACGAACGACGGCTTTGAAATTGCTGAGGCTGACTTGAAACTGCGCGGTCCGGGTGATTTGGAAGGAACTCAACAAAGCGGAGTAGCTTTTGATTTGAAGATTGCCGATTTGGCACGTGACGGACAACTCTTGCAGTTTGTACGCGAGATAGCAGACCGCTTGCTTGAAGAAGACCCTCAGGGAGTATTGCCAGAAAATGCGATTGTTTGGCGACAACTTAAAGAACTGCGTAAGAAGAATGTAAACTGGTCGGTTATTTCTTAAGTAAATTTTCGTAGCCTTTTTGTTATTTTCGCTGTCGGGAGAGTTCCCGCAACCGATTGAATTAATTGTTTCATTTAGGGAATAATCTTAAAACCACAGTGTGACCTGTAAAAGTCACACTGTGGTTTGTACAGGTCACACTGTGATTTATAGAAGTCACACTGTGGTTTTAAGTTGTCATGCAGATGAAATCGTTTTTCATTTTTCATGAGAAGAATCTTCTGTACTGCTTTGCTCCGTGTGGTTCACATTCGGTTCGGCACCCATCTGTCCTGCTTGGTCTGTATTCTGTTCAGAACCGATAAACTCGCTGGGCTTTACTCCAAATTGCTTCTGAAAGCATCGGCTGAAATAGGCAGGATTGCTAAATCCTACCATGTAGCTGATTTCGTTGATGCGGTATTTGTTTTCACGCAATAAGTCGGCTGCCTTTTTCAAGCGTACTAGCTGAACCATTTCATTAGGAGTCATATTTGCCAGTATTTTAATTTTGGAAAATAATCCGGACCGGCTGATGCAGAGTTTTTCTGATAAAAAATCGATAGAAAGATTAGCATTGCTGAAATTGTCCTCAATCAGTTGGTTCATATTTTTCAGAAATTCTTCATCAGCTTTATTCCCTGCTATCGAACTAAGCGGGATATTCGGCATTTGTGAGAATTTCTGGCGTAATTGCTGCCTTAATTCTAACAGGTTTTTAATACATGCTTCCAGATACTGGATGGAGAAAGGCTTTTCAATATAAGCATCGGCTCCACAATTCATGCCTGTTATCTTGGAATCATTATCTGTTTTGGCTGTCAGAAGTATAAAAGGTATATGGCTGGTGAGCTGGTTGGAGCGGATGGCTTGACAAAACTCAACCCCATTCATATTCGGCATCATCCAGTCGCTTATTATCAGTGAAACTTCTTGCTCTTCTAAAAGTCTGAGTGCTTCTTTTCCGTCGGTAGCGGTTAGCACGGTATAAGTTGACTTGAAGTTTGATTGCAGGAAGTTCAACATATCCTCATTGTCTTCTGCTATAAGCATCACAGGCAAGGTCTGTGAATCGGTCGGCTCTATTTGTGTAGTGATAATATCTTCGGGTACAGCTATGCTTTCTGCCGGTTGCATGGCATCTTTTTCCACGGTTTCCTGTCTTACCGGGAGTTGGATACGGAAAGTGGAGCCAACTCCGGGACATGATTCTACTTCCACTAGTCCGTGGTGAGCTTCTACTATGCCTTTTACAATACTCAGCCCGATACCCGTACCCGGTTTATTTTCGGAGGCTTGGTAGAAGGGCTTGAATATAAGTCTCAGCTCTTCTTCTTCCATGCCTTTCCCGTTATCAGTAACTTGGATGGAAAAAGTAGGATGGTTAGGCTGGTGAATAAACTTCACCTCCACTTTATCGGTGGTATATTTGTTGGCATTGGTCAGCAGGTTACTTAATACTTTAGTCAAAGCCTCACGGTCAACGTCGGCTTTGAAATTATGTACCGGATAAGTGACAAACAGCGTAATGTTACGCTGTTTCATCGAGGGCTGGAAACGCTCACATACAGCTTGCATTAAGTTTTTGATATTCTGAGATGAGAAATGCATTGTCATCTCATTTTGTTCTACCTTGCGGAAGTCGAGCAGCTGGTTCACCAAATAGAGCAGGCGCTGACTGTTTCTATCAATGATTTCCAGGTCTTTACGAATTTGGTCGGGCAAATCTAAAGTGGCTTGCATAATCTTTTCCAACGGACCGATAATCAAGGATACAGGAGTACGAATCTCATGTGCAATCATGGTAAAGAACTTTATTTTTGCTTCATGCATTTCTTTTTCCTTGTTTGCATTGAGTTCGCTGATGGCAATGGCATGTTTTTTCTCACTCCGCCTGCTGACATAGCGTATGAGCATAGCTATGGCAAAGCAGAAGAGCAGGAAATAGAATATCTTAAAAGGAAGTGACAGATAAAAGGGAGGGTGTACGATGATGCGTATGGAAGTTCCCTGTTCATTCCAGATATTATCATTATTTGAAGCCTTTACTCGGAACGTATAGGTGCCGGCAGCCAGATTGGTATAAGTGGTGTTGTGCTGCGAGTTGACAAAGTTCCATCTTTTGTCAAATCCTTCCAGCATATAGGCATATTTGTTTTTCTGTGGAGTACAGTAGCTTAGGGCAGCATAGCTTAAGGTAATGACGTTATGCTTATATGACAGGTGAATTTCATCTAAATGGTCGATAGATAAAGGTAAGATACCCTCATCTTTTGTTTGGATATTTTGATTGAAAATTTCCAGTCCGGTTAGCACTACGGTTGGTTTCTGCGTATTCAGCTTAAGCTGGTGTGGATAAAACGTATTAAACCCGTTGATACTTCCTATATAAAATTCCCCGTTGCGTGTTTTTATTCCCGATGCCATGATGAAAGCCTCACTTTGTAGTCCGTCGCTTTTTGTAAAAATCTGAGTAGTCTGGTTGGTGGGAATATATTTGACCAACCCTTTGGCTGTGGTAAGCCATAAGCAGTCATCTCCTTCAAGAATGGTGTTGATGCACTCATTTTGAAGATGGAGCGGCTGATATACGAAGCAATCATTTTCGGTTTGATAGCAATAAAGTCCATCAGGTGTGGCAGCCCAAAGTCTCCGTTCTTTATCAATGCACAGATGATTGATATTTGGATTACTGAATCCTTGTTCTTGGTCGTATTTTTTCCAAATATCTTTAAAAGGGTTATATTTAAAAACTCCTTTTCCTAATGTTGCTATCCACAGGTTACCTTTTACATCTTCTGTTATTTCAATGATGAGCGATTCTAATTTTTTCATGGGAATGAAACTGTCTTGCTCGCTGTCATAGCGACAGATGCCAGACATAGATCCGGTCCAGATACTTCCATGGCTATCTTTGAATATGGAGTAAATGCTGATATCGTCCAGACCATCTTGTACCGAATAGGTCTTGATTTGACCGGTTTGCATATTAAGCACGTGTATTCCGTTACTATAGGTTCCTATCCATAAGTGATTGTTTACAGCGCAGAGTGCATGTATGTTTTCACTCTGTAGTTGTTTCCTTCCCGGAAAATCAACAAACTCTCCGGTGACGGGTGAAAAGCGGCTAAGTCCGTTATCATCTGAGCCAATCCACACATTCCCTTGTGCGTCTTCGCAGAAGCGGCTGATAATTTTGCTGCTGAACAGAGAATTGTTCTTGTAAACCGGATACCCTTTGAACTGTCCGCAATATGGTGGAAGATAGTTCACCCCGTTATAATAGGTTCCAATCCATACCCCTCCTTCCCGGTCTTTAATCATCGGATAGATAAACTTGCCTGAGAGCGCACCGCTTTCCTCTCCGTAATAGGTGTGTAATTTACTTTCATGTGTGAGCGTATTAAACAACATGAGTCCGTCATCCGATCCGATAAAGAGAATATTGGGAGCATATTCCAGAATAGAATGAATGTGTGCTACAGCTTTTCCGCTTTCGGGAGTTAAGAATTTTTCTACTTTATGGGTATTAGGATCCAGCTTCCATAAACCATCTTTCCAAGTTCCTATCCAAATATGATGCATATTGTCTTCCCAAAGAGCCATACTGTAAACTCCATTCTCTTCACCTTCTATCTTGAAATCTTCAAACGTATTGGTCACTTTATTCAGTCGGTATAAATTGTTCATACCGGTAGCCCATATATTATTTTGTTCATCACTGAGAATACGTACGATGTTTCCGTTACCTTGAGGAATATCAAACTGTATCAGCTTGTTCGAGTGCGGATTATATTGAAAAACACCTTGTCTCTGAGTTGCAATCCAGATATTATTTTCTTTGTCAGGAATGATGTAATTAACCCACGAGTCAATTTTTACTTTTTGATGAGTTTCCTGTTCGAAGAGTGTAAACTTATCTTTTTTCTGGTCATAGATATAGATTCCGCATTCTGTTCCTACCCAAATTTCATTTTCCTTGGCTTCGCATAGTGTGCAGATTGTATTAAACTGAAAATTCTGATAAAGCGGATCAGACTTCTGGTAGAATTTAAACTGTGTTCCGTCAAATCGGTTTAACCCGTTGTCTGTTCCAAACCAGATATATCCTTTGCTGTCTTGTAAGATAGCTGCTATTCCATTCGATGAAATTCCGTTTTCAATACTATAATGCCGGAAGTGGAACTGCTCAGGTAAGCTGGCATGTCCTTCAAATGAAGTAAGAAAAACAAATAGTATAAAGAGGAGTCTGATTGGGCTTTTCATAAGAATATAGTTTGGGTATTTAAATTTCGTACAAAGTTGATAAAAAAACTTTGAATAACTATTTATATTTCTAATAAAAATGTTTGAAGTTGTTAGTAACGGTAGGTCTTTGTCGTTACTATGACCGATTGAGGCTATGTTATGAGTGAAAAGAATTCGGGTAAAACGCTTTTCTCTTCCTGCGAAATGTGTTTTGTGAAATCTGCCTACGTCTTACATGCTTTCAGGACTAATAGGTTGTGAAATAATAAGTTAAATTTTGTAGGACACCGTGTAGAACGCAGGATTTGTCTATACGATTCTTATGATGGATTTCAATGGTTGTTCGTTTATATATTTTATATTCAGTAAAATAAAGATTAAGGATATAAAAATAGTCCAAAATGGTATAAAATAGTCTATCATAAACTTAAAGCGCTGTTTTTTAGTGTTTTATATATCGGAAAGAAAGTATTGTTTAGATTATATTATGGTTGAAAACGATTATTTTGAACTAAAAAGAGAGGTCATTTAAGTAATTTTGTATTGTAAGATATTCTAACCAATTAAATATAAGTAACAATGAAAACACGTTTAAGTCGTACATTTTTTAATCGTACGTTTGTGAAAACTACAGTGTGTGCTGTGTTTTCTGTTGGAATTCTTCCGTTGCCTTCTTATGTTAAGGCAAGAAATGTGGAAGTTGTCAACATCGTTCAACAGTCAAAGACTATAAAAGGAACTATTGTTGACATAAATGGAATTCCAATTATTGGAGCCAATGTAATGGAAAAAGGTACAACGAATGGCACTATTACTGATTTAGATGGAAACTATGTTTTGGATGTTTCAAACAAAGCAGTATTGGTTATTAGTTATATTGGTTATAAAACTCAAGAAGTATCGGTCAGTCAAGCTAAAGGAGGAAGCTTGAAAGTTACTTTGAAAGAAGATACGGAAGTGATGGATGAAGTAGTGGTTGTTGGTTATGGAACACAAAAGAAAGCTACTTTGACGGGGTCTGTATCACAAGTCGGTGGAGAGGATTTAAAGAAAGTAGCAGCTGCGAATCTTACGAATACACTCGCAGGAAAAACGGCAGGTATTATTGCTAATACTCGTTCTGGTGAACCGGGCGAAGATGGAGCTGATATTTTGATTCGTGGTAAAGGAACTTTAGGAAGTACGGCACCTCTGATTGTTGTGGATGGAATAGCAGATCGTTCGTTCAGTCATTTGAATCCAGAAGATATAGAAAGTATTTCAGTTCTGAAGGATGCTTCGGCAGCAATTTATGGTGCTCGTGCTGCTAATGGTGTTATATTAGTAACAACCAAGAGAGGAAAAGAAGGAAAAGTAACGGTTAATTATAATGGAAGTTATTCTCTTTCTCAACCGACTAAAGTCCCTGAAATGTTAAATGCTCATCAATATGCAACCTATGTAAATGAATATGATGCGGATCCTCGTCATGATCAGGCTGGTATTACTTATTCTGATGAAGTGCTGAAGCATTATTTAAATCATGATGATCCGATTAACTATCCTGATACAGATTGGTGGGGTGAAGTTGCTAAAAATTGGGCTGGAAAGACTCAACACAGTTTGTCAGTTAGCGGTGGAACGGATAAAATGTCTTTTTATACTTCTGCCCAATATATGTGGCAGGATGCCATTTATAAAAATTCGGCACAAGACTACAAGCAGTTTCAGTTAGTATCTAATTTGGATGCAAAGATTAGCAATTCCATACGTTTTAGTTTGGATATTTTAGGAAGACAGGAGCAACGCCAGCGTGGAATCTATTCAACTCCGTATTTGTTTACTTATTTCTTGAGTACATTCCCTGGCAGTGCACCATACTATCCTAACGGATTACCACGAGTGGGCTATGATGGTGTGACCCGTAATGCAGCTATTATGGTAACTGATAAACCGGGATCAAATAATTATACAACGAATATTTTGAATATAAAGCCTTTACTCCATATTGATTTAGACTTTATTACTAAAGGCTTATATGCAGAAGGATATGCTGCTATTGATTACACCTTTAGCGATGGCAAGCAAATTAATCAGCCTTATGACCTTTATTATTATGATAATGCAACGAAAGAATATCAGAATAAGCGGTCAGATACAGGAAAAATCAGCTTGAACGACTGGGCTACCCGTTATTCTACCATTACGCTGAATGCACGTATCGGATATGAACGTACTTTTAATGAGTCACATAAGGTGAATGCCTTTGTGGCTTATGAACAGAGTAAGTATAACTATCATACCTTATCAGGATATCGTACCAATTTTCTTTCGAATTCGTTAATGGACTTGTTTGCAGGAAGTGATGTACCGGAAGATAAGGATAATAATGGTTCTTCGGATAAGACGGCGCGTGTCAATTTCTTTGGGCGTGTGAACTATTCTTATCAGGATAAATATTTGGCAGAGGTTACAATGCGTTATGACGGATCTATGAACTTTGCCAAGGGACATCGTTGGGGGTTGTTCCCATCTTTCTCTTTGGGATGGGTAATTTCAGAGGAGAAATTCTTTGAGCCGGTTAAACCTTATGTCGATTTTCTGAAGCTGAAAGCCTCTTGGGGACAGATGGGTAATGATAACATTTCTGCTTTCCAATATCTTTCTCAATACGCTTTTACAGATAAAGGAGTTTATTTCGGTTCAGGTGATGGTGTAGCCTTAAATAAAGGATTCAAACTTACCCGTACAGCTAACCCGATGGTTACTTGGGAAACAGCTAATACTACGAACTTAGGTTTTTCTGCCACATTCTTAAATGGTAAGTTCGGATTGGATTTTGATTGGTTTCAGTCTAAACGAAGAGATATCTTGATTACCCGTAATGCCTCCATCCCATCTTATACCGGTCTGGTACTCCCTGCGGAAAACTTAGGGAAAGTAACAAATTCGGGTGTAGAAATTGTAGCTTCTTATCGTGACCGTTCTGGAGACTTTGAATGGGGAGTGACAGGAAACTTTACATATGCTCAAAATAAGGTTGACTATATGGATGAAGCTGTCTCTACTCCTGCGTGGCAGCGTACTACTGGAAATCCAATAGACGGATTGGTATTATATAAAGCTTTGGGAATTTATCAAAATCAAGCGCAGGTAGATAACACTCCTCATATGGATAACGCAGCCCCCGGTGATTTGATTTATCAAGATACCAATGGAGATGGTACGATAACATGGGATGATGCTATTCGTATTAATGAGTCAGCTACTCCAAAGATTATTTACGGTCTTACGCTGAATGGTGCATGGAAGGGATTTGATTTGAATATATTTTTCCAAGGTCAGGCAAAAGCTGTACAGTTAGTTCAGCCTACAATGAATATGGTGACCGATTTCTATGAAGGACGTTGGCGTACAGAAAATACACCGGAAGAGAATTTGAATGCACGTTGGCCTAAGGCTTTTATTAAACAGACTTATGGTGATACATGGAATGGGGCTGCATCAACTTGGTGGTTGAGAAATGCTGCTTTCCTCCGTTTGAAATCAATGGAAATAGGATATACATTGCCTAAATCACTGACATCGAAGATAGGTGTTCAAAGATGGCGTTTCTATATAAATGGAAATAATCTCTTTACTTTCGATAAGATGAAGATTTGTGATCCGGAAGTTGGAACATCGAAGAATGAAGATGGCTATGCTATCAATTCAAATGGTATTTTAGCTTATCCGTTACAACGCATGATAACTTTTGGTACTAATATTACTTTTTAAAGAGTTAACTACTTAAAACTAAAAATGATGAAAACAAAAAAATATTTATATGTACTGGCTTTTGCTTGCTTAGGTTTTGGAGGAACATCTTGTACAGATATCTTGGATGTTGAGCCGATGAACTCTTATTCCGATGAAGCAGTATGGGGTGACCTTGCATTGTCTGAAACTTATTTAAATGCGCAATATACTAATTTATGGGCCGAGAGCATGAAGGGAACGCGCTTTGCTCACTTTACAGACGAAGTTTACCAGAAGCATACATATGGTTCGGAAAACGTAACACAAGGATTACTGAATTGTGATACGTATGGTATCGGTTGGGATGAGACAATGTGGGATCCTTGGGGTACTTATTATGGATATATCAAGAGTTTAAATTTATTTTTGGAGCGAATAGACGAAGTTCCAGGAGATGAACAATGGCGCAATTGGCAGAAAGGACAGGCGTTGTTCTTGCGTGCATGGAACTATCATATGCTATACAGCCTTTATGGACGTGTTCCTTTAATTGACCATACATATGGACTTGATGATAAGTTTGAGGAAAAGCGTGCAGATATGGATAAAGTTGCTGAATTTATTGTGAAAGATTGTAAAGATGCTGCTTCTCTGCTTCCTGTTTCTTATCCGGATAATAGCGATTTCGGACGTGCAACTCAAGGCGCAGCTTTGGCTTTGAAATCAAGAGTTTTGCTTTATCAGGCAAGCCCGTTGTTTGGCACACCTTCTGTTGAGAAATGGAAAGCTGCAGCAGATGCAGCCCGTGAAGTCTTTAATTTGAATATTTATTATTTGCAGAACTTGAACACTGCGAATGTAAAAGAAGACCCGAAAGCGGTGGCTGATGCTTATGGGGCTTTGTTTCTTGACCCTCAAAATCCGGAAGTTATATTTGAAAAGCTGTATGATCCTAAATATGGTGCTGGAGATAATAACTCATATTTGTATCAGGCACCTTGTGGTATAGGAAACGGTTTTCAGGGATGGGGGAATTTTAATCCGACACAGGAAATAGCCGATTTGTTTGATAATGCAGACGGAACAGATTTTGTTCCCCAGGCGCATTATGAAGCGGTGGCAGGTGATGTACCGAGTGCGTGGAAAGGTCGTGAACCAAGATTCTATTCGGCATTTATTTTAGATGGAGACCAATGGGGATATGGTGATGGACGTAGAGAAGTGGAAGTTTTCCGTTCTGGAGAAGAAGGTGTTGCAGCAGGAAAGGACAGTGACCAAGGTGAATATTATTGGAATGCCAGCAACACGGGATATTCTATGCGTAAATTTCTTGATCCTAAATTCGATGCTTCGGGAACTACTATGCATGCCACTCCTTGGTTCTTCATGCGTTTGGCTGAAATTTACTTGAACTATGCCGAATGCCAGTTGCAGCTTGGTAACGTGGAAGGAGAAGAGGGGGCGCGTGAATATATAAATAAGGTGCGTCGCCGTGTGGGGCTTCCTGATATCAAGGCTACTGATGATATTTGGACTGCTTACTATTATGAGCGTCAGGCTGAACTTGTATTTGAAGGACAGCGTTGGTTTGACCTTCGCCGGTGGAAAAAGATGGAAGAATGTTACAGTAAACCTGTAACAGGCATTGTTATCTATAAATATAAAGACGGCAAGAAGAAATATGATACGGGAAACGTTGTGTCAACGCGTAACTTCGCAGGCGTTGCCGGAGCTGAAGCGCATTATTGGCTGCCTGTTCCGCGATATGAATTGCGCCGTTCTCCGCTGATTGATGCTAAACCTTATGAATAATTTATATAAAACGAAAGACATGAAGAGATTAGGATATGTAGGCGCATTGATGAGTTGCGCCGCTTTGATAGCATGTACGGATTATAGCGAACACACTGTATTTAACGAGCAGTATCCCTTGCCGGAAGGAAAGGAATTGTATCGACCGATCGAATTTTCAGGTGAAGATTGGCGTGTGGATACTTTTGCTTATTGCTATGACCGGATGGCATGTACTGAAAATATGGCAATATTTTGGGAAAAAGGTTTCGGAAAAGATTTGGCTAATCCTCCTCAGCTGGAGGGAAACAGTATGAGTGTTGATTTAGAAAACTTGAAGACCCGGCTTGAGCAGTTCTATAAATATTATCGTGATGAACTGAAATTTGTTAATGAAGGTTCACTGAGTGAAAGGTATCGCATGATGGTAATGATTCAGTATTCTTTGGAAGGAACTGCATACGGAGGAACATATGATAATACTGTTGGAGCTTTTTGGGCTGCTCCGAATCGTCTGCAAGACAAGAATCTGAATGCTGTAGCTCATGAACTTGGTCATAGCTTCCAACTCCAGATGCAAGCCGATGGCTCTGCTTGCTGGAAAGGAGGAGCAGGAGGCGGCTTCTTTGAAATGACATCACAATGGATGCTTTGGCAGGTGAACCCAGATTGGATCAAAGAAGAGCAGTATCATTGGGATGCTTTCAAGCAGGCTACTCATAAAGCTTTCTTGCATGCGGATAATATTTACCGTTCACCTTACGTGTTGGAATATTGGAGTGAGAAGAATGGAAAAGAATTTATTGCAGAAATGTATCGTCAAAGCTATGAAAATGAGGATCCGGTACAGACTTATCAACGCATGAAAGGATATGCGGCAGGAGAGAACTATAAGTTTGTCGACGAACTTTTTGACTGCTATTGCCGTTTGCCGAATCTAGACTTTAAACGTGCTTATGCGGAAACCCGTCTGTATGCCAATACTTTTGAAAGCTTCAAGCCTTACATGACGGATGCCGGAGAGGGCTGGTATCAGGTAAAACCGGAACGTTGTCCCGAGAATTACGGATTTAATGTTATTCCTCTTTCCGTTCCTCAAGCCGGAACAATGGTTACTGCCGAATTTAAAGGCTTGCAAGGAGTTGATGTGGCTCCTTCCGGATGTCCGGGCTATGAAAATGCCTGGAATTATGTGCCTTATTACCGTTATGGATTTGTGGGGGTGACCGATGACGGCGAGACATTTATGGGTGAATCCGGAACTACGGACTACTACAACCAGACTTCTATGGTATTTTGCCGGCTTCCGGCAGACAAGCAGCTGAAACATTTGTATCTGGTGGTCACCGCTGGCCCGAAAGATGGTCACTGGACGCTTACACAGCTTCCTATGGCTCAGTGGCCTTATAAAGTGAAATTGTCTGAAACCTCAATCAAGTAAACGAATTTTGTATTTAAGGTATAGGCATTAGTTTGCTTGAGGAAAAAAGTAGGTCTGCCGCCACTAGGAGAAAATCTGTATCGGTTTTTAATCTGTGTGTGCGGCAGACTTTTTTGGGCGGATGCCTAAGGAAATTCTTTTATAAGGCTGATTTACTCCGTAAAAATGCCTGAAATGGATTATTTTTATATTAATAGAGACTATAGTGAAAGTCTTTTTCTTTGAAGAGTCTTATTTTTGCCTGAAACAATTAATGAATGTATGCGTATGAAACTAAGGAATTTATTTATGGGGCTGTCATTGCTGTGTGCAGGCAGCATGCATGGCCAAATGTTTTTCGGAGAAGCAAAAGCTATCCCTGACTCTGTGTTTAACTCTTTGGCCAAGACTCCTCCAATGGGATGGAATACTTGGAATAAATTTGGCTGCAATGTCAGCGAAAAGTTGATGAAAGAAATGGCAGACGAAATGGTGAATTCAGGAATGCGAGATGCCGGCTATGAATATATCGTAATTGATGATTGCTGGCAAGTGGGGCGAGATTCATTGGGTAACATCATCCCCGACCCGAAACGTTTTCCTAATGGAATGAAGGCTTTGGCTGATTATATACATGGTAAGGGGTTGAAGCTTGGTATTTATTCATGTGCCGGTTCTTACACTTGTCAGGGACGTCCGGGAAGTAGAGGATACCAGTTTCAAGATGCACGTCAATATGCATCGTGGGGTGTTGATTATTTAAAATATGACTGGTGCTCGAATGAGGGACAAAATGCACGTGCAGCTTATCAAACCATGAGTGATGCTTTGAAATTGAGTGGTCGTCCTATTGTTTTCAGTATTTGTGAATGGGGAGAAAACCAACCTTGGAAATGGGGAAGAGGAATCGGACATATGTGGCGTGTAACACCGGATATTCGTGATTGTTATCAATGTAAATTTGATTGGGGAGGAGTGGGTGTTTTAGACATTGTAGATATTATGGCAGATCTTTATCCCTATGCAGGTCCCGGACATTGGAACGATGCTGAGATGCTGGAAGTTGGAAACGGTGGCATGACGCGTGATGAATATATTACACATTTTTCGATGTGGTGTATGTTGGCGACTCCATTGATGGCTGGAAATGATTTGCGTAATATGGACGCAGAAACCAAGGAAATTTTGATGAACAAGGAAGCTATTGCCGTGAATCAGGATGCTTTAGGACAGCAAGCACGACGCTTCATGGATATGGGGGAAAAAGAAATTTGGGCAAAGCCTCTGGCAGACGGAGAATTGGCTGTTTGTTTCTTGAACCGAACGGAAGATGTTTGGCATTTAGATTATGACTGGAGAAAGCAAACGATTTATTTTGCTGATCAAGTAAACATGTATAAAAAAGAATATGTGGTTCGTGATTTATGGAAACATCAAAATATTGGTACAACAAAACAGCATACCGTGTGCGATATTGCTCCTCATGGGGTTTTGATGGTTCGATTATCCGTAAAAAAATGAAAATAGTTTGATTATGAAGAAATATATTGGGTTAGTAGCTCTAATGGGATTGTGTCTGGCGGATGCTTTTGCACAATATCCCGGACAGTCAGAAGCATGTATGAAAGTACCTGTTCAGGTATCTTTAAAAGCCTTGTCTTTTGATTATGCCGATGTCCGTTTACTTGACGGACCGTTTAAACGGGCTATGGAAGTGAATCAGCGGTGGCTGAAGGAAGCAGATGTGGAGCGATTTATGCACAATTACCGTGTTACTGCAGGGTTAAAGACAAATGCAGAAGCTTTTGGAGGATGGGAAGGACTTGATGTGGAGTTGCGTGGTCATTCTTTAGGACATTTGCTGACTGCCCTTTCCGAAATGTATGCCTCTACAGGGGATGAAATATATAAGCAAAAGTGCAATGCATTTGTTGAGGCTTTGGCTGAATGCCAGCAGGCTTTGGATGCGGACGGATATTTAAGTGCCTTTCCTGAGCATCTGATAACCGAGCTATAGAAGGGAAATCGGTATGGGCTCCTTGGTACACCCTCCATAAAATTTATGCAGGACTCCTTGATGCTTATCTGCTTTGTGATAACCGGCAGGCTTATGATGTGGTATCGAAAATGTGCGATTGGGCATATGGTAAATTAAAGTCTTTGAGCGATGATGATTTACAGCGTATGCTGCAATGCGAGTTTGGCGGTATGTCTGAGTTTTTTTACAATATGTATGCCGTATCGGGCAACCGTCAGCATAAGGAACTGGGCGACAAGTTTTATCATAAAGTAATACTTGATCCACTCTTGGCTGGAGAAGATAAGCTGGGAGGAACTCATGCCAATACACAGATTCCTAAAGCGGTGGGTGAGGCCCGCGGTTATGAAGTAACGGGAGAACAGCGGCATCATGATATCGCTGAATTTTTCTGGCATACGGTTTTGAAAAACCATACTTATGTAACCGGAGGAAACAGTGACAGTGAGTATTTCGGACAACCGGGAAAATTGTCTGAGCGTTTGGGACAGAACACCACGGAAACTTGTAATACTTATAATATGCTGAAGCTTACCCGTCATCTGTTTACATGGGATGCTTTGCCCGGTTATGCCGATTATTATGAACGGGCATTATATAACCATATTCTTTCTTCTCAGAATCCAGAAACGGGTGGGGTTACTTATTTTCATACACTTCATCCGGGCAGTGCGAAAGATTTCAACATGCCGTTTATTGCCCATACGTGTTGTGTCGGGACTGGTTATGAGAATCACTCCAAGTATGGTGAAGCTATTTATTACCGGACTTCGGATGATAAGGGACTATATGTAAACTTATTCATTGCTTCGGAATTGAATTGGAAGGAAAAAGGGTTTAAGTTACGTCAGGAAACCTCTTTTCCTGAAGAATCATCTACTCGTTTGACCGTATCGGCTGAAACTCCGGTTGATTTGACTCTTCATTTGCGTTATCCGGTATGGGCTGTTGATGGAGTAAAGGTGAAAGTAAATGGAAAAAAAGTTGCCGTTCGTACCAAGCCTTCCAGTTATATCAGTTTGAAGCGTTCTTGGAAAGGAGGGGACATTATTGAAATGGAAATGCCGATGAGGCTACATACAGAGTTTATGCCAGATAATCCTTCGAAGGGAGCCATTTTGTATGGCCCGATAGTGCTGGCAGCCGAGCTGGGAGCAGATGATATTGACGATACGTTTGGAGTACCCGTTTTTGTTAATCCAGATAAGAAGTTGGAAAAATGGATTAAGCCGGTGGAAGGCAAGCAGATGACTTTCCGTACAAAGGGTGTAGGGCGTCCTGAAGAAGCTCTGCTGAGTCCTTTATATAAGATATACAATCAGCGTTATGCGGCTTATTTTGATTTCTTCACCGAGGAAGACTGGACTAATAAACAGAAGGAATATAAAAAGCGTTTGCAGGAAGAAAAAGATATTGCATCCCGTACCATTGACTGGGTAGGTATTGGTGAACATCAGTCAGAACGTGATCATTTGGTTGAGAGTAAAATCAGCTACGTGTATAATCAAGGTGGACGTATGGGGCGTGATGTACGTGCTGAAGGGTTCTTGCATTATCAGGTAGCGGTTAATCCGGAAGGAAAGAATGAACTGATGTTAACTTTTTGGGGAAGCGACAGTGGACATTTACAATTTGATGTGCTGATTGATGGTAAAGTCATGACGAACATTACAGTAACCGATGAAAAGCCGGGCGCGTTTTATAACCGCTTCTTTGTTATTCCGGATGAAATGGTTCTGGGAAAAGAAAATGTAAGAATCTCCTTTATCCCTACCCCCGGTAATCGGGCTGGAATCATCTATGGTTTACGTACTTTACATTCAGTTAAATAGGTGATTGGGAATATAAAAAAAGTCCAAAATAATATAACAAAAGTCCATACGCTGTGTTTAGTATGTTGATAATCAGTCTTTTGATTGTAAAATAGAGAAGGGGGGTTATTCGACTATTTTCATAGTAGTATGGACTTTCTTGCTATTCTTTATTCGTATTTTCCTCTACATTTGTGCCAGAATGAAAAACGAATAATGTAATATGAAGAACAAATTTTTAGTATTAATAAGTGGATTAGTTGTGTTGGGTACTTCATCTTGTACCCAGGCAACTTATAACCAGCCGGATGCACCGATTCAAGAGGTGCCATTTACGCAGGTTCACATAAACGATCGGTTTTGGACCCCTCGTATAGAGACCAACCGTACTGTATCTATTCCTTCTGCGTTTAAAGAATGTGAGAAAAACGGCCGTTTCGATAACTTTGCCATAGCTGGCGGACTGAAAAAAGGTGAGCATCGTGGTGACTTTTCTTTCGATGATACCGACCCTTATAAGGTAATTGAAGGGGCTTCTTATTCATTGGCAGTAAAGTATGACCCGAAACTGGATCATTATTTGGACAGTGTCATTACAATTATTGCAGCCGCCCAGGAGCCGGACGGTTATCTGACGACTTGCGTTACTAACAAGTGTTATCGTCTTTCTGGCTGGTGGGGGCGTTCGAAGTGGGAGCGTCTGAACAGTCATGAATTATATAACAGCGGTCATTTATACGAAGCAGCTGTAGCTCATTATCGAGCTACAGGTAAGCGTACGCTTCTTGATGTGGCTATTAAGAATGCTGATCTGGTATGTAAGGTCTTTGGTCCTGACGAAGGTCAGAAACATGTACCTTCAGGTCATCCTATTATCGAAATGGCTCTGGCAAAACTCTATAAGGTGACAGGTGATGAAAAATATCTGGCAATGGCTAAGTACTTCGTAGAGGAGACTGGTCGTGGAACTGATGGTCATAAATTGAATGAATACAGCCAAGACCATATGCCTATTCTGCAGCAAGAGGAGATAGTAGGTCATGCCGTGCGTGCCGGTTACCTTTATTCCGGTGTAGCCGATGTGGCTGCGCTGACCAATGATACGGCTTATTTCAATGCACTGACCCGTTTGTGGGATAACTTAGTCAGTAAGAAACTTTATATAACCGGAGGTATGGGTTCACGTGCTCAAGGTGAAGGTTTCGGTCCCAATTATGAGTTGCAAAACCATACTGCCTATTGCGAGACTTGTGCTGCAATTGCCAATGTGTACTGGAATTACCGTATGTTTCTTGCAACCGGTGAATCCAAATACATGGATGTACTTGAGCGGGCTTTATATAACGGGGTGATTTCAGGCGTCTCTTTAAGCGGCGACAAGTTCTTCTATGACAATCCACTGGAATCTATGGGCGAGCATGAACGTCAGCGTTGGTTCGGCTGTGCATGCTGTCCGGGTAATGTAACCCGTTTTGTTGCTTCTGTTCCGAATTATGCGTATGCCACTCAGCAGAACGATATTTACGTTAACCTTTATATTCAGGGTAAGGCCGAAATGCAACTTGCCGACAACAAGGTGTCTTTGGAACAGACTACGGATTATCCGTGGAACGGAAAAATATCTATTAAGGTAACTCCGGAAAAAGAAGGTGAGTTTGCGGTTCGTCTGCGTGTTCCGGGATGGGCAAAATCGGCTCCGGTGGCTTCCGACCTTTATGCTTATACCGATGCAGCAAAGAAATATACCTTGAAAGTTAACGGTTCTTCAGCTCAGTCAGCCGCTGGCGATGGTTATGAAACAATCGTCCGTACATGGAAAGCAGGTGATGTGATAGAATTTGAACTTCCGATGGACGTCCGTCGTATCAAAGCAAACGAAAATGTAGAGATAGATAAAGGCATGTTGGCATTAGAACGTGGTCCTATCATGTTCTGTCTTGAGGGCAAAGATCAGCCCGACAGTACTGTATTCAATAAATTCATTCCTGCCGACACTCCGATAGAAGCCACTTTCGATTCAGAGTTGTTAAATGGTGTAATGATATTGAGTGGTATGGCACAAGAAGTAGAAAAAGACGGTTCTGTAAAGGAAGTTCCGTTTAAAGCGATTCCTTATTCTACATGGAACAACCGTGGTGCTGACCAGATGGCAGTCTGGATTCCTGAATCAAAAGAATATGCCACTCCGGTTCCGGAACCGACTATTGCTTCAAAAGCAAAGACCTTTACCATTCAGGCTCCTATCCAGAAGGATGCTCCCGAATCGGCCTCTATCGTTTCTTATGCGTGGGGGGTGAATGACCAATGGGAACCCAAACGTTCGTCTGATACCTCAAAGCCCTATCATTACTGGTGGTTGAAGAACGGCACGAAAGAAACTTTGGCTTATGAGTTTGACCAACCTTATACTGTTTCTTCTGTACAGGTTTATTGGTTAGATTTTGACCACTATGACGGTGACTTCCGTGTTCCTCAAAGTTGGAAACTATATTATAAAGCAGGTAAATCTTGGAAGGAAGTTGAGGCTCAAAATGAATATGGCGTAAAGAAAGACTGTTATAATACCTTGAACTTTACTCCGGTTAAGACAACCGGCTTGAAAATAGAAGCCCAGCTTCAAAAAGGAGCATCGGGAGGTATTATAGAATGGAAAGTAAACTAACAAAGAGATAATAGCTATTTATTAACCCTTAAATACAAACGAAATGGATACACATTTAAATCGCGTATTGTTTAGTCGCGCATTTGTGAAAATGGCAACGTGTGCTGTTCTTTCTGCAGGGTGCTTGCCTATGGCAGCTTATGCAGAATCGGACGAAGTAAACGCCGTACAGATGGTTCAGCAGCAAAAGACCATAACCGGTCAGGTTGTTGATTCAAAAGGTGAAACCATTATTGGTGCAAACGTTATGGAAAAAGGTACTACCAATGGTACCATAACCGATTTTGATGGAAATTTTACGTTAAATGTTTCTTCAAAGGCCACTTTGGTGATTTCTTATATTGGTTATAAGAGCGTAGAGGTTCCTGCTTCTGCATTGAAGTCAGGAATGAAGGTCACTTTGAAGGAAGATACAGAGGTGATGGACGAAGTAGTTGTAATTGGTTACGGAACTCAGCGTAAAGGAGATGTGACCAGTGCGATTGCTTCTGTAAAGGCAGAAGACTTTACAATCGGTAAAGTGGGTGATGCAGCCGATTTGATTAAAGGTAAAGTTGCTGGTTTGAGTATTGCAAAAGGTTCGGGTGACCCGAATGCGACTTCTACCATCCGTTTGCGTGGTGTTATCTCTGTAAATGGTAGTACGACTCCCTTGGTATTGGTTGATGGTGTAGAAGGAGACTTGAGTACGGTCGCTCCAGAAAACATTGAGTCAATCGATGTATTGAAAGATGCTTCGGCAGCTGCAATCTATGGTACACGTGGTGCAAACGGTGTGATTCTTATTACTACGAAGACCGGTAAGCGTGAATCTCATACTACAGCTTCTTATTCGGGATATGTATCAGCTTCTATGTTTGGCAAGAAGCTGGACTTCATGGATGCTTCGGATGTACGTGCCGGAAAGACGAACTTTACAGATAAGGGATATGATACGGATTGGTTGGATGCCATCAGTCGTACAGGCTTTACCCACAATCATAACTTTAATATAACAGGTGGAACAGAAAAAACGGTTTATTCGGCAGACTTTACCTATCGCAAGGAAGACGGTGTGATTATGAATACCTATGCTGAAGATATGCGTATGCGTTTTGACATTTCTCACTGGATGCTGAACGATATGTTGAAAGTAAACTTGAACATTGTGAAGAAGTGGCATGAACACAGTGCACAAAATGTAACAGCATCCGATGGCTCGAATACCTCATATTCAGCCTATCGCCAAGCCATTGCCCGTAACCCGAGTGCACCTATTTATAATGAAGACGGCTCCTATAATGAAGATTTTGGAGTGAACTATTATTATAATCCGGTAGGAATGTTGGAAGAGCGTATGGGTAATTATTCTTCTGAGGAAACTCGTGCAACCGGAAACATTACCTTTGAACCGATAAAGGGATGGCAGACGAATTTGATGTTGTCAACCAGCCGTTTCGATTCTCATGATAAAGGATTTAATACGAGTGACTATTATGGCAATAAACTAAGTCAATATAAAGGTTATGCTTATCATACGAACGATGACAGCCGTACCGATAATTTGGAAATCACTTCAAAGTATGACTTGAATATCAAAAAGCATCGTATGAATGCCATGGTGGGTTACAGCTACCAGTATTACAAATGGGAGCGGAACTATGCCAATAACTACAATTTCCCTACAGACTTCTTCCAATGGAATAACTTGGGTATCGGTCAGGCTCTGAAAGAAGGTAAGGCTGGTATGGGAAGTGATGCGAATGAAAATACCTTGATTGGTTTCTTTGCTCGTGTAAGTTATGCATACGATAACCGTTACAACCTCTTGGTGAGCGTACGTCGTGAAGGGTCTTCTAAGTTTGGTGAAAACAACAAGTGGGGTACTTTCCCATCGGCTTCTTTGGGATGGACCATCAGCAATGAAGAGTTTATGAAAGGGCTTACTTGGTTGAATAATTTGAAACTTCGTGCCGGATTCGGTATTACCGGAGTAATTCCAAATGACCCGTATATTTCATTGACCAAATATAAATATGGAAATTCCTATTATTATAACAATGGTACGTGGCTGCCAGGATTGGAAGTTGATTCAAATCCGAACCCTGATTTGAGATGGGAGAAATCTACCGAGTTTAATATCGGTTTAGACTGGAGTGTATTAGATGACCGTTTGGGAGGTTCTATTGATTTATATACCAAGAAAACCACCGATTTGCTCTTTGAATATACTGTACCTACGCCTCCAAACTTGAAGAATACAACGCTGGCTAATGCCGGTTCTGTTCGTAATCAAGGTATCGAGGTAGCAATTAATGCGGTTCCTGTCCGTACGAAAGGTTTTGAATGGAAAACGGTTGTAACGGTAGCAGCTAACAAAAATGAGTTGTTGAGCTTGTCTAATGATATGTATGAATCCAACAGTTTTAAAGATGTCGGAGGCTTGGGCGAACCCATCAGCATCTCTACTCATCGTATGGAAGAAGGTCGTCCTTTAGGACAATTCTATGGATTGAAATCGGTAGGTGTTTCCGAAAATGGTTTGTTCTTGATTGAAAAGCCGGATGGTGAAGTAGTAGAATTTTCTAACGACCAGTTGAAAAACGATGAGTATCGTCAGTATTTAGGTAACGGACTTCCGAAAGTAACTTTGGGATGGACCAATAACCTTACTTACAAGAACTGGGATTTAAGCATGCAGTTCACCAGTCAGTTAGGATTTAAGATTTTGAACGAGCCTCGTGCTTTCTATGAAAACAACTCAATGGCATATAACCGTTTGAAATCGGTGGATGAAGCACCTTATGGCGGACAATATAAGTTGTCATCTTCTCAGCCGCAGACCTTTGTCAGCTATTATCTGGAAAATGGTAATTTCTTGAAACTGACAAACCTGACCATTGGTTATACTTTCCCGATAGCTAAGAACAACAAGTGGATTAAAGGTGTACGTGCGTATGCATCAGGTGATAACCTGTTCTGTATTACAGGCTATTCAGGTCTTGATCCGGAATTGTCGAACTATTATCCTACCTCTGCAGGTATTGATGCACGCGACAAATATCCTTCACTCCGTTCGTTTACTTTTGGCTTGAACTTAACTTTCTAAACTTGAATACACATGAAATCAAAATTATATAAATCATTATTAGGCTCAGTGATAGGAGCCGGTATGCTTTCGTTAGGCAGCTGCACCGACTTGAGTGAAACTATTTATCACGATATAGCTTCAGAAAAATATGAATTTACTGAGCAGGATGCAGCTAGTATGTTCTCTCCGGTTTATGCTTCTTTGCGTAATCTGTATTGGGGATGGAATGGCTATGCCGATGTTATGGACGAAACGTCCGATTTGTGGACTACACCTTTACGTATTGGAGTAGGATGGGGAGACTTGTATATTGCTATGCACGAGCATAATTTTCATTCGCAGATAGACCATTTGTGGACGGAATGGCAATATGCTTATGAAGGTATCAATGCTTGTAATAAACTGTTGGCTGATAAAGCCGTACAGGAGGCTCCTACTTCAGTAGCACAACTACGCGCTTACCGTGCTCTTTATTATTATATTTTGTTTGATTTGTTCCGTAACATTCCGTTGGATACGACTTATGACCATCCGGAAGGTTGGCAGCCGGAACAGGCTAAGCCGCAGGATGTATGGGATTTCGTGATTACCGAACTGAATGATATTAAAGATCAATGCGGGGATGAAGTCCGGATGGGAGAAATCAATAACTATGCCGTACATATGATTTTGGCAAAAATGTACTTGAATTATAATGCATGGTTTAACGACCATTCCGATAATTCCTACTATCAGAAATGTATTGATGAAATCGAAGCGGTAGAAGCCGGACCATTCTCTTTGGCAGGTAATTATACAGACAATTTCAAAGAAGATATCTCTACTTCTCCTGAAATTATTTTCGGTATTCCATTTGCTCAGAAATATGCCGGTGGTAACTATTATGCCAATAAATGGATGAATGAGGCAGGACGTGCTACATTCGGATTTACAGGATGGGCAACTGGCGGTAGTGCGGTTTTACCTCAGTTCTTGGAAACCTATCATCCGGACGATACACGCTTTACTGATTGCTGGATAGAGGGGGTACAGAAAGACATGAGCGGTAACATCATTTATGTGGATGGCAAACCTCTGAATTACACTCGTGAAATCCGCAGTACCGATAACCCGGGATGTTATCCGATGGAAGGAGCCCGTCTGGTGAAATATGAAATCAAATCGGGAGATTGGGGAACTTCTTATGACGATGTACCTTTCTTCCGCTTGGCTGATGCCAAGATGATGAAGGCAGAATGTATTTTGCGCTTGGGAGGAACTTCCGATTATTCAGAGCAAGATGCCGCTGATTTGGTGTCAGAAGTTCGTGCACGTGCATTCCGAAATAACCCGGATGCTGCTAAGCGTACCGTTGCTCAGTTAAAGGGAGGTAGTGTATATCAGTATGGACATCGTGAGAACACCGCGAAACAAGACGAGCCAGATAAGTGGGTGAAGACGCAGGAAGGTGGTGACGATATTATCTTGGGCGGTTTGCTGGATGATTTGGCATGGGAATTTGTAGCTGAACATCATCGCCGTCAAGATTTGATTCGTTTCCGCATGACGAATGGTCAGAATGTCTTTAACGGAAAATCATGGTTCTGTAAAGATCGTGTGGAAGATATTAACGATAACCATTGTGATATTTTCCCGATTCATAAGACCTTCTTGGAAGGAAACTTGAAATTGAAACAGAATCCGGGTTACGGGGGATGATAATAGGATATTAAACTTTTAAAAAGAATATAGTATATGAAAAAGAATATATTATTGGCATTATGCTGTTGTTCATTGCTTGCTTTTACAGCTTGTAGTGATGACTATAATGATGCAACCGAAAAGCATGTGTACGGAGAAAATGAGAACCCGTATTTGAAGATTGATGCAGAAGCCCAGATACCGGTGACCGCTGCATTGGAAGTAAACGGTGAACATTCTTATACAGTAAACTTGGCTGATTATGCAGCAAAGTTTGAGGAAAAATTAGGGATGAGTGTGGATGCGGTAATGAAAGGATTGGATAGCGGTGAAACCGTTTTTTATCCTATCAACCTAACCCGTAACCAGTGGATTAAAACTCCTTATAATAAGGATAATGCAGGCTGGTACTTCAACTCAGCAAACCAACCTTGTAGCGCAGACGATGCGGCTTGTAAAGCTTTTGTCACTTTAGATAAGGCAACCAAGAATTTGAAGGTTGAACTGTCGGAAGGTGGTATTGTAGCCGGAACGGTATTGGCATTGGAAGTTGGTTTTGCAAAGAACGGTCCGGATTATGACAACTATGTTCGTTTTACGATGAATGTCAGTGTGACCGACCCGACCGTTGCTGTACTTTCAGTAACATTCTCGGCTGATGCTCCTGTTTTTACCGCTAACTTGGAAAACTATAAAGAGAATATTGAAGCTGTATTTGATATGCCTTATGATGATTTCCTTGCAGCTATTGCCGAAAATGAATCTATTAAGTTCAGTTTGGCAAATCCGGAAACTGGCGAATGGACTGACTTAGGAGAACATTATACTGCAAATGCACCGGGATATTGGTTGGATAAAAATGGAAGTTATATCAACTGGGGCGTAGATGGCTTCGCTGCTTATATTGAATATTATAAAGACGATGCGGCTTGCGGTATTGGATATAATGGTGATTTGCCTTCTGGAACCTCCGGTAAATTTAATGTTGGTTGGGTAGATGTTAATAATCCTTCTAAGTTCTTCCGTTTTGTAACAAGTTGGACTATTCAATAAACTGAATATTCTTGAAGAACTTTTTTAATAAAAGCTGTATTGGAGTCTCTTCTGATACAGCTTTTATTTTGTATGCTCGGCACGAGCATTGTCTAACGGGTGCAAGTCCCGAGTAAGCCCTAATA
>URDR01000028.1 GCA_900546645.1 uncultured Bacteroides sp. | reverse complement strand
TAGGAGTCCGTCTCGTGGGCTCGGAGATGTGTATAAGAGACAGATTTAATACAATAAATATTTCATTTTGGTTTTACATAATTAATTTTTTGCTTTTTATTGCTTTACATCAATAAAAGTATTAATTTAGCAAACGATTTAAAAACACTAAAGATTTTAGATACAAGCCTGTATCAGTTAACCCTTAAACACTATAAATCTTCATCGAAACATTCTTTTAATGAATTAGCAAGCCAACAGTTTGCCGAAGATTTATTTTTTATGGTTAGAGCTTTTAAGTTGAGTAAAACAGATATGATACAAAAACTAACAGAAGGATTAGGAAGTGGAACAAAAAATACGCTTAACCAAAAGCGTATTATCACTCATTTAATGCATAATCACTCGTCTACCATTCCAGACTTGGCAAAAGATATTGATTTAAGCATTCCCACAGTAACAAAATTCGTCATGGAATTAGTTGATGAGGGGGTATATTATCAATTACGGGAAGCAAGAAACAAGCGAAGGAAGACCTCCTAATCTTTACGGACTGAATCCTGACTCTGCTTACATGGTGGGAGTTGACATTAAAACATTTTGCTTAAATATAGGTTTAATGAATTTTACCGGAGATATGGTCGACCTTCAAATGGGAATCGACTGTAGACTCAACAATACTCCAGAATGCCTTGAGGAGTTAACTCTGCACATCAACAATTTTATAGAAAAGCATAAAAATATCAAAGAAAAGATTCTTCAAATAGGAGTGAACATATCCGGACGCGTCAACCCAGAAGAAGGATACAGCTTCAGCATGTTCAATTTTGAAGAACGTCCGTTAGCCGACATCCTACACGAAAAAATAGGTATTCCTGTAAGCATTGACAACGATACACGTGCGATGGCATATGGGGAAATGCTAAAAGGTGTGGTCAAGGGGGATAAAGATATTGTTTTCATCAATTTGAGCTGGGGACTTGGCTCTGCCTTAATTTTTGACGGGAAAATATACACAGGTCATTCGGGATTTTCCGGAGAATTTGGCCATTTCAGCGTTTTCGACAACGAAATCATCTGCCACTGCGGGAAAAAAGGATGTTTGGAAACCGAGGTATCAGGTTCTGCCTTACATCGCATTTTATGTGAAAAAGTAAAAAACGGGCAGGCATCCATCCTTTCCAAAAGAATACTTGCCGGAAAAGATCAGCTGACATTGGAGGATATTGTGGAAGCCACCAATAAAGAAGACTTTTTATGCATTGAATTAGTAGAAGAAATAGGACGTAAACTCGGACGATATCTTGCCGGACTTATCAATTTACTGAACCCGGAGCTGGTAGTTATAGGCGGCACATTAGCTCAGACTGAAGACTACATCTTACAACCTATAAAAACAGCTATACGCAAATACTCGCTGAACTTAGTAAGCCGAGATTCTGCCGTTGTATTATCCAAGTTACAAGATAAAGCCGGCATAGTGGGAGCCTGCTTACTCTCTAGAAGCAAATTATTCGAACGGTAATTCCATCCTTAAACGAGCCAATTCTTTCATAAAAGGATCGGCTCGTTTCTTTAACCTGCTATTATCTTTTTACGCTTACAATAGCGTTCACACTGCACACAGATATCATATCCCAACATGGCTCCTAAGATAAAGTCTTCTTCAGGAGAGAGCAAATTGAGAGGACGGTTCGTCAAGTGTCTTATAGCCTGTATGCATTCCGGGCGACCGAAAAAAGGTTGATACAGGTTTCTGAGGCCGGCTGTATAAGAAAATCAATACTCTGACTTTGCAAACGGGCCACCGCAAACGACTCATACTTACGGTTCACGGTATAAAGTACCATACGGCGTACTCCTTTTTTATACTCATATACATGATTCAGAAAGACCTTTAAGTCTGCAGGAAGTTTATTAGGGGATACTATCATTGCACTGTGTTTTTTTCACACCTTTCCAAAAGGCATTTTATCTGTTTATAAATTAGCCTTCAGTTCACTGACCCAAGCTTCAATACGAGTTTGAGTCAGATTGCCCTCATTTACATCATCCAGGGCTAGTCCTACAAAATAACCGTCTTCAACTGCAACCGAACCGGAGAAATTATAAGCATCCGAATTTACCCGATTGCCTATAAATGTACACCCTGCACCTTTTAACGATTCATACAAAAGTCCCATTCCGTCGCAAAATGTATCACTATACGACTCGGAATCACCACAGCCAAACAAAGCAATGGTTTTTTCGCTCAAGTCAGCACCTCGAAGTACGTTTACCGCATCATACCAATCATCCTGCAGTTCTCCATCACCCCAAGTCGAAGTTCCGAGTATCAGAATCTCATAAGCTGCCACCAATTCCACATTCAACTTATCTGCACTATACACATCAGGACTTGCAACGCCTAATGCTCTAGCCAACTGTCTGGCCAAGTCTTCACAGGTTCCTGTTGTGGAACCGTAAAAAATACCTACCTTCTTCATGATGTTAATATCTATAATTTATTTACACCACAAAATTAGAAGGTCTTACATGCTCACGCAATACCTAAAATTTGGGTTTTTACAAAGAGGGTATTTTCTTTGTTAGGATACCCTACCCTATCTAAATCAAATTCTGTCACTCCTTGCTGCTTAAGAATGCTCTTTATTATACCTAATAGTAGGGATACAAAGAATACAGATATCCCACAGCCGAATCGATTGCAAAAACAAAATCATCTACATCCAGACAAACCATACAATATGTTTTAAAAGGAAAAGAATACTAAATCTGGGAATAAACGTACTTTTGCATTCTGATTGACGCAGAACAATGCCCCTTAGGTTTCTTCATGTCCAAGCCGGCTATGCTATACATTTAAAAGAAAGCCTGTCAACCCGAAAAACCCGCTGAACTGTTTAACTGAGCCATGTAAACCGAGGCAATTTTGACACACACAAAAAACAGAGAGTTACATTTCTGTAACTCTCTGTTTTTTGTGATCCGCCTGGGGCTCGAACCCAGGACCCCAACATTAAAAGTGTTGTGCTCTACCTGCTGAGCTAGCGAATCAAACCTGCGTTGCATTCATTTCCTGATTGCGAGTGCAAAGGTAGGGATTTTTTTTATATCTCCAAAATATTTCCTGTTTTTTTTCAAAAAAAAGATAATAACCCCTCTTCGCTTCATGATTGAGGAGGGGTTATTATATCAAATACCAGCCAAATGAGATATAAAGGTATAAACAGAACTAAAAATACCAAGTCCTATAACACACAGCATGCAAATCCATAAGCTTGCACGAACTGCAGATGAACTGCGAAAGTAAGGAACAGGATTTTCAGAAGGTGTTATATACATAGCCTTTACCACCAATAAATAGTAATATAAAGAAATAATGGTATTTACCAGTGCAATAAACACTACTGCCCAGTGTCCTGCTTGAAATGCAGAAGCAAATACAAAAAACTTGGAGAAGAATCCGGCAAACGGAGGAATACCTGCAAGCGAGAACAAAGCCAACGTCATCACAAAAGAGAGATGCGGATTCGTCGTATAAAGTCCGGCATAAGCATTTCTCTCTACAACTCCCCCTGTCTGGCGCTCCACAGCCCCGATTACTCCAAACACAGCCAAGTTAGCTACGATATAAACCGCTACGTAATATACTAAAGAAGCAGTACCCTGATCACTTCCCGACAAAGCAGCCAGTACAATATAACCAGCTTGCGAAATACTGCTATACGCCATAAACCTCTTCATATCGGTTTGAAGAATAGCAAATACATTTCCCACCGTAATGGTTATTACAATAACCACACTCAGCATTAACGACCAGTGAGCAATCATGCCTGAGAAAACCTTTACCAAGATAGAACAAAGAGCAAAAGCTGCTGCTCCTTTTGAGATGACCGACAGATAGGCCGAGACCGAAGTAGGACCTCCTTGGTAAACATCAGGAGTCCACATATGAAAAGGTACAAGACTCAGCTTAAATCCCAGGCCGGAGAAGAAAAACACCATAGCAAGAACTTGCAATGGAGTTCCGGTCAAAGCTTCGCTCAATTCTGAAAAATAAACAGTTCCACATGTTCCATACACCATTGAAAGTCCGTATAGCATCAAGGAAGAAGAAAACATAGAACTCAATATAAACTTCGCTCCAGCCTCAGCACTATGACGACGATATTTATCGAATGCAACGAGGCAAGCCATCGGAATACTGGCCAGCTCCAAACCTACATAAAACAGGATGAAGCTTCCGGCGCTCACCATAAAATACATACCCAACAGGGTAGAAAGTGTCAGAAAATAAAATTCCCCTGCACGTGTATGCGTATGCTTATCTGCCAGCCAGCCACCCGACTGCAAGAAAACGAGCAAGGTTCCCCCTGTTAAAAGCGTTTTCACAACAGAGGTCAAAGCTGTAGAATGGTACATTCCTCCAAAAGCTTCTCCCTCCGACGGAACTACATTCAATATAAGTTGAATCAGCAGCAGGCTACAAGCCACTAATTGCAAAGGTCTATGATTCGGCTCACGAATCAGCAGACTGGCAAGAAGCAATACCACCAGAACGACGGCAAGACTTATTTCAGCCTGCATTGACAATAAAGTTGAAAAAATATCCATAAAGCTTATAATTGACTAAGTTGGGTTATAATAGGTTCTACACTATTGCTGATAAGATGACTTACCCACCAAGGCGCAAGTCCTAAACCGGCTACTGATATAATCAAGCAAATTACGGCAAATCGTTCGTCCCAAGTAGCATCTGTCAGCTTTAAATGAGCCGGATTCTGACAAGTTCCATAAAGAATCTTACCTACTACACGCAAAATATAAACAGCCGTAATCACAATACTCATCGTAGCGATTATGGTACAAGTACGATGAAACGCATCCGGATGCTGGAATGAACCAACAAATACCGTCATTTCAGCTACAAAGCCACTCAACCCCGGAAGTCCTAAGTTAGCAAGACCGGCTATCACATAACCTACAGCCAAAAAAGGCATAATCTTCATCAAACCAGAAAGCTGCCGGATATCACGCGTGTGTGTACGGCCATAAATCATTCCTATCAAAGCAAAAAACAAAGCGGTCATCAATCCGTGACTCAACATCTGCAAGATTGCTCCGGTAGCACTTACACGCGTCATCATAAGCAAGGCAAACAATACAAGTCCGCAATGGCTCACAGAAGAGTAAGCATTGATATACTTCAAATCGGTCTGCACCACAGCACTAAATGCACCATATACCACCGAAATAGTAGTGAGAATCAAAAAGAAATCTCCCCAAATGGCTGCACCTGCAGGCATAAGATACATCGCGATACGAAAACATCCATACCCACCCAACTTCATCAACACGCCCGCATGGAGCATTGATACAGCAGTAGGCGCAGAAGCATGTCCGTCAGGACTCCAAGTATGAAAAGGAAACAAGGCACCTAACACGCCGAAACCCAAGAAGACTGCCGGGAAGAACAAGCGCTGCATTTCGGTAGGAATCTGTTTCCCTGAAATTTCAAGAATATTCATGGTTTCAGCCCCTGCTCCATAATAAATACCCAAAATACCAATCAACAAAAAGGCCGATCCACCCATCAACATCAAAGTAAGCTTCATGGCAGCATATTCTTTCCTGCCGCTTCCCCATACACCTATAAGCAGATACATCGGAATCAATGCTACTTCATAAAACATAAACATCGTAAACAAATCGGTTGAAATAAAGAAGCCGAATACCCCCATACTCAACAGAGTGAACCAAAGAAAATATTCTTTAGTCAATGGTTTCAGCTTCCATGAAGCAAACGTCCCGGTAAAAACAATAACAGCACTCAGTAAAAGCATCACAACCGATATTCCATCCACTCCCACAGAATAGCAAATATGCAGAGGAGCATACCATGACAAACTATCAGTAAAAAGCATCTCATCTGTTGCACCCGAATTTCGCAAGCCTATATAAGCCAACGTAAGCCAAGCTGCAAGTGCCAGCAAGGCAGTAGAACCAGCTACCATTACCCCTCTCACCTGAGCAATGCTGCGCGATACCCACAGTCCCAAAAGCATCACGAGAGGTATTATTACAAAAAAACTTAATATATTCATTTTTTATCTGTATTTTTATTTAGTCTTTCTTCTTATCAACTCAGCAGCAATACCAAAGAAAGCAGTACGATTCCACCCAAGAACCACATGGTATAAGTTTGAATCCGTCCATTCTGTAAAGGCTGTACCGTTTCGCCTGCAGCATTCGTTCCCCAAGCCAAGAAGTTCATAAACTGATCAATCACATGGCGGTCAAACCAGGCAAGCGGTGTAGAAACGCAGCGGAATATGATTTTCTTTGTAACAAACAACCAGATTTCATCCATATAAAAACGATGATAGGCTGCCTCATGCAAACCGCTGAACCGCTTTGCCAGACTATCGGCTACCGGCTGTTTTTCGCGAGCATACATCCATGTGGCAAGAAGAATAGATGCTACTGCCACCACAATACTTGTTCCTGCTACACCCCAATCTAAATGAATATCATAAGCCATTCCGTTCGAAGAGACAAAGTGTCCGAAAGGAATAAACCCAGCTCCCAATGTAACCAATGCCAAAAACATCAGCGGAAATGTCATTGCCAGCGGACTTTCATGAGGAATATGTTTTGAATGAAGTTCCTTGTTCTCCTTTCCCCAAAAGATACAATAATATAAACGAAACATATAAAAAGCAGTCATTCCGGCAATCAAAGTCATTACCCACCCAATAAACGGACTAAACTGGAAGCAAGCTGTCAAAATCTCATCTTTCGAAAAGAATCCCGAAAAAGGCGGTATACCCGCAATAGCAAGACAAGCTATCAAAAACGTAAGATGCGTAACCGGCATGTATTTACGAAGTCCTCCCATTGTTTCCATTTCATTACTGTGAACCGCATGAATGATACATCCAGCTCCCAGAAACAATAATGCCTTAAACATGGCGTGAGTAAACAAATGAAACATACCTGCCATATATCCCAGCCCCCCTTCATGAGGGTCGGAAGCAGTGCACACTCCCAATGCTACCATCATAAATCCAATCTGAGAAATGGTTGAAAAGGCAAGTACGCGTTTGATGTCACTCTGCACGCAAGCCACCGATGCTGCATAAAAAGCCGTAAATGCCCCCACATAGGCTACCCAGTGAAGAGTATCAGGAGCAAAACCGATAAACAGAGGAAACATACGTGCCACCAAATAAACACCTGCAACCACCATGGTAGCAGCATGAATCAAGGCTGAAACCGGCGTAGGACCTTCCATTGCATCCGGCAACCAAATATGCAGCGGAAACATGGCACTCTTTCCGGCACCCCCCACAAACATCAGCCCCAAAGCCCATGGAAGAACCATTCCGGCACGCATCAGCTGTTCTTCATCCGGGTTAAAGGTAAAGGTCTCCATGTAATATCCATAAATCAAGATACCAATCAGAAAGCCCAAGTCAGCAAAACGGGTTACAATAAAAGCCTTCTTACTGGCGGCAATCGCCTCAGGCTTTGTATAATAAAACCCAATGAGCAAATAAGAAGATACGCCCACCAATTCCCAAAACACATACATCTGGAATATATTGGTAGCTACCACCAGCCCCAGCATAGAGAAGGTAAACAAGGACAGGAAAGCATAATAGCGCTGAAATCCTACTTCCCCTTTCATATAGCCAAACGAGTAAATATGTACCATCAAACTGACAGTAGATATTACAACCAACATCATAACCGAAATAGGATCAAGAAGAATTCCCATGTCAATATGAAGCGATGAAGTAAAAGGTAACCATTCAAAGTTCCATGGAGTAAGAGCCGGATAAACACCTTCTGCAGTCCGAGGCAACGTAAAATAGTTATAAGCGGTAAGGTAACTTAAAACAGCTACTCCTCCAAGTGAAAGTGTGCCCAATGCTCCGGCTACGCGATGAGGCATTTTCATGCCAGCTAAAGCAAGCACCAAAAAGCTAAGTACCGGAAGGGCTAATATTAAAATCGTATAATCCATAATCGTGTCTGTTTTTAATTATCCATTCAGGTCGGTGATATCGTCGGTAAGCACTTGCTTTACATTACGATAAACATTAATGATAATGGCAATAGCTACGGCTGTTTCGGCTGCAGCTATGGCGATGCCAAACAAACTGAAAAAATGTCCTTCCAGCTGCCCCGGAAAAAGATAACGGTTAAACACTGCAAAATTAATGTTTGTTGCATTCAGCATCAATTCCACCGAAATAAGCAAAGCCAGCAGATTTCTACGGGTAAAAAAACCGTAAATTCCACAAAACATCATCACTGTACTGATAATCAGATAATGAACAACATGTATTTCTATTTCCATATTCCTAACAGTTTTAAGAAATTAATTCTTGGATGACTTGTCGTCTTGTCTTGCTATCAGGATAGCACCAATCATACAAGCCAGCAACAAAACACTGACAACCTCAAACGGCAGAACAAACTGGTATTTCTCTGTTCCTATCAATGCAAGACCAATTTTTTCAACCGGAAGTTCCTCACCCTGAGGAATCAGATTCATGGCAAAGCCATTTGTAAGCAAAAGGAACAAAACCAGTCCAGCCCCTACAAAGATGGTTAACAGCACACTGATCAAACGAGCCCGGTTCTGCCGGTATTTCATATCCTTATCCGACTGGGTAAGGAGAATCGAGAACACATATAATACAACAATACCACCAGCATATACCATCAACTGAACGGCACTCAGAAAAGTATATCCCAAAATACCGTAAATAGCCCCTGTTCCAAAAAGCACAAATAACAGGTAAGTGGCAGCACGCAAAATCTTGCCGGTAGTTACTGCAAGCACTGAACTTACAAGAATACAGGCGCTTACTATATAGAATGCTATTTCTTGAAGTGAGAGATTCATAATGTATTATTCTTCATTTTTAATTTTATTCAATGTCAATACGAGTTTCTCTTTCTGGAACACCGCATTTTCAAAATCGTTTGTAAAACAGATGGCATCATGCGGACAAGCGTTCACACAGAGCTGGCAGAACATACATGAACCTAAGTTATATTCATATTTCACCAAAAACTTCTTTTTCTTGCCGTCCTCTGTTTCCCGCATCTCTGTGGTCAGACGAATGGTTCCGTTCGGACAAGCCATCTGGCACAGACCGCAAGCAATACACCGGTTGTTTCCTTCTTCATCATGAGGCATCACCAGCATGGCACGATGACGCTCGGCAATGTGAAGGGTGGTATGGCGGTTTTCCGGATACTGTTCTGTCACTTTCTTCTGACAAAAAACCTTCATAGAGGTACGCATACCTATCAAAAGACTTTTTACTCCTTGATAATATCCTTTTATATATTCATTAAAGTTGCTCATAATCTTTTTTGTTAAAATGTTAATCCGAAGACCTTGCAAACGGTCATCAGCAGCAGTACAAACAACGAGGCAGGCATCAAGTACTTCCATTCAAGAATCAGCACCTGGTCAATACGCAAACGGGGAAAAGTCCAGCGTATCCACATCAGCAGGAAAACAATCATAAAGGTCTTCCCGATAAACCATATAAATCCGGGTATATAATCCATCACCAAATTAAAACTTTCCAGACCGGCTATATGCAAAGGCATCCATCCTCCTAAAAACAGCGTAGTAGCAATACCCGCAGTAATAAACAGGTTCAGATATTCAGCCAGATAAAAAAATCCGAAGTGCATACCTGAATATTCTGTATGATAACCTGCAGTCAACTCTTGTTCAGCCTCTGCCAAGTCAAACGGACCACGGTTTGCTTCCGCATTTCCGGCTATCAGGAAGATAACAAAAGCCATCAGAGCCGGAACATGCCCTTTAAAAAGATTCCAGCCGTCTGCCTGCCCGCTTACTATACTCTGAATATCCATTGCTCCGCTCATCACAACCATGGTCAACACAGAAAGCCCGATTGACAGTTCGTAACTGATAATCATAGCCCCGCTGCGCACAGCACCAATCAAGGTATACTTACTGTTACTACTCCATCCGGCCAGCAAGATTCCCAAGACGCCGATACTTGAAGCAGCCAATACAAAGAAGATACCAATATTCATGTGCAAAATCTCACCTCCTTTATTCCACGGAAGACAGGAGAAGGTTAGAATAGAAGCCAATATCACCAGGAAAGGAGCCAGATTATATAAGAAACGGTCGGCATCTTTCAAGGAAATGATTTCTTTTGTCAGAATTTTCAGTACATCTGCCGGCACTTGCAGCAGTCCGCCTTTTCCACCTACACGGTTCGGACCAATACGGCATTGGAAAGCAGCACAAACCTTACGTTCCATATAAATCAGGATGATGGCAAGCACAGCATACATCACAAGAATGAATATACCTACCGCCAACCCTTCAAGCGTCAGTGCCAGCCATTCAGGAATGACACCACACAGTGCGCTGTGAATCCGAGTCAGCAGAGGTGCAAAATTATAATAATCTAAAAACATTTGTCTAAGTTTGTTAGTTCTTTAGTTTGTTAGTTTCAGGTGACGGGGCAGCCATAGGGCTACCCGTCAAGAAAGGAAAGACTTACCTGTCAATGTCAGGAATTACAAAGTCAAGCGTACCTCCGATTGCTATCAAGTCGGCAATCTTTGCTCCACGGCACACCGTATCCATGGCATGCACTAAAGGAAGTCCGGTTGAACGATAATGCAAACGGTATGGAGTCTTATCTCCTCTACTCTCCAGCATCACAGCAAACTCACCGCGACTCGTCTCTACCGAAGCCGAGAATGTTCCTATAGGTAATTTTATGATAGGCTTAGTCTTAACCCGGAACTCCCCTTCAGGAATGTTGTCTATAAGCTGTTCGATAATGTGACATGACTCCATAATTTCATCCATACGCACCATATACCGCGCAAACGAGTCGCCTTCGGTACGTACTACTTCACGGAAATCCACCTTGTCGTATAAAGCATAAGGATGATGCTTACGCACATCATTCGCCCAGCCTGAAGCCCGTCCGGTACCTCCCGTACAGCCTAACGAAATAGCATCATCTTTAGAAAGAACCCCCACACCTTTCAGGCGGTTGACAGCAATCACATTGCCGGTAAAGATATCATGATAATCCTTGATTACGCTGCGCAGGTGACGGATAAATTCTTTTACCTTCCGGCAGAAATCCGGATGGATATCAGCCTGTACTCCTCCAATCATATTGTAATTCTGAATCAAACGTCCTCCGGTTGTTTCCTCAAAAATATCAAGAATCATTTCGCGTTCACGGAATCCGTAAAAGAAAGGGGTCAGTCCTCCCATATCCATTACCAGACATGAGTAGAACAAAAGATGTGAGTCAATACGCTGCAGTTCGTCCATAATCGTACGGATATATTGCACGCGCTCGGTTACTTCTATTCCGGCAGCCTGTTCAATACACATACACAGCGCATGACGGTTTTGATGTGCACTCAAGTAATCTAAACGGTCGGTCAAAGCAAGCGTCTGCGGATAAGTAAGCGATTCGTTCATCTTCTCTATTCCGCGATGGATATATCCCAGTATCGGGTCGATTTTCTCAATTGTTTCGCCCACTAATGAAGTACGCATACGCAGTACACCATGGGTAGAAGGATGCTGCGGACCGATATTGACAACAAAGTCTTTCTGGTCGAATATGATATTCTTCCGGTCGGCTATCTTGCCGTCAGGAAGCAGGTAATACTCATCGGTTACATCGGCATTTTCTTCATTCTCCATGTTCAGCGGATTCGAATTCATGTCATAATCCTTACGCAACGGCCATCCCTTCCAGTCTTCACGAAGAAAAAGACGACGCATATCCGGATGGTTGAGGAAACGGATACCGAGGAAATCGTAAACCTCACGTTCTTTAATTAAAGCCGTTTTCCACAAGTCGCTTACCGAAGGCAGATAAGCCTCTTCACGCGAAGAAGCAGCTGTACGCAAGATTATACGCCGATAGGTATGCGAAGACTCTAAGTAATACAAGGCTCCCAATCCTTCTTCTCCCCAGTCCATTCCTACTATATCGCGCAAATAATCCATCGGGGCTTCGGTATCGTTTCTCAACGCTTCGGCCACCCGACGGAAGTCTTCGGGCAGAAGTTTCACAATGGAATCACCTTCTTGAATGACTACGGCATCGGGAACTAATTTCTTTATTTTTTCTAACATTCGTTTTCGTTTTTGAGTTTTTAGTCTTTACGCTTTTTGATTTAAAACAGAAAATCTACAAGACATGACTCCTGCAAGGCTTTTCAAAATCATAAACGAGTTCATTCTTTTATATCATAGAAGAAATGAAACTCAAAGTCTTACCAGCCAAGGCAACAGTCTATTCTTTTCTGTTTACTCCACCTAAGAATTTTTCTACTTTTATTTTACGCTGCAACTGCATCATACCATAATAAAAAGCTTCCGGACGCGGAGGACATCCCGGAATAAATACATCAACCGGGATAATCTTGTCTATTCCGTTTACCACATGATAGGATTTAATGAAAGGACCGCCAGATATGGTACATCCTCCCACAGCTACCACATATTTGGGCTCAGCCATCTGATCATACAAACGTTTCAGAACCGGTGCCATTTTATAAGTAATCGTACCTAAAACCATAATCATATCGGCCTGACGGGGAGAGTTACGCGTAACCTCAAATCCGAAGCGTGCCATATCATAACGGGCAGCTCCTAAAGCCATGAATTCAATGGCACAACAGCTGGTACCAAACGTCAAGCTCCATAGCGAATTACTCCGCCCCCAGTTAATCAACTCGTCGGCACATCCCACTATGACTCCGGCTCCGTTGGCGTTGAGCTCGCGCACCATGCTCTCCAAATAGTCATTGTTCTTAAATTCGTCATACTCCATCGAACGAATTTGAGTACGTTTCTTTATTTCCATTCCAACGCTCCTTTCCGCCAGGCATAAGCCAGACCTAAAATCAGAATCAAAAGGAAAAATCCGGCACTCACCAGCGCGTAAGCTCCAACGCTTTCTACCACAACAGCCCAAGGAAAGAGAAATACGGTTTCGATGTCGAACATCAGAAACAGAATGGCAAAAAGATAATATCCAGCCTTAAACTGCACCCATGAACGACCACGCGTAGGAATACCACACTCATAAGGCTCTCCTTTCTGGGGGTTCGATGAGCGCGGAGCCACCAAATGAGCTATCGTCATGGCAGCCACCACAAGGGCTACAGCGGTGAGTATCACCACTACAATAAAAGTAAAATACATATTTTAAATGTTTTGAATGAATGATATATAGCTATCTGGTTTCTGCATCAATCGCCTTACACAGAAACATCGTCGTTGGCTTCACCTACTAAATAAGCAGATGGCCTAACCTATAAAGATAAGTTCCTGAACCTCTGCCCAAGAACACAGACCTCTGATAGGTCAAAAGGCAGGAAGAAGAGATACGAAAACGCTGATTATCAAGCAAAGGAAATAATCCAGCCAAACGGTATAACCATTTTATACCTGAAGACTGAGTGAAACAAACCACTTCTGCCGGCTGTGAAAACAGAGACAAACGAAGGGTTAACAAATCATGCAGAGCCTTTTCTGCCCCATCATATGGACTGAGAAGTTCTGCCGAACCATATGGTTCAAGACAATCAGAAGAAACAGATAAAACAGAATGCGCATCGACAGCTCTTACCTCAGCAGACAGCAGAAGTATCAGCAAGACCGGCACTATACATTTTATCCAATATCCCATCTTTTAAACCTATTAAAAAAAACGAAGCAAATTTAGACATTTATTTTTATATGAAGCAAATATCATTGTAAAAATAACACTTCTTTATCATTGCCGACAAATCAATTACGCCTCTATTGTTTCTTTATACAAACGTTGAAAAAACGTCAAGGCATTTCATACGAAACGCCTTGACAAACCCAAAATAATGTTTCGATGTTTCAGGCAACACGCCTTGATGTTTTCCGAGAAGAAAAAAGCCTTTAAAACAAGTAAGCTAATGACAGGTGCCAATACCTGTTTCGTGACTCAAATATATCTCCATCAAATATCTGATCAATAGCATCGTGCTTGTTTCCGCCAATATGGTGCTTGGCCGACTGCGTCAGACCTATATTATAATAACAGCTAAGCATCAAATGGTTCACAATCTTAAAACCACCTCCCAAGTTCAAGCCCACTTCAGAAGAACGCCATCCCATAGAAGGAAGGTTCTTGTCTATGGCATCTACGGCAATATGAGCCAGTTTGCGTCCCCAGTTGTCTTTATCTACAAGAAAAGAAAACGAAGGTCCGATTCCAAGAAACATATCAAAATTTTCCGACAGTCCCATTTCCCATTTCAGTTCGATAGGAATATCAATACTCTGAGTCTTGACATCCTCGCTTACATGGCTGGAAGTATTCGTGATTTTAACGCCCCGCTGTACGTACAGCAATGAGAAATCTAACGTAATGCCATAAAAACCTGTTTGATACTGCAACATAGGACCAACCTGAAAACCGGTCTGATTCTCACACTTAAACTGCCTGCGCATACCTTGTACCTCTGCTTTATTGCCCAAGACTCCTGCTTTCAGCCCAAAGTGAAGTCCTTGCGCCATTCCGTCAACAGAGCACATAGATATAACTAAAGCCAACAGACAGATAACTTTTTTCATCATCATTTGCATTTTTTAGTTTATCGCAAAAGTAGCATATTCTGCTTAGTTTTCAAATAATTGTTTTTTCCATACCAGTATATCCACAATTTATACCACTTTAAACACAAACAGCCTGTCACAATGCTCAAAGCATCGGTAACAGACCGTTTTATTATTTTTCTTATTTCGCTTAGAAAAATTTCTCCAGTTTTTTTATCATCATTCCCAAACAGAACACCACCACGTGGTCGCCTTCCTGAATCACGGTATTTCCGGTAACCAGAAGTCCTTCTCCATTTCGAATCAGTCCTCCGATAGTAGCTCCTTTAGGTAAGCCAATATCCTTTACCGGTGCCTTAGTAATGCGTGACCCTGCCTTTACGGTAAATTCAGCCACATCAGCATTGGCAAAAGTCAGACACTTTACATTGGAAACATCCGCATCCAGCATCATCTGATATATATGGCTGGCTGCAATGAATTTTTTATTAATCACCGTACCTATATCCAGACTTTCTGCCATACTGATATAATCTACGTTCTCCACTTGTGCCACCACTTTGGTTACCCCCATTCGCTTGGCAGCCAGACAGGCAAGAATATTGGTTTCCGAACTCTCTGTCAAAGCCACAAAAGCCTCTGTATTCCGGATTCCTTCTTCACGAAGCAACTCCATGTCACGCCCATCTCCATTGATTATCATTACACCGTCATCAACCAGTTCGGTCAGTCGGTTACAGCGGTTAATATCGCTTTCTATAATCTTGGCATGCATATACTCTGGAAGGTACTGCGCCGTACGAACCGCAATCCGACTTCCTCCCATCAAGATTACATTATGCACATCCGGTTCGTTTTCTTTTCCCGATATCTTACGGATGTAAGGAACATATTTCTTCGTTGTGGTAAAATAGACCACATCGTTCAGCTTGATTACATCATCCCCTCGCGGAATAATGGTTGAACTTCCCCGCTTGATGGCTACGATATGGAAAGGGATGTTCCGCCCTCCCAGTTCATGAAGGGCAACATTTAATATTTCAGCCTTCTCGCGCATCTTTACTCCTATCAAGACCAATGCACCTCCGGCAAATTCCCACCACTGACGTATCCAACTCATTTTTACCGCATCCACAATTTCACGTGCGGCAAGCATTTCCGGATAAATCAGAGAATGTACTCCCAGCTTTGCAAAAAATTCCTTATGCTTGGGAAGCAAGTATTCATAATTATCAATACGGGCTACTGTTTTTCTTACCCCAAGACTCGTGGCAAGCATACAGGCTGTCATATTACGGCTTTCATCTGGAGTGACCGCTATAAATAAGTCTGCTCCTGCCACACCTGCCTCCCTTAATCCATTTATCGACGTGGGGGAAAGGTTAATGGTCATCAAGTCAAGATTGTTACCCATCCTGCTTAATTTTTCATCGTCCTCATCCATCAGGATTATATTTTGCTTTTCTCCTGACAGTAATTTAGCAAGGTGGGTTCCCACAGCCCCAGCTCCGGCAATAATAATTTTCATGATTCTGAGTTTATAAATTTACAAGTCTTTACATTGGTAAGTTTTTCAGCTTGCAAACTTTCTGCTTCTGCATACTGCACTTTACCGTGCATCATCAAAGAAACTTGAAAGCTCAAGGGCTCAAAGAGTAAGTATCTGAGTAATCGCTTGATAAATTGCATTTTCATCAATGCCACATAATGCACGCAGTTCCTTAACAGAACCATGCTGCACGAAGGCATCCGCTATGCCCAAACGTTTTACGTTCGGCTTGTATCCATTATCAGCCATAAATTCAAGGACAGCACTTCCCATTCCTCCCATCAATACACCATCTTCTATGGTTAGCACATGCTGAAAATGCGCTCCTACCTCATGAAGCATAGCCTCATCTAAAGGCTTTAAAAAGCGTAAGTCATAATGCGCCAATGAGCATCCTTTTTCAGCCTCAGCCCTGGCAATGGCTGCTGCGGCTTCATGACCTATGGTACCTATCGTTATCACGGCTAAATCAGTACCGTCCTTCAGTTTACGCCCTTTTCCCACTTCAACCTCCTCAAGCGGACAACACCAATCGGTAAGGTACCCTCTTCCGCGCGGATAACGGATGGCAAATGGCCCTTTATCCGGAAGTTGGGCTGTAAACATCAGCCGGCGCAGTTCATGCTCATCATATGGAGCTGCGATGGTCAGATTCGGTATCGGACGCAAATAAGCCATGTCAAACATTCCATGATGAGTGGCTCCGTCCTCGCCTACCAGTCCGGCACGGTCAAGACAAAGCACCACATTTAAATTCTGAATAGCTACGTCATGAATCACGTTATCATAGGCACGCTGCATGAAAGTAGAGTAAATGTTACAGAAAGGCAGTAAGCCGTCTTTGGCCATTCCTCCGGAAAAAGTTACGGCATGCCCTTCGGCAATACCTACATCAAAAGCCCGGCGAGGCATCTCCCGCATCAGGATATTCATGGAACATCCTGAAGGCATGGCTGGTGTCACACCTACAATCTTGTCGTTCTTCTTTGCCAATTCAAGCAATGTCTTTCCAAAAACATCTTGAAACAACGGAGGCATTCCCGTGGTATCGGCTATAATACGTTCTCCGGTTTCCTTATCAAAGATTCCGGGAGCATGCCACACCGTTGCTGCTTTTTCGGCAGGCTTGTATCCTTTTCCCTTGCAAGTATGTACATGCATCAGCTTCGGACCTTTCATGTCCTTTATTTCTTTTAAGACTTTGGTAAGCGCCAGCACATCATGCCCGTCTACCGGTCCAAAGTAACGGATATTCATCCCCTCAAATACATTTTGCTGCTGCATCAACATCGATTTCAGACTATTGTTAAACCGTATCAGGCTTTTCCGTCGCTCATCGTTCAGTACACCCCATCTGTAGAGTTTCCGCGAAAGCGCATTACGGAATTTGTTATAGCCCTCCGAAGTATGTAAATTTAACAGATACTGTTTCATTCCTCCCACACTTCGGTCGATTGCCATATTATTGTCATTTAAAATAATCAGCAAATTATTCGGTGTAGAAGAAGCATTATTCAACCCTTCAAAGGCAAGTCCTCCACTCATGGAGCCGTCACCAATCACAGCTACAACATGACGTTCCGGTTCTCCCTTCTGAGCAGCAGCAACCGCCATCCCCAGTGCGGCAGAGATAGAGTTAGAAGCATGACCGCATGTAAATGTGTCATACTCACTTTCAGCCGGTGAAGGAAATGGAGCTATTCCACCAAATTTTCGGTTCGTATAAAAAAGGTCACGCCGACCTGTCAATATTTTATGCCCATAAGCCTGATGACCCACGTCCCATACAATCCGGTCGTAAGGTGTATGGAAAATATAATGAAGAGCCACAGTCAACTCCACGACTCCCAAACTGGAACCAAAATGTCCGGGATTACGTGAAAGTTCATCTATAATTTTCTCCCTCAACTCATTGCACACCTCCGGCAATGCCTCTGCCGAAAGCTTGCGCAAGTCATCAGGACTATCTATTTTATTCAACAATTCGTATGAAACTTGTTCTTCCATCCTTGTTTCGTTAACTTTAATCGTACAAAATTAGCATAAATATATATATTGTGCTTACTTTTGCAGGAAAAAATAGAATCATGGAATTCAGAACTAAAGTAGAACTGCCTATAGGGAACGAAAAGATACATCATTCTGACCGTTTGATGCTTTGGGGTTCATGCTTCGCTGAAAACATCGGAAAGCTATTAAACGAATATAAATTTGCCTGCGACCTTAACCCTTTTGGCATCTTATATAATCCGGCTTCCATAGCTAAGGCTGTGAAAACCTTGCAAGAAAAGCGCCTGTACACCGAAGCCGACTTATTATGGGATAAGAATAGCTGGCACAGCCTAATGCATCATAGTTTATTTTCAGATGCTGAAAAAGAAACATGCCTATCGAACATCAATAGCCGAATCACCCAAGGGAACGAAAATCTCATGCAGGCAAACTGGCTTATCTTCACATGGGGAACGGCACGTGTCTATGAATGGAAGGAAACCGGAGAAATAGTAGGAAACTGCCACAAACTTCCCGAAAAACTTTTCACACGCAGGCTGCTGGAAGTTGACGAAATTGTTTCAACTTATTCTCAACTGCTTGCCGACTTACACAGCCAGAATCACGGGTTAAAGGTATTATTTACTGTAAGCCCCATCCGCCACGCCAAAGACGGAATGCACGGAAATCAGTTGAATAAAGCCACTTTATTACTTGCCGTTGAAAAGCTATGCCAAGCTCTTCCGTTTTGTTTCTACTTTCCATCCTATGAAATCATGATGGATGAACTGAGAGATTATCGTTTTTATGCCGACGATATGCTCCACCCTAGCGGTTTGGCCATAAACTATATTTGGCTATGCTTTAAAAATTCCTTTTTTGGCTTAGAAACGTTACAGTTTATGAAGCAATGGGATGAAGTGAAAAAAGCACTTGCACACCGTCCTTTCAATCCCCAATCAGAAGGCTACCAAAGCTTTTTAAGTCAAATTCTGTTAAAGATAGAAAGATTAAAAGAAAAATTCCCGTACTTAGACGCACAAAATGAAGAAACATTATGTCAAACACTATTGAAGAAATAACCTCAGTCCTCGGAGTTCAACGCACCGGAAATACTCCAGCTCATATTGACTGGATACTAACCGACAGCCGTTCTTTGTGCTTCCCGGAAGAAACATTGTTTTTTGCTTTAAAGACAAAGCGAAACGATGGACATAAATATATAAATGACCTCTATACACGCGGAGTCAGAAACTTCGTGGTAAGCGAACTGCCCGAAGACCTTAGCTTATATACCGAAGCAAACTTCCTGCAAACTGCATCGCCTCTCAAGTCTTTGCAGAAATTAGCAACCCGCCATAGAGAGCAGTTTCAAGTTCCCGTAGTAGGTATTACCGGAAGCAACGGAAAAACCATCGTAAAAGAATGGCTGTACCAGCTGTTAAGCGCAAACTATACCATCACCCGCTCACCACGCAGCTACAATTCACAAATCGGTGTACCGCTTTCTGTATGGTTAATGAACGAACATACCCAACTGGGTATTTTTGAAGCCGGTATCTCGGAAATGGAAGAAATGGAAGCCTTGGCGCCTATCATCCGCCCCACCATCGGTATTTTAACAAATATCGGAGGAGCGCATCAGGAAAACTTTTCTTCCCTGCAAGATAAATGTATGGAAAAGCTCCAGCTATTTAAAGACTGCGATGTACTTATTTACAACGGCGACAATGAGCTCATCAGTAACTGTGTAAGCAAATCGCTTGTCACAGCCCGCGAAATCGCCTGGTCAATGAAAGATACCGAGCGACCGCTTTTCATTGAAAAAATCATAAAAGATGAAACGGGAACCACAATCAAATACCGCTATCTGGGTTTCTTTAAAGAATATCGCATTCCCTTCATCGATGATGCGTCTATCGAAAATTCTCTGCACTGCTTAGCTACGGCTTTATATCTCATGATTCCTCCTGAAGTGATTGCCGAACGCATGGCGCATCTTGAACCTATAGCTATGCGCCTGGAGGTGAAAGAGGGAAAGAATGGATGTGTACTTATCAACGACAGTTATAATTCTGACTTTGCGTCATTGGATATTGCTCTTGACTTCATGGCACGTCGCACAGAAGACAAGCACCGTAAGCGCACGTTGATTCTTTCTGATATTCTGGAAAGTGGACAAACCAGCAAACTACTTTACCGGCAAGTAGCCGATTTAGTTCACAGCCGGGGAGTAGACCGCATTATCGGTGTAGGAAAAGAAATATCAGAAGCTTCTTCACGTTTCAATATTGAAAAACTATTCTTCCGCTCGACCTCGGAGTTACTGGAGTCTGACATTCTGGCCAATTTACGCAACGAAGTCGTCTTGATTAAAGGAGCCCGTGCCTTTCAGTTTGATAAAATCACTGATCTTTTAGAGCTTAAAGTACATGAAACCATTCTTGAAATAAACTTAAATGCCTTAGTTGATAACCTGAATTACTACCGAAATAAACTGAAACCGGAAACAAAAATGGTATGCATGGTAAAAGCTTCTGCCTACGGAGCCGGTTCGTTTGAAATAGCCAAAACATTGGAAGATCACCGGGTGGACTATCTGGCTGTCGCCGTAGCTGATGAAGGAGCCGACTTGCGTAAAGCCGGAATACAGAGTTCTATCATCATTATGAACCCTGAAATTACCGCATTCCGAACTATGTTTGAATATAAGCTGGAACCCGAGGTATACAGTATGCACCTACTGGAAGAACTAATCAAGGCTGCCGAACGTGAAGGAGTTACCAACTTCCCTATCCACATAAAAATTAATACAGGCATGAACCGGCTGGGATTTGAACCAACCGAAATTCCTCAACTCATCGAACGGCTGCACCGGCAAAGTGCAGTTATCCCTCGCTCTGTTTTTTCACACCTAGTAGGAAGCGATGCAGAACGCTTTGATCCGTTTACCCGAAAGCAAATTGAAACGTTTGAAAAAGCAGCCACTGAGCTTCAATCTGGCTTTACACATAAAATCTTACGCCATATTTGTAATACTGCCGGTATTGAACGCTACCCGGGAGCGCAGTTTGACATGGTTCGTTTAGGAATAGGATTATATGGCATTGATCCTTTTACCAATCAGATGCTTCATAATGTAACAACCTTAAAAACCACAATTCTCCAAATTCATAACGTAGCCAAAGAAGAAACAGTTGGCTACAGCCGCAAAGGCATCTTAAGCCGAGACTCACGAATTGCCGCTATCCCTATCGGATATGCAGACGGACTAAATCGTCATTTAGGAAACGGAAATGGATACTGTCTGGTTAACGGGCAAAAAGCTCCCTATGTGGGGAATATCTGCATGGATGTATGCATGATTGATGTAACCGACATTGACTGCCAGGAAGGAGATAAAGCTATAATCTTCGGTGACAACCTTCCCGTTACGGTTTTATCGGATATTCTCGATACGATCCCTTATGAAATTCTGACTAGCGTTTCAAGCCGCGTCAAACGTATCTATTATTCCGCATAAGCAGACCTTACCCTCCAATCAAAAAGAGATAAAATGTAAACAAGAACCCAACCGGAATATTCCTACAACTTCCGGCAACAAAGCGCAATCACCTCTGTCATAAAGACCAAGCGGCAGAGGTGATTGCGTTTTGCGCATTATCCAGAAATATATTTTTCATAATCATAGAAAAAATTACTTTGCCATAGATAAAGTAACCCCTATGAACATCCAAATTTATTTGAGCCTTTTACAAATTATTCTATAAAAATAATAAAAACTACATCCTTTTCTCAAAAATAACACATAGGTTTAATTTGATACCCGCAAATAATTAAATTATTTCATTATATTTGCAAAATGATATACAAAACTTTACTTACCCTAAAATGATGACTAGAACAAAAACATTCGCTTTACTGGCAGCTTGCCTGTGCAGCCCTGTTTCACTCTTTTCACAGGAAACAGATTTTGATTTGAACAGCCAGCGCTCGGAGGTACAAAACGTATGGAAAGTACCCGGAAAAAAGATTGACCACAAAGGATTAATCATTAATCCTACCCCACATGCTCTTTCACTGGCTTCAAGTGAAATGCCCCTGGATATTACTTCGGGATTTGCTCTAAAAGACAAACAAGGTCGTTTTACCTCCGACTTAAATTTCTTATCTTTACAGAAGAAAGGAGTAAAATTAACCATTGATTTCGGGAAGAAGCAAGCACTTAAAGCTAATGTTAAAGAAGTTTCCGGAGCATATGCTTTACAAATTACATCCAAAGGTATTACCATTACAGGCTATGACGAACGAGGAGCTTTTTATGGCATCCAAACTCTCCGACAAATCATGGAGAGCCCGGTTGCTTCTAAGGGAACTTTGCCTTGCTTGGCAATTTCTGACTATCCTGACCTTCCTTACCGAGGTGTAGTAGAAGGGTTCTATGGAACCCCCTGGTCACATGAAGTACGTATGTCATTGATTGACATTTACGGGAAATATAAAATGAATGCTTACTTGTATGGACCGAAAGATGATCCTTATCACAGCTGCCCGAACTGGCGCCTGCCTTATCCGGAAAAAGAAGCCCAAAACATCAAGGAGCTTATCGCAGCCTGCAACCGCAACCGGGTAGATTTTGTCTGGGCTATCCATCCGGGACAAGACATTAAATGGAATGAAGAAGATTATCAGAACTTATTGAATAAATGCACTTGGATGTACAATTTGGGAGTACGTTCGTTTGCTGTTTTCTTCGATGATATTTCCGGAGAAGGAACCAATCCTGTCAAACAAACCGAATTGCTTAACCGATTAACTAAAGACTTCGTAGAAGCTAAGGGAGATATTTCTTCTTTAACGGTATGCCCAACCGACTACTCTAAATTATGGGCCAACCCTACCCCTCAAGGAAGCCTTGCCATCTATGGAGAAACACTGAATCCGGCTATCGAAGTCTTCTGGACTGGCGATGTGGTTTGCAGTGACTTGACTAAGGAAACAATGGACTGGGTTAACTCTCGTATCAAGCGTCCGGCTTACTATTGGTGGAACTTCCCGGTTACCGATTATGCACGCCACATTCTGATGCAAGGACCGGTTTACGGATTAAGCACCCAACTTTCGAACAAAGACTTGTGTGGTATTGTCAGCAACCCTATGGAACATGGTGAAGCTTCTAAACTTGCCCTCTATGGTGTGGCTGATTACTCATGGAATATTGCGGCTTATAATCCGATTGACAACTGGGAACGTGCCTTAGTGGAAATGATGCCTCAAGCACACGAAGCTTACCGCACATTTGCTATTCATTCCTGTGATACTGAAACCGGATACCGCCGCGACGAATCATGGGAAACACAGACTTTCCGCTTAAACAACTGGAGCGATGAACTGGCAGATAAATTGTGGAAAGAATATGACCGCGTAGAAAACGTACCAAATGAAATTGAAAAAGGATGCACCAACACTGCTTTATTGAAAGAACTGCGCCCGTGGTTAAGTGAATTTGGGAAATTAGGAACCCGCGGCAAAAACGCCATTGAAATAGCACGAATTTACCGCTCAGGCGCTGATAATTCAGCTTTCTGGAATAAATACATCCAGAATATGATGACAGCCGACGAACAGAAAGCGTATGAAGCGCATAAGTCGGGAACCATGAAATTGCAACCGTTCTATGAAAACATGATGGATGATATGGCTTATGGATTCCTGCAAAAACTAACGGGTGAAACTCCCATGGATTACAAAGGAATCGGTTCATTCAAAACCGCTGCAACTACTCAGGTTAAACTGATGCTTGACGGTAATGACCAGAGCTATTACACCTCGGGTACTGCACAGAAAGCCAGCGACTGGTTAGGAGTGGACTTAGGATGTCTGCGCGATGTACGCGAAGTATCTATTCTGCAAGGACGTAACTCAGTTGACGATGTAGACTTCTTTGACCATGCCATACTGGAATGTTCTGAAGACGGAAAACAATGGAAGCCGCTGATAGATGATATGCAAAACCAATATGTAATCGAATGGAAAGGCAAACCGGTAAAAGCTCGTTACGTACGCCTGCGCCGCCTTGACTCCAAACGAACCAACTGGGCTGCCATCCGTAGCTTTGACGTGAACCCTGCACGTGTGGACAACTTAGGTTTCAAACTTGAAGCCGATTCTGTACAACAGGCACTGTCTGCATTCGACCAGCGTCTCAGCACATCTTATCATAACCATGGAACCTTGATTTTTGAAGTACCTCAAGGCACACACAGCTATACTTGGTTATTTGGAAAACTGCCTTCAAACGGGAACGTAACCTTACGTCAGTTAAAGACCGATGGCTCTGTTTTAAGTGAAACAGATGTACATTCTTCTTTCCTTCAACTTGAATTAGCTAAAGATGCTGCAAAAATAGAACTTACGGGAGATGTTGAAATCTTTGAAATTATAAAACAGTAAGCTTCAGCTATCCAAGCTACAATTACAGTCACTTTCATCTTATTCTCCCAAGCTTTGCAAACTCATCTTCAAGGCAATAAGAATAAAGGATGACAAGTTAACCAAACAATAAAATCCCCGTCCGCCAGCGATGTTTAATTACACTGCAAGTGCGAACGGGGATTTTTCTATCTATACTGCTACTAAAGCACTCTATATCCAAGAAAAAAGATTCTTCTTACATCAGATCGACTGAGAGTTTGCCTCTTTAGATTGCTTTTTATGCTTAGCTCCAAATGTAAAATTAATACCTAAGTTTACATTTACTGCTGCCCGGTTAATAGGAGCATAGTATTTAGGAGAATATTTTCCTATCGGCATATCGGCTGCAAGGAAGAAGTTGAATCCGCAAGGATGAAAGTTCAGCATCAAGCCGCCGGTAGAGCCAAAATTAGACAATGCATAGTTGACCGATGCCTCAAACCAATTCAATGGAGACACATTGGCTGATACACGTGCTTCACTCCAAGAATGACGTCCCTGGAAACGAGAAGAAGACAAGAAGCCAAACTTCAACCGGTTATAAGCCGGAAGTGTATATTCTGCGCCTAAGTTCAACGTAGCAGCTAAAGCAGTAGATCGCTTCATCCCTTCGCCCACTTTGGTAAACTTATACATTTCCTCCAAGTCATCTCCAATCCGGTCAGCCTGATTATCGATTGAATTCGGATCGTTATCTCCCAAATCTGAATTGATAGGGATTTCCGTAAAACCGTCAAACTCAAATTTATTCTCCATAACCGCCTTCACAGTATGCTTCCAACGAAGAAAGCCCAAATCAAGGACAGCAGCCGAGAAAGTCCACTCATCGTTCAAGCGATAGGTTACTCCGAAATCAAAAGCCATACCAAAGCCAGCAGGTCCCATATCGCCCGTTTCATAATCAAAATCATCATATGAAAGCAAGTGCTCAGCTCCCGGTTTCAACTGCTCCGTACGATTTCCAGCCGCATCCAATTCATAATCACTTTCATCATAGTTGCCTGTTTCTCCTTTCGTAGGGGCAATCAACCCCTTGGCAGAAAGATAAGCCTCAGCCCCACTTGGTGTAATCTGCCAATTATCCGGAGTAGCTACGATGTCAAGCTCGTCTATTTTTACTGTAGCCTTAGCAAGTCCTACCAATATTTTTGCCTTTGCACCCACAGTCCAATGCTCATCAAACTGACGTGCATGTCCCAAAGCAATTTCAGCATAGTTAGTCGATAAAGCATGCAGTCCCTTTACCTTATAATGACTTCCTTCAGGCGCATCAACCCCATTTTTCATGAATTTAAACATCTCATCAGGAACCGACAAGTTAGTCGTACTTTTTACAGAAATACCCAGTGTATTAAATCCTCCCCAAGCATAAAAGCCGGTAGAAAGAAGCGTTTCATTCAAGTTCAGTCCCAACTTCACCCGTTTAGGCAACCCCTTTTCAAACTCCTTACGTCCTACCTCTTCATGCATAAAAGTCATCAAATCACCATTTGACTTTACAAACAAGAAATCGCCCACACCGGCAGTACTCTGCACTCCTAATGAGAAATTGCCTAACCCCGGCATACCTACATAATTACGTTCTCCCATAAAGCTGGGGTTTAATTCATGCCGATAAGTCGCTCCCTCCAAAAAATAAGCCGATCGGTTTTGCTGTGCCTGTGCAGCCGCCTGTTCTGTAAACGCCATCATCAGCGAAGCAGCTGTCATACTCATTAAAATATATTTTTTCATCTGTTTTCTTTGTATTTGTCTGTTAATTTAAATCCACTTTAATCCCTCCCGGTACATTCAACCTGATTTTAGTCATCTTCAGCCATTGCTCATCCTTCAAGGGAACATTCGTAGCCTGTCCCGGCACAGCCGTCACTTTAAAGGTAATGCAGTCAATCCGCGAAAGAACATTAGGCTCCTTGGAAGTCAGTTTCAATGTAAACTCACTTTCCACCTTTTCTTTTCCGTCTTTACTTTCTGCGATATGCCGACCGTTATTTTCCACCTTGATATTATCAATTACCTTTCCGTCTCTATCTTTTATTTCCACGTTTTCCGGCTTAGCTTCCAACTGCAAAGGCACCGTATTAACGGCGGTAAAAATGAAGTTCGCAACGCGGAAATCCACCTTATCCAAATCAGCCAAGTCTTTATTTAATTCTGTGATTGAATCCTGATATACAATATTCAAATTACTTTCAAAACAAAGCGGAACATCCACATCGTAGCTGGAGGGCAACTCATAGTCTATTCCGAGTTCAGCTCCATAAAACTGATTATTCTCCACGCGAGGTTTCAGTTCCACATTAATGAAGTCTGGAATAACCTCTATCAGTTTATTTATATCCTCCACCTGCGTATCGCTTGCCCCGGATACACCACTGACACCTGTACGTGAAAGTGCGATGAAAGTTTCCCCTTCAGAAGCAGGAGCCAGTTTCAGTCCGTTTACGACAACCTGATTCGCTGAAAGATCTTTTCCTTCTCTCTCTGGAGTCAATACGGCATCCAGCACCACCTCTGTATTCAAGCTATTTTCTGCCTTAAACAAGAATACCGGATTAGAAATATCCAAACGAGTACTTTCATCCTTCAGGAAATCCGGCAATCCAGTCAAAGCTATTTGAGTATCTTCTACTGTAATTTCCGGCTGAATGACTCCCACAACCCGATTGATTTCCATCGGAGCCAGCACAGCTTTAGGTGTCATACTTAACATGCCTCCCTTTACTACCCCAGTAGTAAGCACCCGCCCTTCGGATTGTATCACACCACTGATAAGCAACTCCCCATTTACCGGTTTCATTGCTTCAGCCGTACCTGCCTTGTCATTAAATTTATAACCAGTCACTTTCAGTTCTACATGGTTTGAACTTCCATCCGAAGACATTACATAACCTTTAGGTAATACCAAAGAATTACCTCTTAATAACTCCTGTCCAGGCTCAAACTGTATAAAATCCGGAAAGACAAAAGTCAGTCCATCAGCAAGCACTTTATCATATTCTATTCCTTCACCTTTCTCAAACTCAAATGTAAGAGTCAGCAACGAAGGCTCAGAAGCTGTTATTTCCCCCAGCTCCTTCAGTGCCTCATCAATCCCCGTTACATTTGTTTCCAAAGCACCAGAAGTGTGCACTTCTGCAGAAACATTCTCTCCTGATAAAAAAGAAAAAGCATTGTTTTTCACTTTATCCACCACAACAATCGGGGTCATTTCAGTCACTACCTGTGCAATTTGAACTTTACTTACCGAAGTCGGTTCCACTTCAATTACACCTTTCTTAGTCAAATGATACTCATGGTTACCATTAACTCCCAGCATACCATCCTTTTCCAAGTCGATTATCTTACTCAGAAAGATTGTATCTGTTGTTCCTACCGGAACAGTTAAATAATCACCACCTACAGTGATAGTCCAGTCGATGTCTTTGTCTAAATCGTATTTGCTGTCAACGCACGATCCTAATCCAAAGAACAGTGCAAACAAGGCGACACCTCGCCACTTTTTCTCAATGTTTACCATCTAGAATAAAAATATATAAATAAAAAAACGTTTGTTCGTATCTTATAATGTTCTCTTTTTTCATGTATTATTTCGGATGCAAAGATATATCTTTGCAATGAATCAACACCTTATCTGGTCGAAAAAACGCAAATTAACTCTTACTCTTTTCCGAGAGAAGATCTGCCGAGATTCATGTGAAAATTAAACATCATCTTACGATGCAACGAAATTAATTTCGTATTTTTGCAGTAAATTCTAACCCAAAAACTATAAACATTATGTATCCATTAAAATTTAATCCGATTCTGAAATCAACCATTTGGGGTGGAGATAAAATCATCCCGTTCAAGCACCTTGACTGTCAACAGGCACAAGTAGGCGAAAGCTGGGAAATTTCTGATGTACCGGGCGACGAATCTGTTGTTGCTAATGGAGCAGACGCAGGAAAAAACCTGACTCAAATGGTCAATGAATATAAAGGTGCATTAGTTGGTGAGGAAAACTACAAGCGCTTCAACGGCAAATTCCCTCTGCTCATCAAATTTATCGACGCACAAGACGACCTTTCTATCCAAGTTCACCCAGACGATGAACTGGCCATGAAACGTCATAACTCAATGGGAAAAACAGAAATGTGGTATGTCATTGACAATGCAGAAGGAAAAGCCCACCTTCGCTCAGGATTAAGCAAACAGATTACCCCCGACCAATATGCATCTATGATTGAAGATAATACCATCTGCGATGCATTGGCTGACTATGCAGTTCAACCGGGTGATGTATTCTTTCTTCCGGCAGGACGCATCCACAGCATCGGAGCGGGTTGCTTCATCGCTGAAATCCAGCAGACCTCTAACATTACTTACCGAATTTACGATTTCAACCGCAAAGACAAAAACGGAAACACACGTGAATTGCATACCGAACTTTCTAAGGATGCTATCGACTATAGCGTAGAAAGCGACTATCGCACTTCATATACTCCAAAAGAAAACGAACCGGTTGAACTGGTTACCTGTCCTTATTTCACCACTTCTGTTTATGACTTAAGTGAAAACATGAACATGGATTACAGCGAACTCGATTCTTTCGTTATCTACATCTGCATGGAAGGCGCATGTACCATCACCGACAATGAAGGAAATACCATAGAAATGCAAGCCGGAGAGTCAGTATTGTTCCCTGCCACCACGAAGGAACTGAAAGTTTTGCCTAATGGCAATGTGAAATTCCTTGAAACCTATGTATAAGCATTTCAGCCATATATCTACGCTTTTAAAAAGCAGAAAAAATCTCGCGCAGATAATCACTTTATCTGTACGAGATTTTTTATCTCACTCCAAATACTAAAACATCTATGAAAAAAAATACTGTTTTATATACCTCTTTGTTTGCATTGGGAAGTATGCTGATTGGGTGTAGCACTTCACAGGATGAAAAAAACATAGACTATACCCAGTATGTAAATCCCTTTATCGGTGCTGCCGATAACGGACATACGTTTCCCGGAGCCTGCCGCCCCTTCGGAATGATTCAAACCAGTCCGGTAACCGGAGCAGTGGGATGGAGATATTGCTCCGAATATGTTTATGAAGACTCTATCATATGGGGATTCACACAAACTCACCTTAACGGAACCGGATGCATGGATTTAGGTGATGTGCTTGTCATGCCGGTTACCGGAAAGCGCCAGCGCCAATGGAACGAGTACCGGAGCGGCTTTTCTAAGGAAACCGAAAAAGCTACCCCCGGCTATTATAGCGTTACTCTCGACGAGCCGGATGTTACCGCTGAACTGACAGCCACCACGCATACAGCTCTTCATCGTTATACCTTTCACAAGGCTGACTCTGCCTCATTACTGATTGACCTTCAGCATGGTCCGGCATGGAGAGATGAGCAATATCATTCACAAGTCAGTTTCTGCGAAACCAACTGGGAAAACGACAGCACCCTGACCGGGCATGTAATCAACAAGGTATGGGTTAACCAAGTTTATTACTTTGCCATGAAGTTCAACCGTCCGGTTATTGCTTCATCTGAGTTGCCCATGGCAGCCACTGAAAAAGGAAAACGAATCATCGCTACGTTCGACATGAAACCGGAAGACCAGCTACTGATGAAAGTTGCCTTATCTACCACCGGTGTGGAAGGAGCAAAAGCAAACCTTACCGCCGAACTGAATGGATGGGATTTCGAAGGAGTAAGACAAGCTGCCAAAAATGAATGGAACAGTTACCTGAGCCGCATCGACGTAGAAGGCACAACCGACGAAAAGACGAATTTCTATACCAGCTTCTACCATGCACTGATTCAGCCGAACGAGATTTCTGATATCGACGGAAAATACCGCAATGCGAAAGATGAAATTGTTCAGGCTACCGGAGACAAATTCTATTCTACCTTCTCCACATGGGATACTTACCGGGCAGCTCATCCTTTCTATACTCTGATGGTACCCGAACGCGTGGATGGATTCGTAAACTCACTGGTCGATCAGTGTGAAACCATCGGCTACCTGCCTATCTGGGGATTGTGGGGAGGTGAAACCTTTACCATGATTGCCAACCACAGTGTGCCCATCATTGCCGAAGCCTATGCCAAAGGATTCAGAGGCTTTGATGCAGAACGTGCCTTTAATGCCATCAAGCAAACCCAAACGGTGTCACACCCTCTAAAATCGAACTGGGAGAATTATACCAAATATGGCTATTTCCCCACCGACTTGACCGAGGCTGAATCAGTTTCATCTACTTTGGAAAGCGTATACGATGATTATGCGGCAGCCGATATGGCCAAACGCATGGGAAAAGAGGAAGAAGCCGCTTACTTTGCCAAACGGGCCGATTATTACAAAAACCTCTTCGACCCGAGTACGAAATTCATGCGTCCGAAAAAAGCTGATGGAACCTGGAAAAGTCCGTTTAACCCAAGTCAAGTGGGACACTCGGAAAGCATCGGCGGTGATTATACCGAAGGAAATGCTTGGCAATATACATGGCATGTGCAGCATGATGTACCGGGACTGATTGCGCTCTTCGGAGGTGAAGAAGCTTTCTTGCAGAAGCTAGACTCGGTATTTACCGTTAAACTGGAAACCACTCAAGCTGATGTTACCGGCCTCATCGGACAGTATGCGCATGGTAACGAACCCAGCCACCACGTGGCTTATTTATATACACTTGCCGGACGTTCCGAACGCACACAGGAGCTGATACGTCAGATTTTTGATACACAGTATCTGCCCAAACCGAACGGATTATGCGGTAACGACGATTGCGGTCAGATGTCGGCATGGTATATGTTCTCGGCCATGGGATTCTATCCGGTAAATCCGGTAAGCGGAGAGTATGTGTTCGGAGCGCCTCAGTTCCCGAAATTCACCTTACATCTGGCTGATGGAAAAACATTTACCATCCTTGCCGAAGGTTTATCGGAAGAGCATAAATACATAGACAGCATTACGCTCAACGGAAAGCCTTACACCAAGAACTACATCACCCACGAAGACATTCTGAAGGGGGGAATCTTGGTATATAAGATGAAATAAGTTGCTTAGGCATTCAGGTTTACTCACAGAAACTGAAGCTATATGAAAGGGGCAGACTCGCAAGTCTGCCCCTTCTTCTTTTCCTACCCGACCATGCATTCAAGCACCCCATGTTATTCCGCTGAAACCTCATCGATTCAGATAGAGTCATCAAGGAATGAATTGCACACAAACCGGTTTCGGCATCTTGATTCGCTTTCCGGTATCTTCAAGCAGCCCCGTCAGCTTATCTCTTTTATAAATCTGTATCTCGTCCGTATCCCGGCAAGCCACCAGCAAGAACTTTCCGTTAGGAGTCAGATTAAAATGACGCGGATGAAGTCCAGTTGACTGATAGCCTACTTTCGTCAGTGTACCATCTTCTTCACTCACTTTAAACACAGCGATTCCATCTCCCTTCAGGCGATTGGAAGCATAAAGGAAACGTCCGTCCGGCGACAAATGAATATCAGCGCTTCCTTTTGCCTTCAACGTGTCAGACTGAATACGCTGCAACTCATGAAATTCCGCTCCGTTATTCAACAAAACGATCACCTCTCCCGAAAGTTCGGTGATGAGATACACTCTTTTGCCGTCTTGTGAAAAACATAAATGACGCGGTCCACAGCCGTCAGGCAACTTTATATCAACCATCTTTTCTCTATCCAGCAAGTCCTTGGCACCGTTCTTTACCGGAAATACATAAATCCGGTCTGTTCCCAAATCTGAAACAAACAACTTTTTCCCATCGGGAGTGAACTGCACACAATGCAAGTGAGGCTGCGCCTGACGTTCTTTATCCGGACCACAACCTGTAAAAAGAATCGTATCTGCCTTTCCTGCCTTTCCATCACGCATCAAAGGAATAACAGAAAGACTTCCGCCTCCGTAATTGGCTGTCAACACAAAATGTGCATCCGGACTCAATACAATATTACAAGGAGCTCCCCCATGCGTAAGGCTACTGCTCAGCCATTCTAATTTTCGCTTCGGTTCACTGAAGCATATCACATTGGCAGTCGAAGAAGTTTCATCATTCTCTCCTACGGCATAAATATGTTTTCCGTCCGAAGAAACAGTCAGAAAAGACGGATTAGCAATCCCCTTCATTCCATTCAAAAACACCGCATCGCCCGTTTCCTGATTCAGCTGAAACAAGCGAATCCCTTCATTTTCGGCAGAGGCATAACTCCCCACACACATATAAACAGATTCTTTCATATCCATCGGCTCAGCCGCCGTTTGTTTCTTTCCCATACAAGCCGAAAGCATGACAAACCCTACTCCAGCCAGATACCATTTGATTCTTTTCATAAATTAGTCGTTTTGATTCGCAGCACTTTCATCTTCAACCTAATACTTTATCAGTACTCTCGCAGAAGTACCGGCATTTTACCTTCCGGATGAAAGAGCCTTAACTTTAAATATTCAAAAATACATAAAAAACTTTTATCAATTGGATACTTTCATCTTTTTCACTATATTTGCAACCAATAATACTTCATCGAACGGGGTTGTTTGGTTTTGACAGCGAGAGATGTGGTATGTAAGCATGCAGTGCGTCAGTGA
>URDR01000027.1 GCA_900546645.1 uncultured Bacteroides sp. | reverse complement strand
ATAGGAGTCCGTCTCGTGGGCTCGGAGATGTGTATAAGAGACAGTTATTAAACATCTTTTAACACACATAAGACACAAGAAGGCTATAAAGGTCCTTTTTTCGCCCTTCTACTATCAAATTGCAATCTACAGATAGCACATTCCCCTCCTACCCCGCCCAAATAGAAATAAAAAGTCAAAAGCGTCTCTTTGGTAATTCACGAAGAAGATTGTGACAAGTATTCCACTTCAAGTTCACTTCAGACAACACATAAAAAGAGGACAGGATATAAGTAATGACTTTACTTACATTCCTGTCCTCTTATAATAAATCAGATTCTGATATCTTTCCTTACGATGCTCTACTTCACTACAATTTCATCTGTAAACAATACAGCACCAGCAATATCTGCCGGGAAAGCCTGAAAACGCACATAGCGTGCCGATGTTTCCCCCGACCATCCGAAGTTCTTAAAAGAAACAGCATCATCTTTTACTACTTCATGATTGATTTCTTTCATCTCTGTAAATTCCTTGTTATCAGAAGATACCGATATAATAACCTGCTTTGGCATATATACATAAGGACCGCAAATCTGCATAAAATCGGCAGCCACGGAATGAATGATGGTATCAGTTCCTAAATCAACGACAACATCCATCTCATTGCCCTTCACAAATCCAAGCCAACGCTTATCATTATAGTTCCATCCTCCCCGCAAACCATCATTTAATGTTTTTTCTCCATTAGCAGGGTATCCCGACCAGTAAGGTATATTAAACTGCACCTTCTTCCCCACAGCCATATGTTCTATAGGCTGCAATGCTTCCCGACGGTTACCTATCTCCTTACTAAAGTCAAAGCAGTCATAACCATTCTCTTTCATTTTCGGAATCAAATCTAAAACACGAGTACGGAAAGATTCCCAAGACTTCTGATCAGGCTGTGTCCATGCCACTTCTGCTAAAGCAAAGGCACGCGGATACAGCATATACTCGAAATGTTCATCCGTTACGATATATTCTGCCCATACATTTGCCTGCACTCCTTCTATCAGAGATCTTTCCGATGCAGTCAAAGAATCAGGGACCGGATTATATTCATAGACTTTACTCAAAGGCAAATAGCCGCCAATGGCTTCCGGCTGTGAAAATGGCGCATCTTGATAACCATCAAAGTAACAATATTCTCCCGGAGTCATAACCGCACGATGACCAGCCTTGACAGCACGTATACCTCCTGCTTCTCCACGCCATGACATAACGGTAGCATTCGGTGCCAATCCTCCGTCTAAGATTTCATCCCATCCTAACAAAGAACGTCCTTTTGAATTCAAAAAACGCTCTATCCGATGAATCAGATAGCTCTGCAGTTCATCTACATCTTTCAGTCCCTCTTTTTTCATCCGAGCCTGACATAAAGAACAGGTTTTCCATGAAGCTTTTCCTGCCTCATCGCCACCGATATGAATATAATGAGAAGGAAATAAGTCTATCACCTCCGACAAAACATTTTCCAAAAACTCAAATGTCTTTTCGTTTCCTACACAAAAATCGGAATGTTTATAAGGCTTGCCTGAGCACGACAGTTCGGGATAAGCAGCCAATACTTCTTCTGAGTGCGAAGGCATTTCGATTTCCGGAATCACTGTAACACAATGCAAGCGAGCATACTCCAAAATTTCACGGATATCTTCTTTTGTATAATAGCCTCCCGAAGCTCCCGGATCCGACTGCTCACAATATTGCTGCCCATTAGCACCCCAATCTTTCCAAGTTTCCTGCTTACGCCATGCAGCAAACTCTGTCAACCGAGGATATTTATCTATCTCTAAACGCCAACCCGCAGCATCGGTTAAATGCAAATGCAAGCGATTTATCTTGAAAGCCGACAATAAAGCAATCTGTTTCTTTATAAACTCTTTTGACCGGAAATGGCGAGATACATCTATCATGATTCCTCGGTAAGGGAAACGCGGTTCGTCTCTAACCAACGATGCCTGAATATTCCCTTCGCCTTGCTCTGCCAACTGTAGCAATGTCTTGATTCCATAAAACAACCCGGCATCCGACAAAGCCTTGAGAGAAACAGACTCCCGACCGACCTCCAATACATATCCCTCAGGTGAATTGATTCCGGGCAGTTTGTCAACAGCCTGCATAACAATTACGTTATTATCGGGAAGTGTTTCTGCAAACTGCACCGGAAACGAACTTCCTTCAAAAGCCGCCATCATGATTTTGCGATCGGCAACATCCCCTTTTACCTCTATCAAGGTACCCTCATTCCAATGAAATGTCCCGTCCTTAACCTCACAAGAAAGCGGACAAGGTGTTATATTTAAAGTTTGTCTTTCTCCGGAACAACCCGAAGAAAGACAAACTAACAATATCAGACTTATTACACCAAATATTCTGAACATAACAATTACTTCACAATTATTTCATCAACAAACAAATGTCCGGCCTTTCCTTTAGCCCCATGCCATGAAGGTATAGCATGTTCACTGTCCATCTTCACCTTTACGAAACGCGCCTTCACCGGAGAGAAAGTCAATGTATGATTCTTTATACCGTCGGTATCGGTTTCTTTCATTGCCGGATATGTTTCAGAAGCTACCTTTTTATAAGTCTTTCCATCTTCGGAAACAGCTACCGAATAAGCACGTGCATCAAAAATCCAGTCATTCCGGTTCACAAAGGCATCGACTGAAACAGAACTGATTTCTGTCATTTCCTCCAAATCGATAACTGCTTCAATGTCATTTCCTTGCACAGCCACCCATCCGCCGGAGCTGAAAGTCTGTCCACCTTTACGTCCGTCAACCAATACATTTGGCCCGTTAGGAGTAAATTTCTTCTGGTTTTCCTGCAATAAAGTAAACGGTTTCATAAAAGCCTTATGTGTTTCAACCGTTTCAGTCACAACATCCGAGACTTTACGTGAAGATGAGTTCTGAATGGCAACCGCTTTCAGAACAGCCGATTTATTCAGAAAGAAAGGTTCGGTATACTTCTGAGACTTCTCGCCAGGTTCACTTCCGTCAAGCGTATAATAGATGTCACTGCCCGGAATAGTAACAAGTGTAACTTCCAGCGCTTTTGCTTCGGGTGCTGGCTTCATGGAAACGTTTACATTAAAAATGTGTTTAGCATAATTCCATTTATAGCAATCATAAATCATAGTCAAGCGAGGCATACGTTTCAAGAAGTTTTGATAATCCTTTTTCGAACCATCGCTCCACTGAGTTTCAGCCAAAGCAGCCATTCTCGGAAGAACCATATATTGAGCTTGACTAAATGTTGGGATGTACTCCGTCCACAAGTTTGCCTGTACACCTTTTATATATTGCTGTTCTTCCGCAGTCAACGAAGAAGGCATCGGCTCATAGCTATATACTTTTTCCATAGGAAGATATCCACCAATAGCTAAAGGCTCCTTATCAACATCCGAAGCTTGATAATAGTCAAAATACAGATAAGTGTTAGGCGTCATAATTACGTCATGATGCTGACGTGCAGCTTCAATTCCACCCGCTTCACCAATCCAAGACATCAAAGTAGCATTAGGCGACAACCCTCCTTCCAAAATTTCAGTCCAACCGATAATCTGCTTGCCTTTTGAATTCAAGAATTTTTCAGCCTCGGTGATTACATAGCTCTGCAAGCGTTCTTCTTTGGTGTGACTTGCATCCGACTTTAATCCTAACTTCTTAATGAGAGCCTGACACTTCGGACACTTAGCCCAACGCACCTTCGGGCATTCGTCTCCTCCCACATGAATATACTCAGAAGGGAACAACTCAGCAACCTCAGCCAGAACATCCTTCACGAATTCCATGCTCTTTTCATTTCCGATACACAACACATCATCCGAAATTCCCCAAGTAGTACGCACTTCGTACGGACCGCCTGTACATCCCAGTTCCGGATAAGCAGTAATCGCAGCCTGCATGTGTCCGGGAAGATCGATTTCCGGAATCACAACGATATGCCGATCAGCCGCATAAGCAATCACTTCCTTGATCTGTTCTTGAGTATAATATCCGCCATAAGGAGTTCCGTCATATTTACCAGATCCATAACGTCCGACCAATGTTTCTGAGCGCTGAGATGCTACAGACATCAGTTTCGGATATTTCTTGATTTCAATACGCCAACCCTGGTCATCTGTCAAGTGCCAATGGAAGCGGTTCATGTTATGAAGAGCCATCATATCGATGTATTCTTTCACTTCATCCAAAGAATAGAAATGACGAGCCACATCCAAGTGCATACCTCTATAAGCAAAACGAGGAGCATCATTGATTTCTACAGCCGGCAACTGTACATTTACATTTTCAAAAGCCGACAGAGATTTTCTGAAAGTTTGAATACCATAAAAAACACCGGCCTCGGAAGCTCCCGTAATTTGCACACCTTTATCATCAACCTTCATCTGATAGGCTTCAGCATTTTGATTTTCTAAGCCCAAAGCCAAGCAGATTGCTCCTTCTTCAGCTGCTCCCGCCTGCAAGTTCAAAGAAATACCCGTCTGCTGTTTCACATAATCAGCCAAGAACTCAGCATTCCGACGCATCATATCATTTCCTTCCGGATAAATAACTTTCACTCCATCTTTAAGCAAAAATGAAGAAGAGGCAGATACATCTGAAATCTGCAATGGCAGTGGCACAATCTGATAGTCTGCCGTAACAAGTTCTTTTTGAGAACAAGAAGCGATTAACACACCACCTAATAGCAAGCCAAGCGCCTTTGAATATAAACTTCTCATCATATCAATGATAAATTTAAGGTTAAACAATAAATAATTTTTTTTCTGAAATGCAAAGGTATAAAATAAAAGCAAAACCACAAAGCGTCGTTTTATTTTTAGTTTTTTTAGAATGCGTTTTTTAGATTGACTCTCTTTGATAAGCCGCTATTTTTTCCGAACTTTGCAATGAATTCTATCTTTTGTATATACTCTATGAAAAAACTGATTGCTATATTATTTATTCTATGGGTTTCTTTATTCTCAACACAAGCACAAATATTTAAATACATCGGCATGGAAGAAGGACTAAGCAGCCGGCGTGTCCTCTCTATACAGCAAGACCAGCAAGGCTATATGTGGATTCTTACCCATAAAGGAATCGAGCGATACAACGGAAAGCAATTTGTACGCTATCCCCTATATAAAAACAATAAAGCCGTCAATTTTTATCCTAACTTAAATATTTTAAAAACCGATGAAGAAAAAACACTATGGGAAATAGGAAAGGACGGGCTGGTATTCCGGTTCAACAAAACAAAAGACCAATTCCAGCTCATGTTTGACCTTGAAGAAGCTTTCCCGGAGACAAAAGCACTACCTGTTACCACCACGTTTATGGACAGGAACAGCAATATCTGGTTTTGCACTGATAATCATCAATATATTTTTAACGGGAAAAATAAAAAATACTACCGGTTGGCTTCTCACATATCAGGGAAAATAATCTGCATCACACAAGGAGCAGGCCACCTATTATATATTGCTACTGAGCATAAACTCTATACCGCCACATTCGAAAACGATAAATTAGATAATGTTACAGCCATTCATCTACCCTCTATCCGGCTCATCAATTATGTATATTATCACCCTGTTACAAGGAAACTGATAATCAACACCCTGCAGGGAAACTTATTTATTTACGACCCCTTTACCTGTGAATTATCAAACATGGGAAATGTCATGGTAGATATTGGCGTAAACACGATTATCCAAAGCCAAAAAGACCCCAATGAAGTATTGATTGCTACGGATGGAGATGGTGTTTACAAGCTGAATATTCCACAAAAGAAATTAACCGAATTTCTCCAAGAAGACAGCAAGCACCCCAACAAAATGAACGGAAGTATTATCAAGGACCTTTGCATTGATAGGAGCGGCCGTATCTGGAGTGTTATCTATCCTACCGGAATTACGGTATATTCTGAAAAATACCCCAGCTACACCTGGATTAAGCATTCACCCAACTCAAACCATTCACTTATCAACAACTCAGTCAACGGAATCATTGAAGATGAAGATGGAGATGTCTGGTATGCCACGAGCAATGGCATCAGCCGCTATGATTTCCGGCAAAAAAAATGGGTGAATTACCTGTCTTCATTTCATGAAAGCACTGACAATAAAGAAAGCACTAGCAATGAAAACCATATATTCATTGCTTTATGCGACATAGGCAACGGGCAGATTTTAGCCGGCGGCTATATGTCGGGTATTTATCTCATAAATAAACGCTCAGGAAAAATTGAATTTTACCAACAAGAAGAACTTGACTACAATAAAACGCCAGACAAATACATCCGGAGTATCTTCAAAGACACAGACGATATTGTTTGGACCGGCGGTTTCTATAGTCTGAAATCGTATAATCACAAAACAGCAAAACACGAAACTTTTAATATCAATTATCCCATCAACCACATCTCACAACGAGACAGTACCTCGTTGTGGATTGGTACAATCAATGGCCTCTACCTGTTCAACAAAAAAAACAATGAACTCCTTCCGTATAAGAGAGATATCAATTTTGGATGTATCAATACCATATATACTCACCCCGAAAACAAACTTACATATGTAGGAACCTATGGCAACGGATTATTCATCATTGACAATAAAACAGGAAATGCCACCAACTTTTATGCTGAAAACAGCGGATTACAAACCAATAACATATACAGCATCCTGCCGAATCAAAACGGGAACTTATTTTTAGGGACCGAGAACGGACTTTCACTTCTCAACACCAAGAACAACCAGTTTACCAACTGGACAAAGGAGCAAGGACTCTTAGCTGCCAACTTCAACCCCAATGCGGCAGCACACAGCCGTGGCAATCTTATTTTCGGGAGCAATGAAGGAGCCATCTTGCTACCCGATACGACAGAACTGACACACGAATTTTCTTCACGGATGGTTTTCACCAACCTGAACATTATGTACCATACGGTTCATCCGGGTGAGAAAGGCTCTCCATTAACCCAACTATTGGATGAGACCAGCGGATTCAAACTGAATTACAACCAAAATACATTTTCAATGAATGTATCTTCCATCAATTATGACAATCCGTCGAATGTGCAATATACTTGGAAGTTAGAAGGGTTTTATGATGAATGGACTCCCCCATCCGACAACGGGCTGATTCGTTATACCAACTTATCACCGGGCAACTATACCCTACGCGTAAGAGCCATTTTATTAGACAACCATCAGGTACTGGAAGAACGCATTATCAACATTGAGATAGGGCGTCCCTTCTGGCTTACCTTTTGGGCTTTCTTGGTATATGCCACACTCATCATAGGAAGCATCTATTTATGGTTCAGGTATCAAAACATCAAGAAAGAAAGACAGATTTCAAAAGAAAAGATCAACTTCTTCACCAATGCAGCACACGATATCCGTACGCCACTTACGCTTATCAAGACTCCACTCAGTGAAATCCTGAAGAATGAAAAACTCTCCGAGCAGGGAAAAACCAATTTAGACCTCGCTATTCAAAATGCAGAAAACCTTTCGGAATTTGCCGACAATCTGCTTAACTTCCAAAAAGAAGAGTTATACAGCTCCCGCATTTTTGTCTCAAAACATGAGCTGAATACCTATCTGCAAAATTATCTTCAACGCTTTGAGGATTATGCTACAAGCTTAGGACTGCATCTGGAGTATAAAAGTAATTTCAAAGAGCTGGACGTATGGATTGACTCGAAAAAAATAGACTCTATTCTGCATAACCTGCTTTCGAACGCACTTAAATATACCCCACAGGGAGGAAGCGTCTCTTTGGAAGCATGGCACAGCAAAAGCCATTGGTGGCTAAAAATATCAGATACCGGCATAGGCATATCTAAAGAAGACCAAAAGAAACTTTTCAAATACATATTCAGAGGATATAACGCAACTAATCAACTTATTACCGGTTGCGGTATCGGCATGCTTCTGACTTATCGGCTGATAAGAAGCCATGAAGGGAAAATCACTTGTACCAGCACTGAAAATGTGGGTACAACATTCCAGCTATGCTTTCCTCTTCAAGGAAAAAAATATCAATACAAGTCGGAAATACCCGAGGAAAACAACCAGCGGAAACTGTCGCAAATCACTCCGAGCCCAACGACTCAAACCGATGTCATCTCTTTGAATAAAAGTCCGGAAAATGCTCCGCTCATCCTCATAGTTGATGACAATAACGCATTACGGTCGTTTATCATGCAAAGCCTCTCTTCCATTTACCAAGTACAAGGGGCAAGCAATGGAAAAGAAGCTCTTGACAAAATTGCCTTGCGGCAGCCTGACTTGATTTTATCGGATGTAATGATGCCTATCATGGACGGGAAAGAACTTTGCCGGCAAGTGAAAGAACATATCGAAACCAGCCATATTCCGGTTATCTTACTAACGGCTTTAGGAGATAAAGAGCATATTTTGGAAGGGCTGGAAATAAAAGCCGACCAATATATTATAAAGCCTTTCGATTTAATGGTACTGGAAGCCAACATACGGACAATTCTCGAAAACCGGAATCTCATTCAGCTGCGCTTTCAGCAGATGATGATTCATCTGCCTAATCTTGCTGCCACCGAAGAGGTTAAACTTCCATCCAGCCTCGATGACGAGTTTATGCAGCGAGTTACCGAACTGGTCAAACAGCATTTAGGAAAAGACCTGACCATAGACATCCTATGCGCTGAAGTAAACATGAGCCGGACAAGCTTTTACAATAAAATAAAAGCACTGACAGGCATAGCCCCCAATGACTTCATCCGAAACATCCGCATGAAAGAAGCTGCCTTTTTATTGCAAAGTCAGCGCTATACGGTTTCGGAAGTAGCCGACCGGATGGGATTTGCCGACCCGAAGTATTTTACCGATACATTTAAGAAGTTTTATGGTGTACCACCCAGCGTATACATGAAACAGAATAAATAAAAAGAATGCAATTATGAACTTTTACCTGAAATCGTTCCTCATTTTCAGCCGAATCGGACTATTCACCATCGGTGGAGGATATGCAATGGTTCCTCTTATAGAAGCAGAACTTGTGGATAAACGGAAATGGATATCGAAAGAAGATTTCCTTGATTTAATGGCGCTGGCACAAACAGTTCCGGGTATCTTTGCGGTTAATATAGCCATCTTCATCGGCTATAAGTTGCGAAAGTTCTGGGGGGCTTTCTGGATGGCATTGGGAACTGTGCTGCCTTCGTTTATCATCATGCTGATGATAGCTCTGTTTTTTCGCCAGTTCCAACATGTAGAAACGGTAGAACGCATTTTTAAAGGAATCCGTCCGGCTGTAGTGGCTCTGATTGCTGCACCCACGTTCAAGATGGCTAAGTCGGCACGCATCAGCCGTTATAACATTTGGATTCCAGCCATCTCAGCTCTTTTCATCTGGCTTTTAGGGTTCTCACCCATCTACGTTATCATTCTCAGCGGAACAGGAGGCTATCTTTACGGACTATATGAAAGAACGCATCACAAAAAATAAGGAGGATTAAACATGCTATTATTCTTACAGCTCTTCTATACTTTTTTCAAAATCGGGCTATTCGGTTTTGGAGGCGGATATGCCATGATTTCCATGATTCAGGGAGAGGTCGTAACCCGCTATCAATGGCTCACCACATCCGAGTTTACAGATATTATAGCCCTCAGTCAAATGACTCCCGGACCTATCGGTATCAACTCGGCAACGTATGTAGGCTATACAGCCATCGTAAATGCCGGATATTCACATGCCATAGGTGTCATCGGGTCTGTTATTGCCACCGTTTCGGTCGTCTTGCCCTCATTCATCTTGATGATTTTCATCAGTCGTTTTTTTCTGAAATATCAAAAACATCCTGCCGTAGAATCCGTATTCCGCGGATTGCGTCCAGGAGTTGTCGGTTTATTGGCTGCCGCAGCTTTAGTACTCATGAATGGTGAAAACTTTGGAAACAATTCCTATCAGGTCATAATCAGTTCCGTGTTATTTGCCGGAACATTTATAGCATCTTATCGATACAAAATAAATCCAATTTTACTGATAATCATTGCCGGGGTTATCGGATACCTGTGCTATTAAAGTACGTCTTCTTTCTCCCATAAAAGAAGTTTTCACGAAATTTACCTGCACCCTACACGTTTTTAGGGTTAAACAACTATAAAATAAGAAATTACAGCGTGTAGGGTGCGGTGTAAGACCGTGTAGGACGCACCAATTACCTACACGCGCCCTACACGGTTTGCCCATCATATTCTAAGTTTCACTGACTGGTTTCCAAAGCTGGAAACCAGCAGAAACAATCTCAATATCACCAAGCTAATATCCCCCAAACTATATCGTTTTCACCAGTGAATGTATATAATCCTGCATCGAAGGAGCCGCTTTCACTGTTTCTTGATAAAGTTTATATTGAGCCAACGTACGAACATAATTATGCTCAGCATATCGAGTTTGATAATATAAGTCTCCGTCCAAATAATCAGTCAGGAAACGAACCGCCTGCATGTAAGGGAAAAGCATCACTGCATAAGGCAGCATTTCGATTTCAAGGGGAGTAAGAAATTTCCCTGCCGACTCCAGATATCCCTTCGCAAACGATTGGAATACGGGCATATTAAAATGTATCTTATCCAGATCGGGCTCATCTTCGGCAGCTGTATTCGCCGCCGAGCGAAGAAAATCGCCGAAATCAGAAAATACGAAAGCCGGCATTACCGTATCTAAATCAATCACACAAAGCACCTTGCCGTCGGCATCAAAAAGCATATTGCTCACCTTCGTATCGCAGTGACAAACCCGCTTCGGAAGTTTACCCTCACGGTAAAGACACTCCGCCTTACACATTTCATCAGCATCACGTTCTATTGAGTCAATCAGATGCTGTACTTTTGCCTTCCGTCCGGCTTTATCAGCCGCTACAGCTTCACGTAACTGGCGAATGCGGAACTCCATATTATGAAAATCAGGAATGGTTTCTTCCAGTTGCTCCGGTAAATCAACCAGCATAGATTCAAACTCACCGAACTTCAAGCCAACCAGATAAGCCGATTCCGGAGTTACTTCATCTTGAGTATGCGAATCACGGATAAACACACATACGCGCCAATAATGTTCTCCGTCAAAATAGTATGTCTTTCCCTCTTGAGTGGGAAGGAAACGCAATACTTTCCGGTCCACATCTTCTTCGTGAAGCGCTTCCAGCTTTGCCTTGATATGCTTCGTCACCGATTCAATATTATGCTGAAGCAATTCTACATTTTTAAAGACATGATGATTCACACACTGCAGTACATAATTTTCCGAAGAGTTTGTTATCACCAGGTAAGTCTGATTAATCAGGCCTGATGTTAACGGCTTAACTTCTTGTACATCCGAAATTTCCGCGAAATGAGCGAGAATATCACGTAGATTTTTATTCATAATGGTATCGATTTTTAAGGGTTAATGATATATACTTCACTATGCAAAATTAATAAAGATTTCAGTTTTCTCCTCTATTCCGTCTTAAAAAAACAAAGCATTTTGCTCAGTACCCTTCGCGTAAGGTAAAAAGAATGGCTCAGTACTTCCACGGAAATACTTCAGTACTTCGGTGAGAGTACTGGAGTACTTTCACCGAAGTACTGAAGAAAGAACACCGCGTTTTATTAAAAGGATGCTTTTTATAGAAAATGTTTTGTACTTTTAAGAAATATTTATAGCTTTGCGCCCATTATAAACCTAACCAATGAAAAACACCATGAAAACACTGATAATCTTAATTATGGGTTGCCTTTTTGCTACCTTTTCTGCAAGTGCTGAAGAAAGCATCCGCCCCAATAGCAGCAATTATATCAATGGCGTAACTGCCCTTAACGAAGGAAATCCGGAAAAAGCCTACGAACTTTTAAATGCCGAAATAAACGAAAACCCCGAAAACGGTTATGCACATTGTTATATGGCATTGATATGCAACTATTACGGAAACGTGAAATTAGCCCTGCAAGCCGTTAACAGTGCATTGGATTTATTGCCTCAAAGCGACAGCGAGTACCGTTCTTTTGCCTATTATACCCGCGGAACCATGCTGAGCAACTTCAAAGAATGGAATTTGGCTATTTCCGATTTAAGCGAAGCCATCCGTCTGAATCCCAAAGATGCCGAAAATTATAAAGCACGTGCCGAAGCTTATTTAAACGAAGGAAACTATGAGGCTTCATTTGACGATATTACAGAAGCCTTAAAGATAGACAACAAAGCCGATGTCAATGAATTGGTACTGCAGCTGATGGCTTCTGCCCCTTCACCTGAACTGGTCAACCGGATTACTTCAACTTACAGCATTTTAGAGTAATCACAGCTTCTTTTTAGCCTCATATGTGCAATATATAAGATATTCCCCTTGGCAATGAACCGTAAATTGATTGCCAAGGGATTCATTTAATGTTCCCTGCCACCAAGATGTAAAGTCACGTAAAGGATATACCAGTCCTTCTTCCGACATCCCCGATGTTCCGAAACTGAATACAGAAACCTGCTGTCCCTTAAAGCTGACAAAAGACTGAGTATCGGTAGCCGGAACAAAAAAACCATAGTCGGTCAGCATCATAACCTCTAAACCTTGACGGTGATATTCCATCAGCAAGCTGATATTACCTAAGGTGTGATCTTCACGCTTGCCGGTTGCCGCAACTATGACAATACGGTGTATGCCTCTTTCCTGCAAAAAAAGCACAGACTTGGTCAAGTCATTTGTTTCCTGGTCGGGATTATATCGTATAATAGACTGAAAGCGGCGGCGATTTTCTTCTGATAACGAATCACCATCCCCTATAATCCAGTCGGGGACACGGTCTGTATGATGAACAAAGGCATCTGCACCTCCATCACAGCAAATTACATACGAAACGGTTTCCAATATGTGCAAAGGAAATGGATGAGAAGGGAATTCCCCATTCCCCACAATTACAGCTTCAGGAATAAAAGGCAATAACTTCATCATGGTTTTAGCATCATTTGTTTCCACTTAAAATAACCCGATACGGCTATCACTTCCACGACCACCATCCATATAAGGAAGCAAGCAGATAATAAATATGGATACCAAAGTCGGCATACAGCCCGGCTTGGTAATAAACCACAATATAAATAGCAGGCATCACCACTCCGGCAATCCATAAATAAATACTTGCCCGATACTCTAACCATAAATATAACAAGCCGACAAGTGCACCTATAAATTCAAGATAATTCAAAACTCCGATGCAAAAATACATATTTTTTATTACTTTTGCACTTCATAAAACAAAATACCTAACATTTTATCAAAAACACAAGGAATGAATCAAACAAAAGGGCATCCCAAAGGACTTTATTTACTATTTGTTACTGAAATGTGGGAACGTTTCAGTTATTACGGCATGCGTGCCTTGTTTATGCTTTACATGGTGCAGGCATTGCTCTTCGACAAAGAAACAGCTTCGGAAGTATATGGAAGCTATACAGGGCTTGTTTATCTTACTCCTCTCATCGGAGGTTACATTGCCGACCGCTATTGGGGAAACCGGCGTTCAATTGTAGTTGGTGCGCTGACCATGGCCATCGGACAATTCTTTTTATTCTTGAGCGCCTGTTACTTTCATCAGGCGGAGTTAGCCAAATGGCTTATGTTCATGGGACTTGGATTGCTGATTTTAGGAAACGGTTTTTTCAAGCCTAACATCTCAACCATGGTGGGACGTCTCTATGCTCCCGAGGATACCCGGAAGGATGCGGCCTTCACCATCTTTTATATGGGGGTAAATGTGGGCTCAACCATGGCTCCCCTTATCTGTGGGCTGGTAGGAAATACCGGACACCCGGAAGACTTCAAGTGGGGATTCCTTGCTTCATGCATAGGAATGTTATTGGGGGCTACCGTATTCACTCTTTTCAAGAATAAATACATTTGCGACCCTGACGGAAACCCCGTAGGTGTGGCGCCTTCACATCAAGCACAGACTGCCGAACCTACAGAAGCTAAAGGAACGGGGTCTAACCGCACCTGGCTGATGGCTATCGGTATCGCGGCTCTAACCGTTTTATTCTCTGTCAACTGGAGTGTTACCGATGGGCATTACTTCCAGAATGCCGATTGGATTGGCTCGCTGATTTACGCCACAGCCATCGTCATGCCGTTGATTATTATCACCGACAAATCGCTTAGCCGGGCAGAACAAAGTCGTATCGGAGTAATCTATATCATCGCTTTCTTCGTGATTTTCTTCTGGGCTGCTTACGAACAGGCAGGTGCTTCACTCACCTTCTTTGCCGATGAGCAAACCGACCGCCATATCGGTGGATGGGAAATGCCGGCAGCCTATTTCCAGTCGTTTAACCCCATCATGATTGTTACGCTTGCACCGATTTTTGCTGCCATCTGGTCTTTCCTCGGCAAACGGGGAATCGAACCCAGTTCACCGCGTAAACAAGCCATCGGATTATTCCTGCTTTCATTGGGCTATCTGTTTATCGCCTTCGGAGTCAGAGGCGTAGAACCCGGAGTAAAAGTCAGCATGATTTGGCTGACCGGACTTTACTTAATCCACACCATGGGAGAGCTTTGCCTTGCGCCTATCGGTTTGTCACTGGTGTACAAGCTCTCTCCGGTACGTTTTTCATCCTTACTGATGGGCGTATGGTACCTCAGTACTTCGGCTGCCAATAAGTTTGCCGGAGTATTAAGCGGATATTATCCGGAACAGGGAGTCGCAAAGCATTTCTTGGGTTATCCCATTGAAAACCTATTCGACTTTTTCATGCTCTTCGTTTTTATGAGTGGAGCGGCTTCTGTCATTTTATTTATCCTTGCAGGCAAACTGCATACCATGATGAAGGAAGCAGACTGATAATTCCAACCATTGAATCTTATCATATCACAGCGTGTAACGGCAGTTCTCGACAAACCCGTTACACGCTGTGTTGTTTTAAACAAGCAGTAAAGCAATTGTATTTTGAAGCAAAGGGTTTATCCTATTAAAACGCCATAATAAAAAAGCTCACAGCAGCCCATACATAGAGTCTCTTAATTCGAGCAACTCTACAGTTCATTCCAACATCATACAAAGAAGCAATAACATACCCTACAAATGATATAGGCGGAATGGTAAAAAGAAACAGTCCGGAAGAGAATGATTGAATCTCTTTGTGGCAATATAAAAAGCCGCAAGCTGAACAACTCCAACCTGCGGCTCTATTATCTATTTCAACAAGTTTCGACTTGGAAATTACTTAGCTACACGCTCCAACCATTTCAACATGAACAACATGGTACACATAGAAATGCAGCAAGCTACCACGAATACAGTCCAAGTCATCCAAATAGGAATTGATTCGTACAATACCGCACCGATGAACAATAACTGGTTACCTACAGCAGTTGCGCCTAACCATCCCCCCTGCATGATACCCTGATACTTCGGAGGAGCTACCTTCGAAACAAATGAAATACCCAGCGGAGAAATGTAAAGTTCAGCAATAGTCAATACCAGATAAGTAGCCATCAGCAGCAGCGGAGTTACTTTAACTGACGAAACACCGGAAGCAACAATATCGGTATGTAAAGGCAAGTTGCTGAAGAAAGAACCTAATGCCATAATCACAAATCCGGTAGCTGCGATACCCATACCGATGGCAATTTTCTTCGGAGTAGAAGGTTCGCAACCACGCGCACGCTGACGGGCAAATACCGCCATAATTACCGGAGTAAGGAATACCACAAAGAATGGATTCAGCGACTGGAACAGCTCAGCTGTAATAGGCATTCCGAGCAGATTCAAATCGGTATATTCTTTAGCAAACAAGGTCAGAGTCAAACCGTTCTGATGGAAAGAGAACCAGAAGAAAATAACCACCCCAAATACAGCAAACAGAGCAAGGATACGCTGTTTTACTTCCTGCGGACTCATTTCTACTGCATCTGCACTCGCTTTTCCGGCTGTTTCTTTTGAACCCGGATTCGGGAAACGACGCTTATTTGTTACATAAATTATCAGTGAAACAGCCATTGCAATAATAGCTACAGCAAATGCATAGTGGAATCCGGTAGAGAACACATTCAGATAAGCATTAGCAAAAGCTGTAAAATCGGTTACAGTCTGACCGCTTACTTCTGATGCCAATGTGCGGAATGTTTCTTCAGCCTGAGGCTGCAATGTTCCATCCAGATAACCGTGACACAATGCTGGCAGATCGGCATTATAAGCAAAACCGTTATGAGAAAGCCACCAGTTACGCATACCTACTGCAGCAGGAGGAGCAAAGATAGCACCTACATTGATAAACATATAGAACAATGAGAAACCAGAGTCACGCATGCTTGCGTACTGCGGATTGTCATACATCTGACCTACCAATGCCTGCAAGTTTCCTTTAAACAAACCGTTACCGAATGCTATGATAAACAGAGCAGCACAAGTAATGGTCAACAGCATTCCTTTATTGTCGGCAGTAGCTTCCGAAGGAATAGAAAGTACGGCATATCCCAAAGCCATCAGTACGATACCAGCAAGAATCGTTCCCTTGTAATTACGGGTCTTGTCGGCAATGATACCTCCTACCAACGCCAAGATGTAAATTGAAAAATAAAAAGTAGAATAAATAAAACCAGCCTCTTTTGCACTTAGCGCAAACTTAGCCTGCAAGAAGAGCACTAGTATGGCCATCATGGTATAAAATCCGAAACGCTCGCCTAAGTTAGCCAACGATGCGGCAACCAATCCCTTTGGATGTTTGTTGAACATAAGTTAATGAAGATTTTAAGTTAATATTAGGATATTATCAAAGTGCAAAGATAACCAAAATACACAAATTTCCTATCATCACGCAAAGATTTCCCTCAACAGTAAGAATATTCACACAAAAAAAAGCTCCTGTTTTTAGCAAGATGCAAGGAAAATGCCCTTCTTTAATGTTGACTTGCGGTTCAATGCAGCAAACCGAACAACCTTTTTCGGGAAGAAATGCTACTCTATTGGGCAAACAGTGGGATTTCCGACGATAAAATATTTTACGCCAAGAACAAAGAACCTATCTACTGGCTGACAAGTCAAGTAAATTCTGTAAACCCAGTTCTCACATGAAGAATCCCAAAATTAGGATATTACCGCAAAATTCTATAACTTCGCACCACTTTTTTACTAAACAAACATGTACGTATTCCGCTCCATAAACGAAATTATCAATACGATTTCGGCAGCCCGTAATCTGCTTACTGAAATGTTTGAGAAAAGAAAAGTTCTCAACTTCAAGTATTCAGACGCGCTTGCCTTACTCAAAGATGACGAAAACCGACTGAAACTTCTGATTGAAAAAGAAGTGCTCCGACAAAACGGGAACGAGGTTTCACTGGATTTACGCTTTCAGGACTTCTTTGAATTGCTGCTGGAAGCCAACGAAGAGATTAATACGGCTGCTATCGATGAAAACATTGAATACTTGCATGAACTGATGGATTATTATTTGAAAGAGAAAATCCAGTCACGCAAGGCTCATTATGTACGTAATATCAAGATCACATTTCAGAAGATAGCACGCACCACTATACGTAACATCATCAATCTGCAAAACAGCATTGACAATGCGTTCAAGCATGAGCCCACCTATCGCATCAAGATAGCCAAGCTGGAAAATCTTGACAAGAAGCGGCTAAACATTCAGCGACTAATTGATACAACCGAGCATCTCATCTTGCATGAAGAAAGAACTTTCTTCAATCAGGCTACCGATGAGGAATTATCTCATATCTTACTTGAATTACGTCAGGAACTTCAGCTTTCGGCCCACAGCCTGATTCGGGCGCAGCAAGATATTATCAATTATCTGAATCAAATAAAAAATCAAATCATTCTGGTTGAAAAGATACGGAAGGTAAAATACTTGCAAGACCAGTTTGAGTTGCGCACCCGAAGTAATTTGGCTGAAGTAATGGAGCGTGAGCATTCACTTCTGATTGAAGGTTCCGCACCCACTTCATTTAAATTGTCAATTAACTATCTGAATTCCGACGAAGCCCGTCCTATCATTTTAAAGGTAGTCAAGAACCTGCAATACAGAGAAGCCGTACGGAACAACGAAGCTGGAGCATTCAGCGAAGAAGAAATGGAAACGAAACCGCTGTATCAGGAAAGTATCAACCTGGAAGAAACAGTGGGAGATTACATACAAGCACTGGCGCAAGCACGCTGGAACGACGAAAATGCTCCCGAAGAAGATTTGTTTACTTACTTGATGAGGCACCGGTTTCACAGAGAAGTCAGTGAAGAAGAGCGAACCACTTTGTTCTGCCAGATAGTATCACTCTATGAGGCTCAGTTCCGCATTACCGACGAATTTGCAACTTATAAAAATTACGAATACGCAAAAATATACCCTTTAAGCTTTTAGCTCTTAAAGACTAAAAACAAAACGCAAGAGTTTAAGAACTCAAAAACTCAAAAACTTAAGAACCCAAACATATGGAACTAAACATACAGATTCCGAACGCAACAGGCGCCATCTTCGAATACCTGCAAAAAGGACTGTTTATCAGTTCAAACAGCGTAAACGAAACCGTGCGCGACCTCTACGACCAGACGGATGACCATTTTGAATCACTCTCTCTCTTTTTCTCTCAGATAGGCTATACGCTGGAAAGAGGAAATGAATATTTTTATTTTTCACGGACCGAGCCTCGCATCACATTAGAGCAAAAAATCCTGCGCGCATATTATTGGATTGATGTACTTGATCTCTTCAAGACTTACGACGAAACATTCGGTCCGGGCTATCGTTTTCAGCCGGAACAGATTTTGGTGGAAACCAATATCAATGTCATGCTGCAAAACAAATTAGACGGCATACGCAAACACTTCTCCGACAAAGACGTGCGTAAAGACATTCTTGAAAACATGATACGCCAACTCACCAAAGATTCTTTTCTGGAATTGGAAAACGAGAAAACAAATACATATAAAGTCATGAGTTCATGGCATTATCTGGAGAGACTGATAGAAAGTATAAACATTTACGATGAAACCGAAGACGATGAGAAACCTGAATAGAATTATATTTATCAACAGTGCAAATATTCCTTATGCCGATGATATTTACCTGGACGGGAACGTGCATTTCATCGGTACGCAGGGAGTTGGAAAAAGTACGGTTCTGCGCGCCATTTTGTTCTTCTATAATGCTGATACTCAAAAACTGGGCATTCCTGTAGAAAAACAAAGTTATGCGGAATATTATTTCCCCTACTCCAATTCCTATATCATTTATGAAGTAACCACCGAGAATGGAGCATTCTGTATTCTCAGCTACAAATCAATGAACCGCATCTGTTACCGGTTTATTGACTCACCTTATCGCAAGGAGTTTTTCGTTGACGAGAACCGTACGGCTTACAGTGGTACAGACCGCATCCGTGCAGTGCTCGACCAGTACAAAGTAGATTACTCACGTATCATTTATACGTATGATGAGTACCGGAACATTTTATACGGCAACGATGCAGGAGCCGATATGCGCAAATATGCGCTCATGGAAAGCAAACAATTCCAGAACATCCCCCGTACCATCCAAAATGTATTGCTCAACTCTAAGCTCGATGCTGAATTCATCAAGAAAACCATCATTTCATCCATCAATGAAGATGAAACAGCAATCGACTTAAATAACTATAAAGAGCACCTGAAGAACTTCGAAACACGCCTGCACGATATTGAAGAGTTCCAGAAACGCGAAACAAGTAAGCAGTCAACCGAAATCATCAGTCTTTCCACCCAAGTTGCACGCCAGCAAACCGCATTGGTACAGGGATGCCGTGAACTGGTTTCAGCCTTTTTACAGGCACAACACAAGCTACCCGAATGGACTGAAAAACAGCATAAGGCCGAAGGAGAACGTGGCTTGTTGATTCACCGCAAACAAGAGTTGCAAGACCAGTCACGCGGACGATGTGAAAAACTACAAGATTCACTCGCTGTCTTAAACAATGAACTACAAAAAGCCCGGAAAAAAGAAAAAGAATACGAGCATCACAACATACAGAATCTCATAGAACGGTCGGCTAAACAAGAAGAACTTGCCGGACGCAAGGACAGCTTACAAAAGCAACAAAGCACCTTGACTTCGCAATATGAAGAGACTTCTACCAAATATGAACGGCTCATCAATGGACTCAATGAAGAATGGAATAAGATACATGGAGCTAAACTTCGTCAGAAAGAAGAACTGAATGATTCTTTCAGTCACCGTCTGGAAGAAATCAGCCGCCAGCGTGAAGCAGCTACTGAGGCCTTGTTCCGCGAATACGAATTACTCTCTGAACAGCTCCATCCGGAAAAGAGCGAGAAGCAAAATGTACTGACAGAATTGCATTTCCGCATGGAAGCATGCCGGAAGGAGGTTTTCTTTGAGGCAGAGCAGGAGGAACTGAAGCATCGGATCCAGTCGTATACCGGACTCCACATGAGCAAAATCAGCCGCAAGAACAATGCGGAACTTGCTATCAAGGAAATCAATCTGAAATGGGAAGATGAGCGCCAGAAAGCAGAGCGTGAAATAGAAGAAAAGCTACTTAATCTTCAAAATGAGCAACAACAGCTCCGCCCGCGACTGGAAGAGCTGGAGGCTTTCTTACGCAGCAGTAAGCACACGCTGCAAGGATGGCTGAAAGATAACAAAGAAGGATGGGAAGAAACAATTGGAAAATTATGCGATGAATCGGTGTTATGGCAAACCAATCTCTCTCCTCAGCTGATAGATGATGGAAAGTCTTTTTACGGCATCTCCATCGACCTCGCCCATGTACACCGTCCCATCAAATCAATAAACGACTATCAAAAAGAGAAAGAAGACGGAGAAGCACGTCTTGCTGAGATTACTGCCGGAGTACAGCAACTGCAGCTGGAAAAGGAAAAGACAGTCGAGATATTGAAAAATAAATACTTGCCACAGATAAAAGAACAGCGCAATATCATCCGTACGCAAGAGTATGAATTAGAACAGCTTGAAAAGCAATATCAGAAAGACCAGCTTGAGTTGAACGATTTAAAGAAACGCGCTGAAGAAGAGCGTACCTTGAAATTAAACAAGCTAAAGACAGAAGAGCAGCAACTTGAACAGGAACTGAAACTCATCAATGATAAGCTGAACAACCTGAATCAGGAAAAATCGGCCAAGCTGCAAGTCCTTAAACAGGAATGGACGAAACGGCAGGAAGACGTAAACCAAGAGAAGAAGACACTGGCGGAAAACATTGACGCAGAGGATAAGCAGGAGCGCCAGCGGATTGATGCCGAAAAAGCAGAATACCGCAAACAAATGAAACAAGAACTGCATTCACAAGGTGCTGATACCGAACGTCTTCAAGAGATTGCCAATCAGCTGCAAACTGTTGAGCAAGAACTGCTGTTCATTAAGGACCATGCCACATTACTCATCGAATATCAAAAAGATAAACGGGATTTAATTGACCATATCCCGGAGTGGAGCCGCGAACAGAAAGAACAGGAGCAGTTGCTTAAAACAGAAAAAGAGTCATTGAATAAAGAGTGTGGAATTTTGCAGGAACAAATAGACCGGTTAAGCAAAGCTGTACAAGAGGCAGAAAGCAACGTGCGAAATTTACAAGCCAATGTAGAAGCATACGGCAATATTTCTGCTTATGACTGGTATAAGCCTCATCAGGATTTATTCAATGCAGAACAGGTCTCTACGGGTATCGAAACACAGAAATCGTGTATCGTGCTGATTGATGAGTTAAGCCGGGCAGAAAATAAGTATCTGCAACTGCAAAACGAACTCCGCAAAGCAGTCAACCTGTTCACCGGACACTTCGGGGAGAACAACACATTTAAGTTCAAGACGAAGTTTACCGATGACTGGGAATACCTGCGCTTTGCTGAAGAGCTTCATGATTTCATTGAAGAAAACAAAATCAACGAATTTATACGCCGCATCAACGATGAACATTCGGATGTTTTCAAACGCATCAGTGTAGATACTTCCATGCTTACTTCTTCGGAAGGTGCAATACAGGGGTTAATCAATAAGGTAAACCGAGGCTTTCAGACTTGTAACTTCGTGGGAGTAATACAGCGCATTGAAATGAAAGTGGAAGAAAGCAGTAACCGGGTGGTTACTGTTTTGCGTGCCATTCATAAGTATTACAATGACCATGCTTACGACCTTACTCCGGGAACCAATTTGTTCTCATCAGAAAATGAACAGCTGGTCAAACAGGAAGCCATCAGCCTGTTGCGCGACTTTATCAAGGAGATTCATGCCTACCGATATGACAGCATCCGGCTCTATGACTCATTCGAACTCCGGTTCCGAATCATAGAAAACGGGAATGATACCGGATTTGTGGAAAAGCTCTCGAACGTAGGATCAGAAGGTACCGACATTCTGGTGAAAGCCATGATTAATATCATGCTGCTCAACGTGTTTAAAGAAGGGGCTTCACGCAAATTCAAAGACTTTAAACTGCACTGCATGATGGATGAAATCGGTAAGCTGCATCCGAATAATGTAAACGGTATCTTGAAGTTTGCCAATGACCGGAACATCATCTTGATTAACGGCTCGCCTACTGAATTAAACCGAGATGCTTACAAGCATGTTTATCTGCTCACCAAAGGAGCGCAAAGCAAAACCCGTATTGCCCGTCTTATCTCGGACAGCAAATTATAAGGTCATGAATATAACCATAGAACAAGCCAAACTGCTGAAGGAACTTTCTGAAGGAAAGAAGGTTCCTTTAAGCCGGCTTAAAGCACGTATCTTCCAACAGTTGATTCAAGAGCAGGTCTTATTGCGACAAAAAGAGTCACACGGATGGAATATCTATACTGACCACCCACAATCGCTGCTCAATTATCTGTATAACCACTATATCCGTTGTACACTGGATGAATACATTGAGCGCGGACAAGCTGCTCCAAGCCGTTCAAACAACATTCGCATGTCTGGAGACTCCAAACTAAAGGAAACCGAACTATGGCAAGGTTTTTATTTCAAAGTCAGCGAACCGATTCATGCCCAATGGCAAGGCAAACCTCTTACCTTGCTGCCTTATCCGGAAGGAATCCCCGTCTTTATGCCTCAGCCAGAAACGCTGTCATTGCCTGAAGACGTGACTGTTGTAATGATTGAGAACAGTGAAAACTTTCTGAAAATCGAGACACAACTACCGCTATTCCAAGGACTCAAGTGCTTCTTTGTTTCTTTTTATCCCCGCGAGCAGCACAGCTATTTTATCGAATGGCTGCAAAAACAGCCTAATAATTACGTGCATTATGGTGATTTCGATTTTGCCGGCATCCACATTTACCAGTCACAATATAAAAAATACGTCAGCGGCGAATCGCGTTACCTTGTTCCTTCCGGTCTGTTACCTCTATTCCGTCGATACGGCAAACGGGCATTATATAATAACCAGCTTTCTCTGCAAGCTCTCATCAAGGCAGACGAACCGGGAATCAGCGAACTGCTTGAAATCATAAAAAGAGAGCATAAAGGATTGGAACAAGAGATTTTCAACGATTTAATTTCGGAAGAATGAATATCTGTCCATAATGTCCTGCACGCCTGTTTTTCAGACCTCCTTTTCTATCTCCCAAAAGATTTGTACAATCGGGATAAAAAGAAAATTAGTGCAATGATTCGACTTTCTCAATCTTTTCTTCTATCTTTGCCAACGAAGTAAAGACAAAGGGGTGCCCCACCTGACGGGCTGAGATCATACCCTGCGAACCTGATGCGGTTAGTACCGACGAAGGGATTGTTACTTGCTGACATTCATTTCACCCGAAGCCTTCGGTGAGTTTCCTCTTTGTTTACTCCACTAAAATCATTGAATCATGAAAATATTAGTAAACAACAGAGAAACAGAATTGACCACAGGCAATACCATTGCCGACCTCGCACGTCAATTAGAACTTCCCGCCCAAGGAGTAGCCATTGCCTTACATAACCGTATGATACCCCGCACCGAATGGAGTACTACTGTATTACAGGCCAACGACAGTTTGGTAATCATTAAAGCGGCTTGTGGAGGATAACAGGTATGAAACTGCAATTCATTACCCACTATACGGATACATATTCGTACTATGACTCGGCTCGTATGGCACTGGAAGGAGGATGCCGATGGATTCAGCTCCGCATGAAAGATGCCTCATCCGAAGAACTGGAGCAGGAAGCATTACGCATACAAGCCCTGTGTCGCCAATACAATGCCACTTTTATCATCGACGACCATGTAGAACTGGTAAAAAAACTACATGCTCACGGAGTACATCTCGGTAAAAACGACATGCCCATTGCCGAAGCACGCAAGTTTTTAGGTCCCGACTTCATCATTGGCGGCACCGCAAATACCTTTGACGATGTACGCCGTCACTATACCGATGGAGCCAACTACATAGGCTGCGGTCCGTTTCGGTTTACTACAACCAAAAAAAACCTCAGTCCCATTCTCGGCTTAGAAGGCTACCGTAATATCATTTCACAAATGCGCACAGAGCACATTCCTCTTCCCATTGTTGCCATTGGAGGAATTACTTTCGAAGATATTCCCTCCATCATGGAAACCGGTGTAACCGGAATCGCACTCAGCGGAACCATTTTGCGTGCCGAAAATCCGATAGAAGAAACCAAACGAATTCTCGCTTCAGGTTGCCAAGTGCCGGAAGAGCAGATTCTGAATAACTCAGGCATCTAAAACCTAATCAACTAAACTTAAAAACTTAAAACATATGGAAAAACTAATCATTGCCGGAAAAGAGTTCAACTCTCGCCTTTTCTTAGGAACCGGAAAATTCAATTCAAACCAGTTAATGGAAGAAGCCATTCTCGCCTCTGAGACCGAAATGGTAACCGTAGCCATGAAACGTATTGAAATGGAAAATAAAGAAGACGATATGTTACACCACATCGTACATCCACATATTCAGTTACTTCCCAATACTTCGGGTGTACGTACCGCAGAAGAAGCCGTATTTGCTGCACAGATGGTACGTGAAGCTTTCGGAACAAACTGGCTGAAACTTGAAATCCATCCAGACCCACGTTACCTTCTGCCCGATTCAACCGAAACCTTAAAAGCTACAGAAGAATTGGTTAAACTGGGATTTGTGGTACTTCCCTACTGTCAGGCCGACCCTACCCTCTGCAAACGTCTGGAAGAAGCCGGAGCGGCTACCGTCATGCCTCTTGCTGCACCTATCGGTACCAACAAAGGGCTCCAGACACGCGATTTTCTCCGCATCATTATCGAACAGAGCAACGTTCCGGTAGTTGTTGATGCCGGTATCGGTGCCCCAAGTCATGCTGCCGAAGCCATGGAAATGGGAGCAGCTGCCTGCCTCGTAAACACAGCCATTGCCGTAGCCGGAAATCCGGTGGAAATGGCTAAAGCCTTTAAAGAAGCTGTCATTGCCGGCCGACGGGCTTATGAAGCCGGACTGGGCTTACAAACGACCAGCCTCATCGCTTCTGCTTCTTCTCCGCTTACTGCTTTTCTTAATGAATAACCCTTCTAACATCTCAACTTGATTATGGAAAAAAAAGACAATAAGGCATACGCTCATGCCGAAAAAGCTTACATGCAGGGAAATTTGTTCCCGTTCATCCAAGTAGGTATGCAAAAAGTAAACCTGACGCCTACCGTAACCATGACCGATGGGGAAAAAGTAATGACTCCGAACGAACCCGTATATATTTATGATACCAGCGGACCATTCAGCGATCCGAATATCGAAATCGACTTAAAGAAAGGGCTTCCCCGTATGCGCGAGTCGTGGATTACATCGCGTGGAGACGTGGAACAACTTACATCGATCACATCTGAATATGGAAAAATGCGCCGAGATGACAAGTCGCTTGACCATTTACGGTTCGAGCACATCTCGCTCCCTTACCGCGCCAAAGAAGGAAAATGCTGTACACAGATGTATTATGCCAAGCAGGGTATCGTTACTCCGGAAATGGAATATGTAGCCATCCGTGAGAACATGAACTGCAAGGAGCTGGGAATCGAAACCTACATCACACCGGAGTTCGTGCGCGACGAGATTGCTGCCGGACGTGCAGTACTGCCTGCGAACATTAACCACCCGGAAAGTGAACCGATGATCATCGGACGTAACTTCCTCGTTAAAATCAATACAAATATCGGAAATTCGGCAACTACTTCCAGCATTGATGAAGAGGTAGATAAGGCGGTGTGGAGCTGTAAATGGGGAGGCGATACGCTTATGGACCTTTCCACTGGTAACAACATTCATGAAACCCGTGAATGGATTGTACGCAACTGTCCGGTTCCGGTAGGTACTGTGCCTATTTATCAGGCCTTAGAAAAGGTAAACGGAAAAGTAGAAGACCTGACTTGGGAAATTTACAAAGACACCTTGATTGAGCAGTGCGAACAGGGAGTGGATTATTTCACCATCCATGCCGGCATCCGTCTGCATAACGTCCACCTCGCCGACAAGCGTCTGTGCGGTATTGTTTCACGAGGAGGAAGTATTATGAGCAAATGGTGTCTCATCCATAATCAGGAATCGTTCTTGTATGAACATTTTGATGATATTTGCGACATTCTTGCCCAATATGATGTAGCTGTATCCTTAGGCGACGGTCTCCGCCCGGGAAGCATTGCCGATGCCAATGATGAGGCCCAGTTTGCCGAACTCGATACCATGGGCGAACTCGTTCTGAGAGCATGGGATAAAAATGTACAGGCATTCATTGAAGGTCCAGGACATGTACCCTTGCATAAGATACAAGAAAACATGCAGCGACAGATAGAACATTGTCATAACGCACCTTTCTATACCCTCGGCCCGCTTGTTACCGACATTGCTCCGGGATACGACCACATAACTTCTGCCATCGGTGCTGCCCAAATCGGATGGTTGGGAACTGCCATGCTTTGCTACGTGACTCCCAAAGAACACCTCGGTTTGCCCAACCGTGAAGATGTGCGTATAGGAGTTATTACGTATAAGATTGCAGCTCATGCGGCTGACCTTGCCAAGGGACATCCGGGAGCTCAAATCCGCGACAATGCACTGAGCAAAGCCCGTTATGAATTCCGCTGGCGCGACCAGTTCCATTTAAGCCTTGACCCCGACCGTGCACTGGAATATTTCAATGAAGGCCGCCACACCGACGGAGAATACTGCACCATGTGTGGTCCGAACTTCTGCGCCATGAAACTGTCACGCGACCTGAAGGAAGTAAAAAAATAAAAACAAACATCTAAAAATATGTTTTCAGAAGAATTAGAAAAAATAAACTGGGAAGAAACCACCCAAGCCATCTACGCAAAAACTGAAGCCGATGTGCTTCGGGCGCTTGGCAAAGAGCGTTGCACCGTAGATGACTTTATGGCTCTCATCTCTCCGGCTGCCGAAAAATATTTAGAGCCAATGGCTCAGCTCAGCCGTAAATATACAGAGGAACGCTTCGGTAAAACCATGTCCATGTTTATTCCTCTGTATATCACCAATTCATGCACCAACTCATGTGTATATTGCGGCTTCCATATCAGTAACCCTATGGCACGTACCATTCTTACTCCGGAAGAAATCGAGAATGAATATAAAGCCATCAAGAAGCTGGGACCTTTTGAAAACTTGCTTCTTGTAACGGGAGAAAACCCGGCTAAGGCAGGTGTACCTTATCTGGCACGTGCACTCGACTTGGCTAAACCTTATTTCTCCAATCTGAAAATAGAAGTTATGCCACTGAAAGTGGAAGAATATGCCGAACTGGTGAAACACGGACTGAACGGAGTAATCTGTTTTCAGGAAACTTACAATAAAGCCCGATACAACATCTACCACCCGCGTGGCATGAAATCAAAGTTTGAATGGCGTGTCAACGGATTTGACCGTATGGGACAAGCCGGAGTGCACTCCATCGGTATGGGCGTACTTATCGGACTGGAAGACTGGAGAACCGACGTAACCATGATGGCACACCATCTGCGATACCTGCAGAAGCATTACTGGAAGACGAAATACAGTGTAAACTTTCCTCGTATGCGACCAGCTGAAAATGAGGGATTCCAGCCTAACGTTATCATGAGCGACAAAGAACTGGCTCAAGTTACCTTTGCCATGCGTATCTTTGACCATGATGTAGATATCTCCTATTCCACCCGTGAACCGGCTTATATCCGCGACCACATGGCTTCGCTCGGCGTCACTACCATGAGTGCAGAAAGTAAAACCGAACCGGGAGGATACTATACCTATCCGCAAGCACTTGAACAGTTCCATATCAGCGATGACCGCACAGCCGTTGAGGTAGAAAAAGCGCTCAAACAGCTGGGTCGGGAACCGGTATGGAAGGATTGGGATGCCTCATTCGATTTATGTAAAATCTAAGGTATTCAGTTGACGAGGTTTCTGATAACAAGTTGACAAGGTTTTGAAATGCAATGCCATCTGAAACCTTGTCAACCCTCGTCAACTTGTCACCTTATCTACTCTAAAAAAATGGGAAACAGATATAACAGACAAATCATTTTACCCGAAATAGCCGAAGAAGGACAAAGGAAACTGAAAGATGCCCGTGTGCTCATCGTGGGAGTAGGCGGACTGGGCTCGCCGATTGCCCTTTATCTTGCCGGAGCCGGTGTAGGTACCATCGGTTTGGTGGATGATGATGTGGTGAGTGAAAGCAACCTGCAGCGTCAGGTGCTGTATACAGAACAAGAGGTTGGATTGCCTAAAGCCTTTCAAGCTCAAAAGCACCTGCAACGTTTGAACGGAACTTTGCAGATTCATGCCTATCCTACCCGTCTTACGGCTGAGAATGCGGAAGCCATCTGTGCTGATTACGACATCATCGTAGATGGATGTGACAACTTTGCCACCCGATATCTCATTAATGATACCTGTGTCCGGTTAAATAAAGTATATGTATACGGAGCCATCCGGGCTTTCGACGGACAGGTTTCGGTTTTCAACTATCAGAACGGAAAAAACTACCGTGACCTTTTCCCCGATGAATCCGAAATGGCTTCCATGCCGCCTCCACCCAAAGGGGTACTCGGACTTACTCCCGGTGTAATAGGGTGTGTAGAAGCAGGCGAAGTAATCAAAATTATATGTGGCTATGGCGAGGTGCTGAGTGGAAAGTTGTGGCATATTGACCTCAAAACAATGGACTCTTACACTATTTTACTCTAATTTTTGGGATATTACAAAGAGGTTTCGTAACTTTGTGAAACATTTTTTGATGTAGCGCATGAAATTAATACTAATAACCTCTCCCAATTATTTTGTGGAGGAAGACCAAATAATAACCGCCCTTTTTGATGAAGGACTTGATGTGCTTCATTTGCGAAAACCTGACACAACCCCGGTGTATGCCGAACGGTTGCTTACATTAATTCCGGAAAAATACCGGAAACGGATTGTTGTACATGATCACTTTTACCTGAAAGAAGAATATAAACTGAAGGGAATCCATTTAAGCCACCGCAATCCGCTTGCTCCAGATAACTACACCGGTCATATCAGCGCTTCCTGCCATACGCTGGAAGAGGTGCAAGCCGACAAAAAAAGTTGCGATTACGTCTTTTTAAGTCCTATCTTCAACAGTATTTCCAAAGAAGGCTATCATTCAGCCTTTACCCCCGAAGGAATCCGTGATGCTGCGCGGAAAGGCATCATCGATAAAAAAGTCATCGCCTTGGGTGGAGTGGATGAAGACAATATTCTCCGCATCAAAGATTACGGATTTGGAGGAGCTGCCATCTTGGGCGGACTATGGAACCGATTTGATCCTACCATCGACAATAATTATCAGGATTTGATTACGTACTTCCGCCGATTGAAAGCATTGGCAGACTAGGGTCAAGCCTGAATACAAAAAACGTCTAAGCGTTTTCATCTAAACGCCTAGACGTTTTTTGTATTTGCCTAATCATTTCATTGGAAACACCTAGGCGTTTCTCACCCTGCGTCTTTACACTGAGTTTTTGACTCTTTAATTTTTTGGAAACAAGCCTCAAGTCAAAAGAAACGAGTCACTCTGAATGAATCTGATTAATCATATCTTCCTTTTTCGTTCAAATGGATATTCTTCTTCCCAAACATTTTCTTTTATGGTGTATATATAAACCCATAAAATATAATGGATATCGTTATTATTTTGAATAGCAGATTGTGCTTGTTTTTCATCATATTTTAAAAGTAATCTTACGACAAAAATACACAAAATAACGTGATATAAGAATCAAAAAAACCTCTAATTGCCCACCCTTGATTGAATTCATATCAATGACGGGCAATTCATGTCTTGACTTTTATTTCGAACCCATATTGATTAAAATTTGGTTTATAAAATAAACTTATTTATATTTGCCATTGAAATAATGAAGCGAAGCGGTACCCTTCGTTTTTTTGTTCCCTATTTAGTTTATTTTATAAACCATTTTAAACTACTGATTTTATGAAAACGAAAGTTATGGTATGTGCCATGGTGCTTTCCATGGCTGGAGGTTCTGCCCTCTTCGCACAAACGGCGAAAGAAGTCATTTTCCGGATTAAAGACATTCCGGCTAATCAGGGAAAAATCCTGCTGACCACGGAGCCCGGTCAATATTGCAGTGCGGTGGATGCCACGTCCTCTGCAGTGGAACTGAAGATAGAGGACATGCCCAATGGGGAATACACCGTCTATGTGTTTCACGATGCAAATTCGAACCAGGTGCTTGACAAGGATGCGAACCAGATTCCGGTGGAACGTTGTGCCATCCGCCAAATCCGGGTGACAGATAAGAAAAAGACTTTTCAGATTATGCTGAAAGATATTCAAAAACAAATAAAAGATAAATAAATCCCGTTTCCCATGAACAACCAGAATTTTTCTGAGAAGGAAAGCTTAGAGCTGATTTCTCAAATGATCCGGCAGAGCAAGAAGAACATGGAGGTAGGCAGCGGAAATGTCCTGCTGTATTATGGATATCCAGCTCTTGCGTTAAGTATACTGGTCTATTTCCTTGTGCATCTCACCCATCACCCGACCTGGGCTTCTTTGTGGTTTCTGATGTTTGTTCCCTTCTTCTTCCTCAAGTGGCTGGAAAAGAGGAGAAAGCCGCAGATTACCACCCACATCGACAAAGCCATCGGTTCGGTATGGTCCATTGTCGGATGGATGTTCCTGCTGACAGTGGCTGCTATCCTGGTGACCGGCTACACCATCGGCAGCTGCCATCTGTCGCTCATGCTCCCGTTGTCACTGCTGTATACGGGCATCGGCATCTCCATCACCGGTGTCATGCTGAATTTCAGGCTGATGATCTATACGCCTATTCTCGCGTTCCTAGGGGCCATTTACATGCTCGTTTCGCTGGTGGCCGGCAGCCCTTCTGCCGATTGGTGGAACCTGCTTTTCGGTGCCTCGGTTGTAGCCATGATGGTCATCCCCGGTCATATCCAAAACCTCAAAGTGAAAGAACCATGTTGAAAGAACTGAATCCGATCATCCATTCCCAGCTCCGGCTGGCCATCATGACCTTGCTGGTCTCTGTCGAAGAAGCTGACTTCAATTACCTGAAGGAGCAGACCAACGCCACTTCCGGCAATATCAGTGTCCAGATGGACAAGCTCAGCAGTGCAGGCTACATCATGGTAACCAAGGAGTTCGTGGGGAAAAGGACACGCACGTCCTGCCGGCTGACGGAGGAAGGGAAACGGGCCATGGAGGAATACATCGAGACTCTGAAATCCTATCTCAACCTGTAGACCGGATGCCGTGTCTCGGATGATGCCGCCTTCGGGTATCGCTTCTATGCTTGTAAAGTGTTCCAGGAAGAACCGGCTGAAGCTTTGCGTTACGAAGAATAGCCCTAAACCTGACAGACTCTAAATTCTCTCTAACATTAGTTTGCGGAATCCCGTAGTGACCCGTCAATGAATGAGGTCATTACGGATTCTATTTTAATTTTACAGAAAAGTGTGTATAGCAGTTATCAGCTTATTCTTTTCTGCTTATATTTGCGCTGGACTAACAGAATAATAGGATGAAAAAGACAATAGGAAAAATGATAATAGCAGCAATCTTCCTGATGGGATGGTCTGCCTGCTCTGTGAGAACCTTTGTCCAAAGCAAACAGGTGTTGAACCAGGTTCATGCCGGCATGACTACGGAAGAGGTCAGCCGAATTTTGGGACAACCGGATTACCGCCGGTTCAATCGGGACATGGAAGAATGGGAATACCGCAAATGGCTTTCCGGCAGTGATGCAGTGGTCATTGTCAGCTTCGAAGACGGGCGGGTGATTTCCATGGATTCTTTCGAGCGCCCGCAAGCTGTATCTCCGACGGTTCCGCCGGTGGCGCAAGATTCTCCCCTCAAGGAGCCGGAAGTGCATCCTTCCCATCCGCATCGGTTTCCACGGATAAGTAATGCGGAGTTTGAAGCTTTCTACCGAAAGGTGAAGGCAGAGCCTTTTTCCGACAATCAGAGTGATATGATACGGGCTTTGTCCAAGAGCAAGCGCCTTACTTGCTGCCAATGCGCACAGCTGTTGACCTTCTTCAGCTTCGATGATGAGAAGATGGCTACCTTCCGCTGGTTTGCCCCGCATCTGGTCGACAAGGAAAACTACCGCGAAATCCAAAAGCAATTCGGCTTTTCCTTCGATCGAGACGAAGTCAAGAAAGTATTGGGGCTTTAATTTCTTTTGCCTGAAACAGAATCTACAGGATTCAGTTGTGATTTAATAAGTATTTCTACTATTTACAGACGTTTTCGATATTATCAGTCTTTAAGAGAGCATAAACTATCTTTTTTGAACACATATTAAATTATAGTTTTATGAAACCGATCATTCTTCTATCATTATTATTTGTATTTTCCTCAATCATCTGCTATAGCCAAGAAGTATCGATAAAAGGTAAAATCATAGATGAAAGGAAAAATGAAATACCATTTGCAAATGTAGCTTTATTCTTTGCCAATGACACGACAAATATCGTGAAAGGAAGTGTATCCGATTTATCGGGTGAATATGTTTTAGAAAAATAAACCCAGGAGAGTATATCATCAAAATATCATATATAGTCGTCCCTTAAAAACTTATATGTTATTAGATGGACTTGGCTGGAGTCGCTATAGCGTTTTTGCACCCTGTATTATGACTCAAACCCGCGTTCTCAGACGGTCTGGGGGAGGCTGTCCGAAAACCCGTTGGAATAGCAAACAGGCTAATTGAGGCTGGTTTCAGTTCTCTTATGCCTGTTATAGCCATTTAACTTTACATTTTTTGTTTTCCAACTATTTTGCTTATATTTAACGTGAGTTCGAAATAAAATCAGAAAATAAACAGTTGCCCGTCATTGAACAACTTGACATCAATGGCGGGCTTCTTTTCAAAAAA
>URDR01000026.1 GCA_900546645.1 uncultured Bacteroides sp. | reverse complement strand
TTCTTCTACTGTTCCGGCGCGTCCGCATGAGGCATTTGAATCAATATATGTGGAATAGACGGGAGAAGTGACCCCAATGCTGTTGTCGTGGCGAAGTAAATCGCCGATATTTCCTATAGCTGATTTGGCTCCGTCGCTGACAAAGATTTCGCTGGCGTCCAGGCTGATACCGCGCTGTGCGTAGTCATGCTTTAAAATTGCTTCAATTAAGAAATTATATCCCTCGGCAGGTCCGTAGCCGTGAAACGTATCGGAATGGCTCAAGTCGTTTACAGCTTTTGTCATTGCATCAATGCAGCTGGCAGGAATAGGGTAGGTAACGTCTTCTGTACCCAAATGAATGATATCAATTTTAGGGTGCGTAATTTTATATGAGTTAACCCGTTTGCTTATATCTGTAAAAAGATATTTATCCGGTAGCTTCATTAAATGTTCGTTGACTAATGCCATTCTGAATCTTACGTTCTATATTTTTGGCAAAAGTACGAAATAAATGTCATTCTTACTGCGATACGTATGAGTTTTTTTTCTTACTTTTGCATCAAATTTAAAATAAATCAATAGAAAAATGAACCCAGCTTTACCTGCTACTCGTAAGCAGAAAATTTTTCGTGAGATAAGAGATTACTTGATGATTGCATTAGGTTTGATATTGTATGGTATCGGATGGACGGGATTCTTGCTGCCCAGTGACATTCCGTCGACCGCGGTTCCTGGAATCGCTTCTATTATTTACTGGGGAACCGGTTTTCCGGTACAGTATTCGTATCTTATTATAAACTTCTTGCTGCTGCTGTTGGCGTTAAAAATCTTGGGTCTGAAATTTTGCCTGAAAACCATCTTCGCTGTAGTGACTCTTACAGCGATATTAAGTGTGATTCAGGAAGTTGTTACCGGTCCGCTGATTCACAACCAGCCTTTTATGTCGTGTGTGTTAGGAGCTTCTTTCTGTGGGGCAGGTATCGGTATTGCTTTCTCGGCAAATGGAAGTACCGGGGGAACCGATATTATAGCTGCGATAGTCAATAAATACCGTGATATATCGCTGGGGCGTGTAATCTTGATGTGCGACGTGGTTATCATCTCTTCCAGTTATTTGGTATTGCATGATTGGGAAAAAGTGGTTTACGGTTACGTTGTATTATTCATTTCAAGTTTTGTGCTTGATCAGGTGGTAAACAGCGCCCGTCAGTCTGTTCAGTTCTTTATTATCTCAAATAAATACGAAGAGATAGGTAAGCGGATTAACAAAGACATGCATCGTGGGGTAACATTCATTGATGGAGTAGGATGTTACACTAACAAGCAGGTGAAGATGATGTTTGTTCTTGCAAAGAAAAGTGAATCGAATACCATTTTCCGCTTGATTAAAGATATTGATCCCAATGCTTTTGTTTCGCAAAGTGCCGTAATTGGTGTGTTTGGCGAAGGTTTCGACCGTATTAAAGTGAAGTAGTTCTTAATTTTATATATAGGTATTATGATGACTAGTGTGGAAGTGATTCGAACTCTTCTCGCTCAGTTTCATTGCTCGTTAAGCAAGGAACAGGTTCATGAGCTGGCAGAAGTTTTAGTATGTAAAAAGTATAAGAAAGGAGAACGTATTTTAGACGCAGGCGATGTCTGTAAAGCCATTCTTTTTATTGAAAAAGGGATGACCCGCCAGTTTTATTTTAAGAATAATAAAGATCTGACAGAGCATATCGGCTATGAAGGAGGTGCCATTATGTGTCTGGAGAGTTTATTGAAGCAAGAGCCTACCCAGTTGATGGTAGAAGCTTTGGAGCCTATTATTTTATGGGAAATACCTAAAGCAGAAATGGATAGACTTTCATTGGAAGATGCCGAGATAGGCACTTTTTACCGTAAGTTTTTTGAGTTTTCTTTGATTGAGTCTCAGGTCAAAGCTGATACATTGCGCTTTGAGCCGGCTCATGAGCGCTACAGCAAACTCTTGCAGTTACATCCTGAAATATTGAAGCGGGCTCCTTTGGTCTATATTGCCTCCTTGCTTCAAATGACTCCTGAAACATTGAGCAGAGTACGTTCTGCCAGTTTGAATGGATAATTTCATGAACTGAATAATAAGAATCTATAAGAGAAGGTCCGGTCTGTCATAAGCAAACCGGATCTTTTTTAGGTGGGTTTTAGAACTTTAGATTACAGCATATCGCAGTGCTGATTAGTTTTGCAATTCTCTCAGACGTCTTATTTGTCGGTCTACATCATACACGTTTTCCCTTAGCAGCTTCTTGTGTGGAGCATGCTTTTGAATGGAATCTTCTTGCACTTTTTTCTGAATGTATTGCAGCCAGTTGCCGTCATCGGTATTTTCTTTTACTTTTGAAGTTTCTTCCGGTTGTATTTTTATAGAGACTGAATCCGGTCTGATAGCTGTGGTATCCTGATGGAAAACAACAGGTGGAATCTCTCTCTTGTAAAAAGTAGGCAGTTTTAAGCTGTCTTCTTTTGTGGGTAAATAGTCCTGATATATTTTCCATGCATTTGCATTTTTACGGTTCCTTCGGAGCATACGTCCTCTTCGCGTCAGGTTTTCGGTAAGAAACTTGTTAATGTCTAATCCTTGAATTGCAGCTCCGGAACCTAATGGTGAAGATACGCTATTATACATTTCACCGGCAGAAGGTTTAAGGGTTCTGCCATACTCCTCATGGTAAATCGTACTCCCAAGGTGAAAGGTCATTTCCAGCTTTTTTTCTCGTTTAAAAACCAGGACGTCATATACCGGATCGTCTCCGAAGCGGGTCCAGATGCTATAAGGCAGCAAGCGGATAAAGTTCTTAGGTTTTCTGACGGTGGTAGTGTCAATTAAATTTCTCGGAACACCTAAATCCGTTCTAAATTCCATCCATGTCTTATTGAGGGGAGCTGTTCGAGGTTTGCTGTCTGGCTTGTCAGACGAGTTGAAGTCAAATTGAATCATCTTGACTGCATCCATGTTTAACTGTATATCATCCTCTTCTCCCGATTTGTTTTGTGCAAAAGAAGAGATTGGGGTGAGGGTACAGATAAATAGTCCGGAAACAAATCTTATTAGTGGGCTGAGCGGCTTCATCATATGTATCAAGTTCGTTTATAATCCTCTGACGCGTCCACCCTGCATCCAGCATTTTTTATAATAATCTTCATCTAGCTGGCTGACAATTACCCCATTACGGGTGCTGGCATGTATAAATCGTCCGTTTTTTAAATAGATTCCAACGTGAGTGGCTGTACGTTTTTGTTTTCCGTTATGAAAGAACACCAAATCTCCCTCTTGGAGTTTTCGCTTGGCTATGCGTTGGCAGTTTTGGGTATGTTGCTCATTTGCACTTCGTTTTAGCTTTTTGTGATATACCTTTTTATAAATATGGCAGGTCAGCCCCGAGCAGTCAATACCTTGTTTGGAGTTCCCTCCATACCGATAGGGAACTCCCACCCAGTGAGCAGATTCAACATACAGCTTATGGTTATCCTTTAAATCGATATCCAAATCTAAGCAGACTGCAGCATGAGCCAATTCTCTGAAGTCATAGCGTGGTGCACGTACTCCGCAGGAAGTGAGTAGCAGAATGCCTAAAATGCTTGTTGCTATATGTAGTTTTATTTTTACCATGAATACAAATGTAGGTAAAAAACTTCACTTTATTCATTCGCTTTTAGACTATTTGTATTTTATTCATGAAGTATAGGCATTTGCAGTCAGGGAAACAGGGTAGTCTATCTGGAAAACTGTGTTCTTGTTGGGTGTCCATTAGTTATCCGGCTGTTTGCCAAGCGGCATTTCCGTCTTGCAACTGAAGAATTTGAAGAAATGCCTTTACTTGAAAACGGGAGATTTACTCTGTTTAGGCCAGATGAAAACAGGAATAAGCAGATTTAGTCGCTTATTTATCTAAAGGAACAGATGTAGATATTAGGAAGCGAACTGTTGTACGGTAAGGTATGACAGATCCATTCCTATAGGTATTAAGCAGGAAAACGGCAGACAGGTAGTAGCTATGATAAGAGCCGGGACGTTTAAGAGTAGGTTGAAATAAATTGTTTGTCCAGCTTGCTTATCTCATTCTCTATTTCCTCTAAAAACTCCTCTTTCTCCTCTATGGAATTTGTTGCTGTATACATGAAAAAATCTTCAGAAGAGATTGAGAGAGCTAAGTTTGCAGCCATTCTTTTTATACTTTTTTCTAAGACAATCATATCGGCAGGTGAAAATATGTCATTAAGAGGGAGTTTGATATGTGTCCATACTGTTTCTGCGATATCCTTTTCTCCCAAATTAGCTATTGACAGAGTAATTTCTTTTAATAGTTTTTGCTGAAGAGGCTTGTTGAGGGCGATCTCAATGCTGTCTTCCAACCAGTCAGTGCGATAGTAGAGCAGTCCGCAATAGTAAGATATGGCCTTTGATAAGCGCTCTAATTGTGAGTAGAAATCGTTTACGATGAATAGATTTGTTTTTAATTTGTTAATGTCCATAGGTTGAGTTTTTAGAAACATTTTTATCTATAAGATATAGATAAGGCGACTATAATGTAACACAAAACTAAATATAAATGTTTAAGGAGCGTAAAAATATAGCTCTTGGATGAGAGGGTAGGTTTGCCATGGTGTGATAGTATACGGACTATGACAATATACATAAATGATGGTGCAAATTTAGAAATACTTTTTAATTCTGCAAAGAGATTACAGGTGATACTTTACTCTGAATGGAATCTTTATATGATTGATTTTCAGAGGTGATATATTTGGAAAAAATACTTTTCAGTGTTGTAGATGCTCAAGGTCAGGAGGCAGGGCATGTCACTCAGCAGCATTGTCTGACAAAGTTAAAATGAATAACAGGGTTAACCGAAGGCTGCTGAATACAGCGGGATGTTCAATGACCGGTTAGGGACAAAGCAGAGACGAACCGTAAAATTTGTTAGGTGGAGTGAACTATTTTAGGAGAAAAGTCTTACGCTCTTTTGAAAAATTGTATATTTGTTCATATGGAAAAATTTGAGATTCACATATTAGGATGTGGTTCGGCTCTCCCCACCACTCGTCATCAGGCTACTTCGCAAGTATTGAATATCCGTGAAAAATTATTCATGATAGACTGCGGGGAAGGTACTCAAGTACAGTTGCGGCGTTCCCGCTTGCGTTTCAGCAGACTAAATCATATTTTCATTTCCCATTTACATGGTGACCATTGTTTCGGGTTAATAGGACTTATCTCTACTTATGCCATGCTGGAACGGACGGCTCAACTGCACATTTATGCGCATGCTGACTTGCAAAGGCTACTGGCTCCCCAACTAGATTATTTTTGTAAAGGAATGACGTTCGAGGTTGTATTTCATCCGTTTAATCCCAGTGAGCGGACAGTTATTTATGAAGATCGTTCGGTTTCTGTAGAAACCATCCCTTTGCGGCACCGCCTTCCCACTTGTGGTTTTTTGTTTCGGGAAAAACCCACTTCAAGGCATATCCGGCGAGATATGATTGATTTTTATCAGATTCCCGTCTATATGATTAACCGCATCAAGAATGGTGAGGATTACATGCTCGATGATGGAACCTGCATTCCTTGTGACCGGCTGACTCTCCCGGCAGACCCTCCACGGAGCTATGCTTATTGCTCAGATACAGCCTATCTTCCTCGGATTGTAGAGCAAATTCAAGGAGTGGATCTTTTGTTTCATGAAGCAACATTTGCTTCATCCGAAGCCGTCCGTGCCCGGCAGACATTTCATTCCACGGCAGAGCAGGCAGCGAAAATAGCCTTGGATGCTCAAGTGAAGAAATTGGTTATCGGACATTTCTCGGCTCGTTATGAAACCGAGACGGTATTGCTTGAAGAGGCATCAGCTGTATTTCCGAATACTGTACTTGCGGCAGAGAATATGAAGATAGAGCTTTAACCGTTAAATAAATACAATTCAATTAAACCCTTTGACGTTTTTTCAGTCTGATAACTGAAATGAAGAAATTATAGAAATCGTATCATGAGCAACTATACAGAGAGCGACATAATTCCATTGCTTCAAGACCCGGCAACGCGCAGAAAAGGTTTCGGGCTGGTGGTAAAGATATACAGTGAACAGTTGTATTGGCAAATAAGGCGTATGGTATATTCTCATGATGACGCCAATGATTTACTTCAAAACACTTTCGTCAAGGCGTGGAGTAATCTGGATTATTTCAGAGGCGATGCAAAACTCTCCACTTGGTTGTATCGCATCGCTTTAAATGAATGTCTTGCTTTTTTAAACAAACAGCGTGCAGAAAATAACTTGTCGATTGATGATTTGGATAAAACGCTGATTAACAAACTGGAGAGCGACAGCTATTTTGACGGAAACGAAACTCAGATACTTTTGCAGAAAGCAATCGTGCGTTTGCCCGAAAAGCAGCGCATTATTTTTACCATGAAATACTTTCAGGAGATGAAATACGAAGATATGTCTGAAATTTTAGGCATCACTGTAGGAGCTCTCAAGGCTTCCTATCACCATGCAGTGAAAAAAATAGAAGATTTTTTTACTGAAAACGATTAAACCTTTCACCTTGAAAACCATCTAACTATATAAAAGATTACAGATTATGATAAAGGAAGAGAAAAAAATACTTGAAAGATGCGACAAGAAAAATCCGTTCGTTGTTCCCGATGGATATTTTGAAAACTTTGCCGAGAATCTGATGGAACAGCTTCCTGAAAATCACTCTCAGGAGCCTCCGGAAATCAGTATGTGGCAACGCATTAAACCATGGCTTTATATGGCAGCCATGTTTTGCGGACTGATGCTTAGTGTACGTTTCTTTGTGGGTTCCCCCGATAGAGATGCACCTGTCAGCCTTTCAGAGACAGTGGAAAGCTCAGAGTTTCCCGACGAATATATTGACCCTATAGTTAAGCAGGCGATGATGGATGATTATACATTGTATCAATATCTAACAAATGCTGATTCTGAAATTTATAAATGATTTAATTGAATTGATAAGAATGAAGAAAAGACTTTATAGTTTACTGTTAATGGTAATGGCTTGTGTGGTTGTCATGCAGGCCCAGCATCGCAGATTGAGCAAGGACGAGTTTCGCCAGCGGCAACAGGCTTTTATAACAGAGAAGGCTGAGCTTAACCAAGAGGAGGCAAAGCAATTTTTCCCTCTTTATTTCGAGTTGCAGGATAAGAAACAAGCCTATAATAAGAAAGCATGGCAAAAAATGCAAAAGGGGAAAGAGGCAAACTTGACGGAAGATGAGTATGCTCAGATTATAGAAGATGTGATTCAAGCGCGCATTGATGTAGATCGCTTGGATTTGGAATATATCAGGAAGTATAAGAAAATTTTATCACCCAAAAAGATTTATTTCATTCAAAAAGCGGAGATGAAATTTCATCGTGAGCTGTTAAGAAATATGCGTGAGGTAAAAAAAGGAAATTTAAAACGATAATTTTTTTAGCGAACCCCTTGCATATTCAAAAATAATACGTACCTTTGCACCGCTTTCAGAAAGAAAGTGTTTCTCGAAAGAAACCTGGAGAGGTGGCAGAGTGGTCGATTGCGGCGGTCTTGAAAACCGTTGTACTGCGAGGTACCGGGGGTTCGAATCCCTCCCTCTCCGCTGAAACAAAAACGAAGGACTTCACAAAAGCCTTCAAAAAGTCATTCAAAGCACCGTATATCAGCTGATTACGGTGCTTTTTTATTTTTGCGCCCCAACAAGATGAAGGCCTGAATGTAGGGTTTAGCCTTCAAAGTTCGGTCATTATTTGCTACATTTACTGCTACACTTTGAAGACCCCTCAAAAAAATGTAGCAGTGACCGAAAAATGAAGCCCATTTTGAAGCCTATAAAATCATTGATTCATAACTGATTATGTAGAACTTTGTAGCCATGGTGCTACATTAAATTTGAGTCGTTATGAGAATGATTTTTAAAGTGTCGTACTATGTACGTTCAAACTACGAAAACAAGCAGGGAAAGTCTCCCTTGATGATCCGGATTTTCCTGAATGGTGAAATGCTGAATGTCGGTTCTTCCGGTATCTACATTGACAAGAAGCTATGGAACAATTCCACCAACCGGGTAAAGGGGCGTGGAAGCGAATCCTTGAATCTGAATGCCCAGTTGGACAACATCTCAAATTCGCTGCAGATGATTTTCAAGAAGCATGAATTTGACGAAGACCTGACCCTTGACAAAATCAAGAGTATCTTTTTAGGCAAGAACAAGGTCAAGACTACGTTTGTCGAGTTCTACGACAAGTATCTGGAGGACATCAAAGCACAGGTTGGTGCAGGTAAAAGCATAGCCTTGTATCACAAATATTCGGCAGCCCGAAGCCATTTTGTGAATTTCCTCCATGCCAAATACGGCAGAAAGGATCTCATGCCGGGTGAACTGACGCATCTGATTATCCATGATTTTGAAATATACCTGAAGACCGTAGTTTCCCTGAAGTCAAATTCGGCTACCAAGACGCTCAAATTCTTCAAGACCGTAGTCATCTTTGCCCAGAAGTGCGGCGTGATGACGCACGACCCTTTCTTGAACCACCACTTTCACCTGGAACCGGTGGATCGGGGTTTTCTTACGGATGAAGAAATACAGCGCATCATGCAGAAAGATTTTGAGATTCCTCGGCTTGAAATGGTAAGGGACGTTTTTATCTTTTCCTGTTTCTGTGGGCTTGCCTACATCGACGTGGCTCACCTGACGCAGGAAAATATCATCACCCTTGATAACCGTCCGTGGATTATCATCAACCGTCAGAAGACCAATGTGCAGAGTAATATCCCTTTGTTGGAGATACCTCAAATGATTCTTGACAAGTATAAAGGAAAGACTAAAGACAACAGGCTGCTTCCAGTCCTGTCAAATCAAAAGATCAATGCTTATCTCAAAGAGATTGCTGACCTTTGTGGAATCAAGAAACGTCTCAGCTACCACCTTGCACGTCATACGTTTGCAACGATGTTGCTCAGCAAGGGTGTTCCCATTGAGTCCGTTTCAAAGATGCTGGGACATACCAACATTAAAACAACACAAATCTATGCGCGTATCACCAACAAGAAAATTGAGCAGGATATGATGCAAGTCGCCGACAAGTTTGATGGCTTCAAAAACTGTTTCATCAATTAACCGACTTGCTTCAGTTCAATCCTTACTTCGAGGGAAAAGACCCGTTACACCTTTACCAAGCCGTATCATTCCAACAGGAAGATACGGCTTTTTCCATATTGTACCTTTCCTCATGCCACTTTTATCCGTCCGAATGCTGCCGGAACAGATTGCCGGAAATAACCAGCACAAACGCAAGCGTCACCAGCTTCCATATCAAGACGAAAGTTTTCTTTACCAGCCATAATGCCAACCGCAGCATTACGCGAATAAGCCAAAGTGCCAACCGTATCAGCAAACCGATAAGAATGCAGACCGGCAACATATATATAAGGAGTAACAGTTCAAACATGGTCATCTGTTTTTAGTTATAAAAAATCTCTGCCGAGGTAGATTGTTATTACCAAATATACTAAAAATCAATGAGATACGCAAGGAATCATCTGTATTTTATTCGTGTCAATACATGTTTTTTCAACCTCATTTTCTGCATTTTATGACCATGAACTCGGTGCTTGTCAAACATTGTCACTCTGCAACTTTGAACATCATGTTGATATGCCCGAAGTTTTGAATGTCCAGAATGTGTAGGTTCTACAATACGATTACACCTTATTCTTTTTATCCCTCCGGGTTCAGTTCCATAATTGCCAGTACCATTGTTCTTTTTTCCCTTTTATCACAGAACGCATGTTTACAGATTTTCATTGCTGAATGCTCTTTTCCTTGTGTTGTCATGGCTATTTTGATGACAAGCAAATATAAACATAGGTTGAATAAAGACTGATGCCATAGCTATATGTCCTATTGTCTTTCAGCTAATGGCCACATGGCAATATGATTGCACATTCTTCTGTTTACAGATTTGTTGTTCCTCTGTCTCTTGTTTCACTCATTATGAAAACTGTGCAACACCAAGCAAACAAGCGCAGAATGATGCAGCCATGTAACTGGCATGCCTCCGACAGCTAAACTTCAAACCTTGTTTCTATAGCTACATGAACAACCGTCAGTTTCTACTTCATGCTTCGTGAACATTTCACCATGATATGGATGAACAAGGAGTCAATGAACAGGAGCTTTGGAAACCTTTGAATGCAAGTCCCAGAATGCTTGATACACAGGTGAATTTGACAGAAGATTTTCTCTCAGAAAGATGTTGTGCATTTTTGCGCTTCGCAAAATTTTGCGGTAATTTGGGTCTGAAATCATCCCGGAAGACATCGAACTGCGTTGCATATGGAGCCAAGCAAGTTGTACCCTTGTCATTACAAAACAAGTTTTGTCCTCACAAGGGTAACTTGCCGACTGCCATGCAGCGGAGCGATGTGCATCGCTGTTTCGCTTCGCGAAATAGTTGTCCGGGAATCCGAACAACTAAAGTCAAGGCATATGAAGAACCAACGTACCAAAGTGTTTCAGTTACGGCTTACCTCTGATGAATTGTTGAATCTGAAGGAAAAAGCCGTTCCCTACCAGTCTGTGAGCAACTATATCCGCAAAGCTGTTGAAGAATTTACCCATGTGGATGTCAAACAACAGATTGAGATGATGCAGAACTTGTGTGCATTTTACCGAAAGTTCCAGAACGAACTGTCCTGGGCTGGCAGCAACCTGAATCAGTCGGTCAGACGGGTCAACGAACTGGCGGTTGCCGGACTGCTGTCACCCGGTTATGTGAATGAAGTCTTGCTCCCTTCGATTCAGGATGTACAGAACATCTTGAAAAGGATAAAGGATGACTTGGAAACTTTGAACAACAGAACACGGCTGATTAAGTAAAGATAAACGGATATTTTGTATTTGGGTGTGATGAATAGACTAACCTGTATCCAGTTTTACAAGCGACCGGGAATTTTAGTCTGTCTGGTCCGCAACCCCAAGTTTCATGAATCAGCAAACAAATATATAAATTATGATAGCAACCATACTTCCCGGAAGCGCAGACTTCCATGCAGTCGGTTACAACGAACACAAGGTCTATAAAGGAGTGGCCACCCTGCTGGAGATGCAGAACTTCGGTGGACTGGAAGCCTCGGAACATCCGACCGCCAAACAGCTGGTGCAATTTCTCCAGTTCTACAGTTCCCAGAACAGCCGGATTCAGAAACCGCAGTTCCATGTAGCCATTTCCTGCAAAGGCCATGAAATGTCGGAACAGCAGTTACTTGATTTCGCGCACCAATATCTGCAGGAAATGGGGTATGCCGAGCCCGGACAACCCTGGCTCATCTATGCCCATCACGATACAGACAACACTCACTTGCACATTGTGACTTCGAGAGTGGCGCCCGACGGTCGCAAGATACAGCATGACCATGAACGTAGACGCTCGCAGGCGGTCATTGACAAGATACTCGGTATGGACCGGCAGCAGAAAACAGACAAGGACATAGAGGCTGCCAAGCAGTACAGCTTCTCCTCCTTTGCCCAGTTCAAGGCCGTGATGGGAACCATGGGCTATGAAGTCTTCCAGAAAGACGGAAACGTCTTCGTCAAGCAAGGCGGCCGAATCCAAAAGAAACTCCCCCTGACAGAGATTGAAACTCTATATAAGAAAGGTTATCAGGACAAGGCGCGCAACCGACAGCTGAGAGCCTATCTGAAAAAATACAGGGACGTATGCGCCAACAAGGAAGAACTGCAGAAGGAAATGAAGAAGAGCTTCGGCGTGGATGTGGTCTTCTTCGGAAAGAAAGACAAACCCTATGGCTATATGCTGATAGACCATGCCAACAAGACGGTCATTCATGGGGCCAGAGTCCTTGCCGTAGAAGAACTGCTGGACTTTGCTACTCCCGAACAACGCTTTGACCGGATAGAAGCATTCATAGACCAGCTACTGACCCTCAATCCCAAGACCACTCAGGGAGAAATTTTCCAGAAACTCAAGAAACAGCGTGCCTATATAAAGAAAGGCGTCATCTACTACGATGGCCAAAGCAGACCCTTGCCGCCTTTCATGGCCAAGGCTATTGACCGGAACAACCGCATCAGCTTCATCGAGAAGTTCCGTCCGCAGAACGAAGCCGAAGTGGAAATGCTGTGCAAGGTATTCAAGGTGGACCGGCCAGACCTGGTGGACATCTCCACGGAACGTCCTCCCAAGTATGCCGATTCCGTCGGCCGAATGCATGAAATCTTCAATGATCCCGAAGTGAAGTCCCCCCGCAGCGCCATGTACCAGGAAGGCTTCATCATCCGTCAGGTCAATGATACCTACTATGCCATCAACTTCAAGGAACATATTCTCATTAACCTGAATGAAGAAGACTTCGATGTGGAACGGGTGAAGAAAAAATCCAAGAAGCCAAAGCGCCAGGGAGTGCCGTTTAAGAAGTCCAAGAAGAAGACGCTCAATCCGGTCAAGAGTTTGCAGCGGAAGTCCCATCAAGGACTGGGCAAGCTACGGAAAGAAGGTATCGGCAGTCACAGCGCCAACCGCGAATGGGAAGTAGGGAAAAAGACCGACTACGATGAGGTGGATGATGGACGTTCATTAAAGATGTAAGGAACTTCTGGTCCTTTGCGGAAGAAGGAAACACTTGCTTACGGGAAAGTAACATTGTTTTGATCATGCAGATAAACGGCTCTTTGTGAAACAGGATATGGCTATAATCCGTAACCGGACAACCAATGGGGTCCACTATTTTTTTGAAAGACTTTCATGGGACTGCCTACTGCAACCAATTCGGGCATATAGATTGAAAAACTCAGGTTCATCCGACTTATTTACCCATGTTTCTGCAATCTCAAGCACATTGATGTTGTGCATTTAGGTTTTCAATATCTCTGCACATATTTTTGCTTGCAAATTTAACTCAAACGAAAAACAACATGATACAGACCCCTGTTATAGTAACCTTTGCCAACCAGAAAGGAGGAGTCGGAAAGACAACTCTTTGTGTGACCTTTGCCAATTACTTGGTGACGAAGGGTGTCCGTCTGGTAATAATCGACTGTGATTTCCAGCACTCGATTATGAAGTGCCGTAAGACAGACCTTAAAAAATATGGAGAGGAACAGGTGCCTTACGAAGTATGGGCTTATGAACCGGATGACAAGACGGCCATGACCTCCCTGATTGAAAAGTTGCATAATGATCCGGAGATTGATGTGGTGCTTATGGATTCACCGGGAAGCTTGAAAGCGGAAGGTCTGGTCTCCATGTTTGTCAATTCAGATATTATCGTTGTTCCTTTCCACTATGATCTGGTGACCGTTCCTTCCACAGCCAGTTTTCTGCTTTTTCTTGACAGACTTCGTCAGGTAGTTGGAGATACGGGGCACAGAACGAAGCGTATAAAACGATATATTGAATAAAACGACACATCGCTTTATAATACAATAGGTTACGGGGAAAGATAGAAGGAACTCCCGCAAAACGAAACGTTTACGCAGGTTTAATTTCTGTTTACGTGGAGGGCTGTTTCGGCTGCATAGGTTTGGCGATTGCTTTAAATGAGCTTACATGAGGTTTACATGGTGTGTAAGTAGGATAGGAAGATAGCGGTTATATGCCGCTTTTTTATGCCTTGTTTTGGATTATATGTTTCTAAAATATTCCATATAATGATTATTTGGTATATTTGCTCCGCAAAATATATTGATATGGCAAAGGTTATACATGTGCATTTGACGCACGGAATAGACGGAACAAAGCGAAGAGATTGGTATTTTAGTAGTATTTCGGCTGTTTATACGGTTTTGACGGCAGAACAGGTGGGTGCGACCAAGAATTATTTGTTACATGCCGGTCTGTCCGGTAATGGTACAGTATGCACTAAAAGGGCTATAATCAAGCAATCTACGCTTATTTCAGGGAGTAGGAGGGGAGAGTAGGTGAATAGATTAGAATGGCATTAGAACGAAAGAAAATCACCATTCGGCAGTTATTCTTGTAGAGGAGACTTATGGTCTCCTTTTTTGTGTCTCAAAGTGGCGAGTGAAGTGATGATTGTCCTAACACTTGGAGTGGCAATTTTGGAGGTGGGGATAGTACTGGGGTTAGAAAGTGGGGTTAGTTTTTATAAGAACTGGGGTTAGTAAACACGGTTTTGAGAGGGGGTAGTTGGAAGTATGGTAAAATATGGTTTTTTGAATGATAGGTGTAAAATATGCCTTGATACACCCACCCTAAAAACCATCACCTATAAAAAGTATACATTATTATATAACGGATTATCAGTCCTTTTGGGGCGATTATATGGGGTGGATGGAGGGGGAATACCGAGAGAGGGGAGTCTGAAGGTATAATCGGGGGTACCCACAGGGTAACGTTTCATGTTCTCCGGATGGTAAAAGTACGCTCTACCCTACATTTGCATTCCCAGAAGTGTACGCATCCGATGCAGGTTTCCCTTTTTCAAGATTCATTTGGCGAATTTGTTCTTTGAGACGGCCTATTTCAGCTGCTTGTTCTGTGATACGGTTGAGAAGCTCTGTGAGCATATCTGGAGATAAATTGGCAGAAGCTACCTGGCTTTTGGTGGTAACAGAACTGTCTTGTGGGGATGTGTAAAGCATCTTTCCCCTATTCATTAATAACCAATCAGGTGAAATGTTCGCATTTGCGCATATTTTTTCAAGTACATCAAATGAAGGCTTTCCTTGACGGCTACCAACTACATTTTCAATGACAGTAGGTGTTACTCCTATCGCCATAGAAAAGGCTCTTTTATTGCCATTATATTGTTCTTCGATAATGGTCTTTAAACGTTCGTTTATACTCATCATTGAATTTATTTTTCGCAAATGCGAATAATTTAACTCTTAAAACTTTGTTTATTCGCAAATGCGTATTATATTTGCATCGAGTTAAGAAATTAACGAGCGGCCAAAGATACAGAAAAGGGTCGAGAATAACGAATTTTAGCACTTAAAGAAAATGAACGAAGAAATCAAAGAATGGCAGACACAAAGCGTGAAGCACAAAGTAGCTTACGTGTTGATGATGGACGGTATCAGTTTCAGATACACTGAAGAGACCGGGATTGTGTTTTCCGCACCTGATTTTTATGTAAAGAATCTTATTCGGCGCTTGATGAGCTGCTACGGCGTGAGTTTGAAACCGATTATAAACGAATTTAAATAAGTGAGATTATGGAAAATAAGAAAATGGATTGCTGGGATTTTGTATTCAGTTTTGTGAAGAACCATATAGACGCTTTGGTACAACAAGCTGACAAGTACACCAAAGAGATGAACGAGGACTATGAACACTTCTTTTGCTGGTATGCTGAAGAGATGTACAAAACACAACGAGAGCTTGCTTGTTACCGCGCTTTGAAAACGGTTTTATCCGTTGGCAGTCATGAGGAAGCAAAGTTGTTTATAGAAAACAAGATAAGCAGTTTGACTGACAGTCTTCTTTCCGGAAGCATTCGCAGGAACAGTACCAGTGCAGCTTCAAATCTGGCGCATACATTAGAACTGGAGATGAAGCAGTCTGTACGTGAGAAGTTTATAATGCTTCTTGAAGTTATAGAGAAAGGTGAAAGTGTTGAAGGATAACGGAAAACCGAGCGTGACAACCCGGAAGGCGTCAAGAGACGGGTGGCGGTGTGGAAAGACACACGGGAGTGTATGGTTCTTGCGCCAGGGTTCGATTCCCTGGACTCCCTCAGATATAGACACTAAAATGAGTGACTTATGAAAAGAACAATCAATTCCACGGAGAAGGGTAAAGATGTCGGTATTTCTCCGGCAGAAGAAACACCCATACCGGGCTTCCCAACTGACTATGAGCAAAGAGTCCGCGAACGGCTTTCTCGAACACCTTTTGCGTCATTAGTGAATGCTTTGAGAAGTGGAACCAGACAAGATCAGCTGTCGTGTATGCTCCAAGTCGAGCGCCGGCTTCTGCAATATCGTCAGGTAGCGTTATGTTGTCGATACACACGCAGTCAATTTCTTGAAGAGATGCAATCGCTGTCAGGGCTGTTTGGATTAGAGGTCTGCTCTTCGCTGATGAGAGAGTATCAGCGTAAGATACCAAGAAAGGCAGTGATGTCGGATTTTGAGGCATAAGTCGGTTATTTTTTTTAAACGCAACAAATATAACGAATTAGGATATTAAAATCAAGTGAGATATGAAGAAGTATATTCATGTAACAAGTGAGGATCGCCAGTTTTTGGCCAAGGCTTTCAACGTAAGCAGCGTGACGGTTTGGAAAGCCCTGCGTTTTGAACAGGATACGGATACCATCCGTAGGATCCAGAAGGCCGCCCGTGAGCGTGGTGGTATTGTAATGGCGGTGGCTCCGGTTATGGAGACACTACACGACCATGATAACGTGATACGCCAATATTTTCCGAACGGCGCATTGTTAGAGATCAGTAAAAACGACAGCACGGGTGTGGTGACTTATAAAGGGGAAGAGGTGAGACATTATGATAATGTGACATTTTCCAATATAGACAGCATCCAAAATTTTGCGGCCGCATTGAAATAAGGAGGTGTGAGTATGGAATTTTTCGATAACAAACTTTGCATATCGTTTCGTGAACTTGTTGATGGCGGAATAATGACTGTTCCGAATTACAAGTATATGGCATCCAGTGGCCGGATAAAGGTAGCACGTCGTGGTGGTGGAGCGAAAGGAAATGGAGCTTTGATTGTTATTGATAGTCTGCCTACCTCTTACAAAGAAAAAGTCGAGGAGAAATATCCTGGTGGCAATGCCGTGCTTTTGCGTGGCTGGATAATATCGAATTACGAGCTTGATCAGGCTGCCGTCGCTTTCTTTATGGATTGGGCTGCCCGGCAGTCCAGCGATAAGGCTTCTGACGAGCTTGCCAGAAAGTATGCGATAAATGCTTCAGTACTGAATACTTGTATCAAGTTGTACAATCGTAGTCGTGATTATCGAAAGTTAATGGGAGAGAAGTATGATTGGAGCATGATGGCTACTACCATTGAGACGCTGCGCGAAGAGTTCGGGCATGATCTGCCGGCGAGTACCTTGCGTTTCCGAAAGAAGGTGAACGAGTACAAGCAGTACGGTTATGAGTGCCTTATCAGTGGAAAGTTCGGTAACCAGTGCGCGAGGAAAGTGGATTACAAGACCGAGCGTCTCGTGCTGAGCATCACGGTGCTGCCGAACCAGCCTTATGGCAGTGACGTACACGAGATGTATATCTCCTTTGTGTGTGGTGAGTTGGAGGTATGGGATTTGGAAACCGGGGAAATATTCAACCATAACGATTTTACGGATAAGAACGGTGATCCGAAAGAACTGAGCGAAAGTACCATTCGCAACATCTTGAACAAGCCGGCCAACCAGGTACTCATAGAGAAAAAGCGTCGTGGGTGGTCGGAATTCTACCACGAGCAAATGCCACACATGCACCGCCACAGTGGAGAGTTCTCCTTGTCCCAGATTACGATGGATGACGTGGATCTTCCGCGTCGCATGAAGGGTGGTGAATACGTACATGCTTATTATGCCTACGATATGGTGAGCCAGTGCCGTGTGGGGCTTGCTTACGGCCGTGATAAAGACGAAGCCCTTGTGGTTGCCTGTTTCCGGGATATGTTCCGCCTGATTGAGCGTAACGGGTGGGGGATGCCTGCCGGTATCGAGGTGGAGCAGCATTTGATGAGCAAGTACAAGGAGGGCTTCCTGAAAGCCGGTGAGGTGTTCAAGTTTGTGCGCTTTTGTGCACCGTTGAACTCTCAGGACAAATATGCCGAACCGTTGAACGGCGCATTCAAGACAACTATCGCCCATAAGAACCATGAAGGGGTGGGTCGTTGGTACGGTAAAGGGGCACGGCGTGTGGATCAGAAGAAAATCAGCGACAGTGGGAACCATACTTACGAGGATCGGAAATATTATACGTTTGAGGAACTTGTGGCCGATGACCGCCGGGACTGTGCGGAGTGGAACAACACGCTGCACCCCAACCAGAAGAAATATCCGGGTATGACCCGCTGGGATGTGCTTGTGGCGAGGATCAACCCGACTCTGCGCCCGCTTGACAAACTGACCCTGAGCCGTTATATCGGCGAGAGGGTGGAAACAAGCGTAAGACGGAACAGTACGGTACGTGTGGCGTACGCTGACTGGTGGCTGAGTGGTCCGGAGGTTCTTGAGAAGTTGGAGCCTAATAACCGCAAGGTGACGGCTTTCTATTTGCCGGATGAGGAAGGCAAACCGACCGATGTGTTCCTGTATCAGAATGACCGCTATATCGACAAGGTGCGCCCGGTTGTGACTTATAGCCGTGTAATGGCGGAACAGACCGAAGAAGATAAGGCAGCTTATACGGAACAGGCAAAGATAATGAGTCACTTTGACAAATGGGTACGTGATAACGCTATCGGTCAGGTAGGTGTGGCACCGGTCCAACGTGAGGAAGAAGATGAGGAAACGGAAAGCCTTGTATTACCTACGGCACCTGTTCCTGAAGAACCCGATGAAGCTTACGAATGGCAGCCGACCAATATGGCGGCAATGGCTATTGGAGATATGTAAGAATACGATTAGAATAACATTATAACAGCGTTTGAATTATGATTACAGAAGCGCAAAAACAGAAGATTTTGGGAGCGATAGCTGCCAACCGTGCGAACTATCCGAGTGACGCGAAACATGCCGCCTCCCTTGGCATCAGCACATCGGTGTACAGTGCCATTAAGAACGGACAGACGGATAAAGCCCTTAGTGATGCCAACTGGATAAGTATAGCCCGTCGTTTGGGTGTGGGCCTCCGTGCCGATATGGAGTGGAAGGTTGCCAAGACCGCCACGTTCGAGTATATAACCGCCCAGCTGGAGTTCTCCCAGCAGTCGAGCCTGTCGGCTATCCTATGCGACATTCCAAACATCGGAAAGACTTTTACCGCAAGGTATTATGTGCAGAACCACAAGAATGCCGTGTATATCGACTGCTCGCAGGTGAAGACCAAGCTGAAGCTGGTGCGTAAGATAGCTGCGGAGTTCGGAGTGGATGCCAAAGGTAAATATAGCGATGTATACGAGGATTTGACTTATTACCTCCGTTCCATTGAGAATCCGCTTATTATTTTGGACGAGGCCGGGGATTTGCAGTATGAGGCGTTCCTTGAGCTGAAGGCTTTGTGGAATGCCACCGAACGCAGTTGTGCCTGGTATATGATGGGTGCGGATGGTTTGAAAGAAAAGATCAACCGTTCGATAGAATGTAAGAAAGTGGGCTATACCGAGATGTTGAGCCGTTATGGAGACCGTTACAGCAAGGTGACACCTGATGACGGCAAGGAGCGTGAGGCGTTTTTGAATGCCCAAGCTCGGACGGTGGCTAAAGTAAATGCCCCGGCAGGTGCGGATATAGCGCAGATTGTACGCAAGACACGTGGAGGTCTGAGGCGAGTATATACCGAGATAGAGAAACTTAAAATGGCATAGGAAATGGTTAAGATAGTTTTAGAGGACAAAGGCCAAGACCTGTTATGGCTCAAAGTAAATGAAGGTGGTCTTGTGGAGGAAGCCGGACCATTTCAAAATGAAATATGGAAAGATGCTTATGTCCCGTATTGGAGGCTTCACGTAGGGCAATTCTGCCCGATACACCATCCTCCGCATATCATCAAAGGGTTTCTGAAATATAGGATTGAATCAATAGAAAAAGAGCCATGAAACGAGCATATAGTCCGAAAGACATAGCCGCCAAGAAATGGGTGACGTTGCCGTGGGGTGAGAAATGGAACAAGCCTTTCGGGTTCCCTGCGGAGAATGCCTCCTGGTTCATCAGCGGTGCCAGTGCCAGCGGAAAGAGCAGCTTTGTGATGCAGCTTAGCAAGGAACTGTGCAAATACGGCCTTGTGTTGTACTTGAGTTATGAAGAGGGCGTGAACCAGACATTCCAACGCCGTATGGAATATTTGAAGATGAACGAGGTGCAAGGCAAGTTCCGTGTGGTTGTGGACGAGACCTATGAGGAACTGATAGACCGATTGAAGAGGCCGAAGTCCCCGAAGTTTATCATCGTGGATTCGTATCAGGTGTCGGAATGGGAGTATCCGGATGCGGTAGCCTTGATGAAGCGTTTCCCGAAAAAGTGCTTCATCTGGATCAGCCAGGAAAAGAAGAGCCAGCCGATGGGAGGCGGTGCGATCCGTTTGCGTTATATCTGCGACATGAAGATCCGGGTGGTCGGTTATAAGGCATATTGTCAAGGCCGTGCCATCGGTGAGGCCGGCAGCTATTATGTGGTGTGGGAAGAAGGAATCATTCAAACGAGTAATAATTTGTGATATGGAAAAAGACAAGGTTTACATCAGCGGGGCAATAGCCCACTATAACATTGACGAGCGCAAGGGTGCGTTTGCCAATGCGGAACAGAATTTGAGAAATATGGGCTTTTCCCCGGTCAATCCTTTTAAGAACGGGCTGCCGGATGAGGCCCATTGGAGAGAGCACATGCGGGCGGATATCGCCCTGCTTCTGGATTGTGAGTATATCTATATGCTGAAGGACTGGGAACTGAGTAAAGGCGCGAAGCTGGAACTTGACGTGGCGAGTTCATGCGGCATTAAAGTATTGTTTGAATAACAGTTTAAAATATAGAATTATGAATGACATTGAAAAAGCATTTCGAGGATTGGGTAGAACCAAGAAGGTGGAGTTTATCTCTGAAAAAATTGATTATGCATCGGCACATGCCGTTGCAGGGTATGTGTCAAGTTATCTTTTTGATGTGCTGAATGACCTTGGCAATGATGATTATGTGGCAACGTATCTTAAAGAAAAAGGATATGAAGTAACGAAGAAAGAAAACAATAAATGATAGGAACTATGGAAGAAAAACAGAAAGTTCAGGTCGTATTTGAGTTTGATCGTTCCGAGTATGATGCGTATCTCTTTTTGATGAACCAAAAGAAGACGGAAGAGGTAGAGCAAGTATGGAATGCCATGAGCGGTGAGCCTGTGGTTGCGGATATTGATTTGCTTGAGGAGGACAGTCAGTCTGTAAAACTTATGATGATAAGTCTGGCTATCCTTTCGGTGGAGAAAAAAGTGAAAGGATGATATGGCACAGGAAGTAACCAATTTCGCCCGGTTTTACGCTTTGTTCAACAAGCTGCCGTTCAACGGAGACCGGGAAGAGTTCAAGAAGTCCATCGTGTTGCAGTATACATGGAACCGGACAGACAGTCTTCGTGAAATGACGAGGCTTGAATATAAGACCTGTTGTGAGGGATTGGAGAAATTGGCCGGTGTGGACGAGCGTCGTCAGAAGATGCAGGAGGAACTTAAATATTGGCGCAGCGTGTGTTTGAGACTCATGCAAAAAATGGGAATCGACACTTCGGACTGGGCGCGTGTCAATGACTTCTGCCGGAATCCCCGGATTGCGGGAAAGGCGTTCAGTCAAATCTCTTCGGACGAACTGGAACAACTGGCTGTAAAGCTGCGCTCTATCCGGCGCAAGGGCGGGCTCAAGGAAAAAAAGAAAGAGGAAGTAAAACAACCGGCGGCGGTGACCTATATGCTCATAGACACCAAAGCTCCTAAAAATTGACGGATATGGATAAGAGATTTAATGAACTGCTTGAGAATGTCAAGAACCAGATACTTGACGTGTTCCCGGAAATGGACCGGGATGATCGGGAAGAGTTTTTCAACAGGCTGAACGAGTGGTCTTATGAGAAATATGAGGAAGCCCTGTTGGAAAGCGAGTTGGAAACGCCAGATTATGGTGAGGAGTATGAGAATTGATGGATTAACAACAAAAACGATTTGAATTATGGAAGAGAAGAACCAGACCGTCGTAATGACGGAAACCGAGAAGGCGGAGTTTGATGCCTTCCGTCAGGCGAAAACCAAGAAAGTCGCGGAAGAGAAGGCGAGAGCCGACCGCGAGATGTATAAGCAGATGGTGGACGAGGAGATCGAACGCTCTATTCCGGTGTTGCTGGGTATCAGCGAGCGCATCAAGGAGAGCAAGCGGACGGTGATGGAGAATTTCAAGACCATCCTTGAAATGAAGTCCGACCTGTTCAAGACGAAAGCAAAGGACGATCAGCGCAGTCACACATTCACCAACAGCGAGGGAAGCAAGCGTATCACGTTGGGCGTGTATGTGACAGACGGTTACCGCGATACGGTGGAGGACGGAATTGCCATCGTGAAGGAGTATATCGAAAGCCTCGCCAAGGACGAAAAGACCAAGGCGCTGGTGAGCATGGTTCTCCGCCTGTTGGCACGTGATGCCAAAGGTACGTTGAAAGCCTCGCGCATCGTTCAATTGCGCAAGGTAGCGATGGAAACCGGTGACGAGCGTTTCATGGAAGGCGTGCGCATCATCGAGGAGAGTTACCAGCCGGAGGTGAGCAAGCAGTTCATCAGAGCTGAGATAAGAGACAATAACGGGATGTGGAAGCCCATCCCGTTGGGTATGACAGAATCCTAAAAATGAAGAGTATGATACAGAATGTAGAGAAGAGCCCCAAAGTAGCCTTGTGCCGTGCTTGTCGCGGCACGGGTGTCGTACAGAGAACGACCGAACTTCCTTCTCGGATTTTCAGAAAAAAGAAAGTGAATATTACCGAGGAGGCTTGTCCCCAATGTGGCGGCAGCGGCCGGGTGATAGTGAGCGCGAAGATGGAACTGGACATTCAACCATATAATCCAAAGAAGGAGTAAGCGATGACAAAGCGACGCGGAGTAAGTTATGAGAAACGTGTGGAGGAGATAAACAGGATATACGACCAATATGCCAAACGCGGTGTACCGAACCGCAAGATCTGGCGGCGGTACGTATATCCTGTATATGCCGTTACCGAACGTACATTCTACAATATACTCAACGCGAGCGCGGATGCGAGCAAGAAGATAGCTGACGAGGAGACCCGCCAGCTTTTACTCTTTAATGACGATGACTATGAACAAGGACGTGCAGAAGATAATCGCCCGGATCCTGCAGGATATCCGGGTGGAGATGACAGATGAGTTCGACCGTAATTTTGAGCGTCAGGCTTTTTTCTCCGAGGCATGGCAGCGGCGTAAAAGCCCGACACGTCCCGGAGGTTCTATTTTGATAGATACCGGCCGGCTCAGGCGGAGCGTTTCCAGCCGGACCACGGAGAACAGCATCACGTTTTACACCGACCTTCCGTATGCGGCCATCCACAATGACGGCGGGGAGATAAGGGTGACAAAAAAGATGAAGCGTTACTTTTGGCATAAATACTACGAGGCGACCGGTTCTTTCGGGCGCAGGAAGAATGGAGAGAAACGCAAGGACAAACGTACCGTGCAGCTGACCGGCGAGGCGGAGTTCTGGAAGTTCATGGCGTTGAAAAAGGAGGGCAGCATGATCAAGATTCCCCGAAGGCGTTTCTTGGGGGTTTCTCCCGAAGTGGAGAAGGCTGTCCGTGAAATCATAGAGGAGAATATAACGGAATATTTCAATGTTGAATTTGATATAAGACGGAAATGAGAAAGGAACTTTATAATATGCTCTGCAAGGAGCTGAAGGAGGTGGGCGGAGGCTTGATAAAACACATCGACCTGTGGAACCACAATGTGGAGTTTATCGAGCAGGAGGAGAATTGGGAACGCCCTGCCGTATTCGTGGAGTTCTGCCCGATACGCTGGAACGCGATTGTGGACGGGGTGGAATATCGGGCCGAACCGGAAGTGAAACTGCATATCGTGACGGACTGGGCCGGTGCGGCCAACGAGGGCAGCCCGTTCAAGGAAGAGGCGTTGGAGGTGTTTGACCTGCCGGAACTGATACATGAGCGGCTCTCGTGCATGGATGGCGATACTTTCATGGCATTTGACCTTGTGGAGAGCCAGACGAACCACAACCACGAGGAGATCGTGGAAAATATCGAGGTGTATTCGTGCGTGGCCTTCAAACGGCTTCGATAAACGGCCATGTTCGGACAGTAAAGCCTCCGGCGGACAAATTACCGCCGGAGGCTTTCTATTTCAACAGGGGGCAAAGAAACGCCGTCAGGCAGCCTCTTTTTTGAACAGCATCATGTCCGTGTAGGATGAGCTGTAGTTTATGTGGGCGTTGAACTCCATCCGGGTACATCCCTCGAACGGGTTGCCGATATTTTTGTTTTTCCCGATCCATTCGCACAGCTCCAGGATGGAGGATTTGTTTGAGGTGAAATAGACGAACGGATGCCCGGATAGCACGTTCAGCACGTCGAGGTAATCCGACATACGCCAACTCATATTGTAAGTACCCACGTCGGTGGAAAGGTACGGCGGGTCCACCAGGAACACCACGCCCGGCGTGTCTTTGTAGCGGTTGAACAGCTCCTTATAATCGCAGGAGACGATTTCCAGCCCCTCCAGATAATCCGTGCACTCCGGATAGTCCGCTTTCCGGATGTTGTTATAAAGGGCTTCCTTCCGCATCTCCGGTACGCTCAGTTTATATTTCATGGAGAACATCAAAGAGGAGGACAGGGTGATGAAGTCCACGTAACCGGTCTCGTGCTCCTCCTGGAGGATACGGCTGAAGATGCGCTCACGCAGTTCTCCGGTTATGGTCTTGTGCCGTGGAACGGAATTCCCTACCATGGAACGCAGGTCGGCGATCAGCCGGTTTGTCCTTGGGATGTTTTCCAACCGCTTGTGGTAATTGTCGAAATCGTTGTATATGACCGTGGCTTCCGGCTTGCATCGTTTGGTGATGTGTGATAACAGGCCGGAACCGCCGAAAAGGTCAACGAATACCGTGCTTTCCGGATATTGTTCCAATACTTTCATAAACTTGCGTGCGAACATGCGCTTTTGGCCCACGAATGGCAGCGGGGCTGACAGATACGTCTTTTTCATACGTTCAATTCGAATTTTACGTTAGGATTTCCGGCAAGCAGTTCTTGTGTGCGTGTGACGTTGTTCTCGTAAATATGCACGTTGCCGAGGTTGATTGTGATGGATTTCAGGGGTAGTTCTATTTGCCGGGATATAAGGTACAGGTGATAGATGTCCGCCGGTAATCCGAGGTTGGCGTCCGAGCTACGCTGGTAGGCCGTCAGGACCAGTTCGCCTTGTTCGATCTGGAACTGTACGAGGCTGAGGCATGGTGCCTGGTTGCTTTCCGTGCCGGTCGAACCGAGGAACAGCACGTAGTTCTTGCTGCTTCGTTTTTCCCGGTTGATTTTGCCAATCAGAGGTGGCAGCTTCTCGAAATAGGTAGGGTAGGAGTTCACGAGGATGGAGCCGCAGTAGTCCCACCAGTTTATCCCGGCTTCCCGGTATTTCTCAACCTGTCTTTCCCCGCTCATGAAGAGCGACAGTTCGCTTCTGAGCTTCTTCCGTGCGATATTGTGTCCCTCGAAAATATCGAGCAGTTCCGCAGGGGACAGCGTTACCGTCTCGTTCAGCAGGTAACGGCTTTCACCTTTCCTGCCTTTTTGTGTCTTGCCGTCGGCAAGTACCTTTTTTAGGATTTGATAATACTTGTTCATGGTGTGTTGTTTTGATACCCCGCAAAGGTACCGCGCCGTTATCCCTCTTCAATGGGGAGGCTGTCCCATTACACTGCAAACGGGTTACAGTCGCTTTGCAGCCGTTTGATGAGCGTGTATACCTTTCGCTCGCAAACATTATAACGTTCGGCCAGTACTGCCACGATGTAGGAAACCTTTTCGCCTTCGTCCAACAGCCTGTTGTAGTCATTGTATAGTTCGATATACTGTACGTCTTCCATCCGGATTCCTACTTTCCGGCATGTTTTCAGCATTCCTTTATTCAATTTCAGTATCTCAATTACTTTCATATTCAACAAAAATTAGTACTTTTGCACTGTCTCACTTATTTATGCGCAGAAGCGTACACAAAAAAACCTCTTGCAGGCGAACGAGGGTCTATGCCCCCGGTCGTGCCTGTAAGAGGTATCTTTGTGTTAATAAGTAAGTGAGACGACTAATTAACAGGCCGGGGCTTTTTTTACAGCCTTACCCCCGAAGGCTTTTTTTAATCTACCGCATATAGCGACAAATCAAATACATCTTTCTTTTTCCATCCGTCGGCCAGCGTGTTTTGGATATGCTGCATGGCTTTCGTATAGAAGTCTGTCAGGTCTTCCAGTGTAGCAAACTCGCGATAGACCGGTTCGGTGTCCGTCCCGAATTTGAACACGACCGGAAGAGTCGCCCCTGCTGTTTGCACGGCAAGGTCGTAGGCTGCCTTGTAGTTGAACTGGTTCTCGCTTGACAACCATACCGGGACATTCTCGTAGGTGAAACCTGATAGGATATCCTTGTCAGTTTCCCGGTTGTGCCATGTTATGACCGTGGAGCGTATCTCGTCTTCGGTGGGTCGATGGTCGAACTCCTCTTCCATGTAGGTGGCCGATCCGTTCTCTCCCGGCTGCACGTCCCATCGGACACGCCATTTGTTTTTAATGGGGTTTATGCATTCAAGCAACCGTACCCCGGTGTTTCCTTCCACTTTTTTCATCAGCTGAATACATACTTGGTTCTACCTTTGCCGAAAGTTTCCGTCCGGATGATGGTCTCAAACGGAAATCCGTCCGGCATTTCACTCACTTGCGCGAGGATGTTCTTCATCTCTTCCGAGTTGGTGAAGAACTTCTTGGCCTCGCCATTCATCTCGATGGCTACGATACAGCGGTCTTCGCCCTGTTCGGTGCGGATGCCGGTCTCGAAGTCCTTCACGATGATGGGTAAGTTCACTAATTCCCGGATGCTTACCACGGAGCCGGGAAAACGTTTCTTGCCGTCTTCCGGCTTGTAGGAAACGTTCAAGTCTTTAAATGATCTCATTTTTTTGCCTGTTAATTTATTAAACAACATATTGCAGTCGGCGTGCTTGGCCATCCCATAGAAGGAAGCGACCAGTTCACGCCTTCTTTTCCTCGATTTGACCTCGTGCATTTTTCGGGCGAACTTCTGTTTGATGCGCTTGCGTAGGCGCACATGGTCGGGGTATATGACATATCCCAAGAAGTCTATGCCCTCGTCCACCGGGAATACACGTTCATCAGGCTTTACGGTAAGCCCGATTTGTGCGACCTGGAAGTGGACGGCATCACGAATCTTCCACAATTCTGATTTCGCGTCACCGAGTACCACGCCGTCATCGCAATAGCGGTAGAAATGGCGGACGCCGTACTTGTCCTTCAAATAATGGTCTAAAAAAACAGACAGGAGCAGGTTGCCCAACCCTTGCGACGACCTCAGCCCGATGCTGATTCCTTGCGGCATGAGCCTTACGAAGTTGTCAAGCATGGCGATGAGTTTCTTGTCTTTGAATACCCTCCGGACGCAATACATTACGAAATCCTGCCCCACGCTCTCATAGAACTTGGAGATGTCGAATTTGTAGCAGTAGCGTGTTCCTTCCGGGTCTTCTTTCATGTCGCGGCGTATGTACTCCATGAGGTCGTGCATGCCGCGGTTCTTGATGCTGGCTGAGGTGGTACGGATGAACCGTTTCTTCAGGTGCCTGTCCACTACGGCCATGATTGCGTGGACGGCGATGCGGTCCTTCATGGTGAGTATCTGGATACGTCGCATTTTTCCACCCTCCACGATTTCCCTCTCCCGGTAATCCTTGACGGTGAATGTACCCGTCTTGATTTTTCCGGTAAGTTCCTGAAGCACCTCTTCCCTGTGCGCAAGCAGGTAACGTCCCTGGCGGCTTTTTTTTCGTTTGGAGCCACGGAGGACCTGGTCGAATGATTCCGCCATATTGGAATAATCGGCAATCTCTTCCACTATATATCCTTGCCTGTGCATTATAGCATTGTTTTTTTTGATTGTTTTACAAACGGAAGATAAGGGCCTTCCTTTCCCCGGGTCTGACTTCTTCGAGCTGACTTGAGCCTACCAAACTCCACCCGACGCGTGATTTTTCAGCTTTCCGCACCTGTGCGCTTTTGCTGTGGCTTGCTTCCCTCGGCACCACGGTAGGGGACACGTCCCCGGTGTTGTACGCCGATTGTTAGATTTCCAGACGGGAGCCGACATTCGTGTTCGAGTTCGATGCATCGTTATTCGCATTCGCATTCGACACGCCGCCATTCGCATTCGCATTGTTGTACCCGCGATAGACCACACGGACTATCAGGAAGCTCCACCGGGGTGCAAAGGTACGGATAAAAGCCAGTCCCCTTGTTAGATAACGAGGAAAATCAATGCGGCGATTGCTCCTCCGGTCACGGTGAGTGTCCAGTCCGTCCAGTCCCAACGACCGCCCCGGAGCTTGTCTTTGAGCTCCAGCGAGGAGGCTGCGATGGCGGCTGCGTATAAGGCCGCGTACGGTGTCAGGGCTGGCAGCCCCACGATAAAACCGCCTACCAGGTGTTTGTAGCGGTTACTTTGTTTCAAAAATGAAAGAATCTTGTTCATAAGCAATTGGATTAAAAAATGTTTTGTATATTTGCAAACACAGAAGCATTGAGGGAATGACGAGCAGGCGTTTTAGTCCAAAGTGTCGCCCTTGGTGCTTTTGTTTTTTTTATTCTACTATTATATCATTTACTGAGTATAAAAAGTATTTTATGCGGATATAACCGTTATCCCTTCTTGTTACTTCTTTGGCAACATTAAGCCTTACCCATTTTCCATTGATTTTAACTTTGAAGTAGAAGAAGTGTTCCACATTGTCCGTCCTTGGGTGAGTCAATGCGGAATCATCCACATATTCGGCACGTTCAAGGTGTGAATCCAGGTTCTTCAAGTCCTCCTTGGAAACGATGCGTGTCCGTCCGAATGTGTCGGAGAACAAGTGCTTGTTGCCCTCTTTGGTAAAGCCGATATTCAAGTCCTTGCCATTTATGTTCTTTTCCACTTTCTTTTGAAGTAGAGGCTCCATTTCATGCAGATAATGGATACGTTCGATAGCTCGTGCGGACTTTTCCCGGTCTCCGGCGCATTTTTGCAGTATTTTGCAGGCGGCGCACAGCTCGTTGTCCGGAACGAAGGCCAGTTTAAGTTTCCCTTTGGCCATATCACAATCCCTGCACCTTTTGATGGTGTATGGGTTGTAATCCGGCATGGTCTTCTGTTCTTTTCCCGGGTTGAACCGGAAGATGCCTTTGGTGTCCCTTTGAAGGGCTGACTCGCCCAATGCCATTGCCTCATCGTAGGGCGTTTCCGGATATTTGGATTTTCGTACCTGGACTACGGTGCACCTGCAGTTCCATCCATTTGGCGGGAAATACTCTTCCCAAAAGGGGTCTGCCATAGGTCGTGTTACCCCATGCAGTTCGGCATGTTCCGGGCGAACCTTGCCATCCCCGGCCGTCCGGTACTGGAGGTTGTAGCGGTCCCCGTCTTCTGCGAACCGTTCCCACTTGGCGGCCATAGTCGCCGAAGCCTGCACAAAGTTGTACTCTGCCCGGAGGTAGCCCCGATTATAGGTTTCGTCTATCTTCCGGACATCGTTCAAAAAGCGTTCGAACGTTTTTCGATTGCCGTTCTCATCCAGCAGGGAGGGGAAGGCTTCGTTCAGTTCATGGAACGTCTTTAGGCCTGAGAATATATAATCCGACCTCTGCAGGCGCCCTCGCATGGCCTCGGACATCTCCACCTGCCGGAATGAAGAGTCCAGGACGGAGGCGTGCGTCTCTATAAAGTCCTGCGCCTCTTCTGAAGCCAGTATGTTGATTTCAAGGTTTGCCCCCTGCTCCCGGAACAGGGCTTTCATCATGCGGTCGAACATCTCTGTAAGCTTGTCACGCATCAATTTTGCCTCGTCCTCTTTTGAGAGTTGGAGGGTATGATTGCCAAGCAATGAACTGTAGCGTAGATGCAGCCCCGAATAATCCTCGGGGCTCAGTCGAAAAAACGGGATAGCGTTCCAGCCTGTTTGTCGTCTTTCTTCTTTTTCGGATCTGCCGGGTCCGGCTCTTCCTTCGGTTCCTTCTCCTCGCACGGAATGCCGTATTTTTCCTCAAAGTACTGTGGCTTCACCTTGTAGTGCTGCAGTACCATTTCTTCGTAGGCTTTCTGCTGTTCGGGAGTGTAGTCAATGGAGTAGTCCCAATCAAAACGCAGTCCCTTGACAGGAAAACCGTGACGAACCATGCGCGGAATGAGTTGGTTGTTCACTATATCCCGCAGCATGTCGCAGTCACTTTCCACGAGGTTCTGGAACACTTCAAGGTGCGTTTCAGACTGTGAGAGGCTGCTTCCGTCCTCAATGGTCATCGTTTGTCCGATGATAAGCTTTGACAGTTCGGAATTGGCCCGATCGATGCGCTTGTCATAGACATTGAATGCATCTCCCTTGCCGCTTTCCACAAATTCGATTTCGGTTTCCATTCCTGCCACCATGGAGAGAGCGGTTCCGGCTTCACGCAGCATCTTGTCAAGGCGGTCGATTTCTTTCTGGTCGCGCGAGGTGGTGCGTGCTATACGCATGGGCATTCCGAATATTTCCCCGAAGGTATCCCAAAAAGCCAGCATATTCTTTTTGGGGATAGTCTGTGAAGCTGCCTTGAGATACAGCCCGAGGTCGTCAGGTCTGCCGGCCTCAATGAGCCAGTCCGAAAAAGGCGGCTGGCGGTAGTCTATACCTGTAGTCCAGTCCTGTCCGAGGTCGGTTATGACACGCCCATATTCAGGAATGACATGCTTACGCGGAATAAGCTTCACATCCGAATAACAGATGCAGCCGTCGCCGTCAGTGCAAAGGTCGCCCAATTCGATGAGCGAATGTCCCCAGTAGATGGAATCGAGCGCATATCGCATGAGCTGTTTGAACCAGGATTGGTCGAAGAAGTGTACCGCCTCCTCGTTCTCATCCCCTTTCACGTCTACGATTTTGAAAGAGCGTGCCATGACAAACCCTCTGCGCTGCTCCACGCATCCGGAGAGGTGAAGATCTATTTCCGCGTCCCGGTAGATGTCGTACAGGCGCTGGCGGCTGGGGCTGTCCACATTGATGGCCGACTGCCAGGCATCGCGCCAGTTCTTGATGTCCTTCCGGGTGAGTGCATCGGTGGTGCGCTGCAGGTCGATGACCATTTTCTGCACCCGCTTGATGTCTTTCCCCTTGGCCAGATTAAAATTGCCGTATGGCGTTTGCAGTACGTTTTTCGGTTTACTGGAAAACATACCGCTGAAAAAGTCTTTAATATCCATAGTCCTACCAGTTATGATGAAGCTGCTTCTGACAGCTGTAAACAAGTGAATTTCCGGACGGAAGCCCATCTTCTCCGACAGCCAAGGGCAAATCAGGGACAATTTTTCCGGCCTGTACGCCTTCAAGCCACTTGATGGCCCGTTCATATCGTTCCTTGCGTATCTCGCTTCCCATCTTTTGTGGCATGGCTGCGCTCATGTGGTAAAGTGAAATGTCGCAGGTGTACATGACAATGAGCCGGTTCCGGTGTTCATCCTGTGCAGAGAAAATGGCCGTACAGTCGTATTTCGGCCGTAGATAACCGGCAATTTCTTCCCGGGCTTCCGCTTCTGCATTGGTACGGTTTTCCGGGCTTACCTGGGAGATGACCTTCAATGCGTTGTCGCCGATGACAACTTTGTAATCTTCTTCTGTAATGAACATGACCTTATTATTTAGTGATGAATAATGCCATTTTTTCTATATCCCGGATAGTGGTTCCCTTGCGGAAACGGTGGCGGTGAATCAGTTCGCAGATATTCCTTTTGGGGACAACTTTCAGTTTGCCGCCCATATACAGGACGTAGTATTTTCTTCCGTAGAGCTTGGCATACTTGCAAGCACGGGCAACGGCACGTTTATAGCGCCATGCAAAAATCATTCTTTTAATCAGTTGTATCATGTTACCATATATTTTTGGCGGTCGGCCTTTTGCCGAACACCGGTTGAAAACTCTCCTGCCTTGAATTGCGCTGCAGCATCCAGATGGCTCCCTCGTCGGCATCCGGTGCATCATCGTGAATACGGCTGCCACGCTCCAGAGCCAAGGTCTGTTCGATTCCGGTCTGCATATCCGGCGATTCTTTCAACTTCTCATTGTAGAATACGAAACCGCGTTCCCATAATGGTGACACCGCTTCGATGCGCTGGAGCTTGTCCGGCTTCTTTCGTTTGTCCGGCATGATGGGCAGTTGGTATCCACGCAGATTTCCTTCTGCCTCAAACTCATCCAGAATGACATCCTGCATGAAGTTCGCTTCCATAAAGAACTGGACGGCTGCCGTATCGCGTGTACGCTCGTAGAGGTCGTAAAGCCACCGTACCATTCCGGAAACGGTATCCTGCCGGACGTAACAGTCTATAAGGTGCAGTTCCTTCCCAATCTTGCCCCAAAGGCGGCAAGCCTTGTAGTCGTTTGAAGTGGTCGATTTGAAAGAGGGGTCGGTATAGCAGACCAGCATTTCATACTTGGACAGTCTGGGCAGTTTCTTGTAACGAATCCAGTCTGCCCGGAAGATAGTGCCGTCCACGATGGGGTTGTGCATCATCTCCTTTTCCCATGCCCGGTAGCCTACGAAATCCCTGTATTCCTGCGCCTCCTCTTTCGTCCATTTTTCGCGCCATACCGGTTCTCCGTTCTTGTCTATTGCCTTGATGACGGATACATGTACCCCTTTTGTCTTGGTGAGATTGGCCAGCACCGAGTTTTTAGAAATGAGGTTCCCGACCATGATAAAGCGTCCCCGGCCCACATCCAGTGCACCAAAAAGGGCTTCTTTCACCCAGTCTGTAATGTCATGCACCCGTTTCTCATTGCGGCACAGTTCGTCGTCATCCAAGTCATCGATGACGATGTAGTCCGGACGTGCTTCCCGGTCTCGCAAACCACGTGGAGACTGTCCGCGTCCGCAAGCCAGGAATTTCACCCCGTTGGCCGCCTTGAACTCCCCATCCTGCCAGGAGGCATTCCCCTGCTGCTTGCCGAAGTCGGCAATGATGCGCTGGTTATGTTCCAGTTCTGCCTGAATATCTCCCAGCAGACGTGTGGCTGAGTCCTCACTTTTGCCGACCACCACCATGAAGTTGATGAGACGTTTGGGCTGGAACATCAGCCACAGCGGAACAAAAATGTCCATGTGTGTGGACTTGGCATGGCCACGCGGCCACATGAATACCGCTTTCAGGTTGGGTGTGCCTTTTACTTTAGCCGCTGCCGCATTGTGGAACGGTGCATTGTGGATGGTGCGTATGACTTCCCCGGTGGTTTTGTCACGCAAGGTGAGAAAGTGGGGGAAGTAATATTCACAGAACGCGGCATAGTTACCCTGCAGACGCAGAATACGCCTGTCCTTTTGTGCCGGTGTCTCGCCCGCGAGCAAAGCCGTATCCGTGATGGACTGCACTCTTTTACAGTGTTCCTTCCACTGTTCGTATGCCTGTTTCTTTTCCGCTGCTGTTGCCATAGCCGTTTTATTTTATGCCCATCTGTTCGGTGATATACAGATCCTGGTACTTGTTGATTGCCCTGACCAGTTCCGGAGTCACTTCCGGGTCGATGGTTGAACGGTATTCAATCCATTTGGAGAATGCCATGAACACTTCAATGACATCCACTACGTTGGCCTTCTTGTCTAACTTTTCAATCACCGCCGAAAGTTTGGCCAGTTTGTCCCCGAGACCAGCTACAAGTGCAGGGTCGTTCGATTCGTTGACTTGAGTAATGAGTGTATCAATGGTGAGCAGGAGTTTGTTCACCAGTTCCGGCCGGGTGACGTTCTTTGCCGCCCTTGCCTCTTTCCATCCGTCAGCCGTGCACCATTTTGAGATGGTGACGCGTGACACGTCCACTTTCTCCGCAATTTCAGTCTGTTCCATGCCGGAAAGGAACAGTGAGCGTGCAAGAGATTTTTTCTTTTCGATTTCTGCCTTTGTCATATAATAAAGAATATAGGGTTAAAGGCAGGCTTCGGAGTCCCTTGCACCTGCCCGATTTATTCGCAAAGTTGTCCGCTTATCAGCTTGCAGCCAAAATAATGTGCAACGGTTTCATAGAAGTGTGCAACCATTGCACACTTTTTTGGCTTCCCGGTAAGTGCTCTGTAATATTGCAGCGCCAATGCATAAAGGCGTGGCATGAGAAAATGAGTAAACGTGTAAGAAT